>CAYNVP010000059.1:798-3961 GCA_964400665.1 uncultured Pirellulales bacterium | reverse complement strand
CAGACCTGAACAAATACAGGCGAAACCTCGATACTATTCAGTCGGAGCTTACCGGTGTTCAGGGCCAGATATCGTTGTCCCGAGTAGAAATAGAAAGCATTCGAAACGGCCTGAACGAAAGCAGTAACGATTTAGATGGCCTGCATCGCCAAAATGCAGAGCCAAACGCAGCAACGCCGTAGTTAATTTCCCCTTTTCGGAGAAATCACTTTTTCAGCATTTCCGTTATTCGCAGTTCAAATTGCTTGAGTTCCTGCAAAATTGACAATTTGCTTCGAATGGTGTCGAACTGCAATCTCCCAACAATCACAATCCCAAATCCTATAATCCCTATAAAAAGCATAAGACCCTGGTATGTGCCCTGGGGAACATCGTTTGCAATTGCGTGCAGGCAAACTATCACGCCTATCATCCCGATTGTAAAATACGCCAATCCCAGCGCAATTTTGACCCAGAACCGGATTAAGTTAAATCTGGCTTCTTTCTTGTATCTCTCAAACACTGAGGAGGCAATCGCCTTCTGTTTTTCCTCGGTTATTTCCTCGAGTTGTTTTTTCAATCCCAATAGCTCATTTAATTTTTTTTCCAATTCTTCGGTCATATTGCGTCTCCTAAAATTTCACGCAGTCGTGCAAGCGCACGATGTATTCTTGATTTTATTGTCCCTTCAGCCATGTTTAATATCGCCGCGATTTGCCCAATCTGCAATCCCTGTCCAAATCGGAGAAGAATAAGTGTTTTTTGCTCATCCGGCAGTTGTTGAATTGCCTGCGCTAAAGCTTCATTCTCATTTGAAATCTTAGGAGATTGTGTTTTGACATTAGCATTTTTCAGCAGACGTTCCTCTGATTGTTTTTTCCTTATTCGGTCAATACACTTATTTGTTAGAACGCGAAACAGCCATGATACGAACAGGCCTGGATTTTGTAATTTGTTCAGTCCCTTTATTGCTGCAACCCAGGTTTCCTGCACTACATCCCACGCCTCTGTCTCCTGGTCAAGATATCGCCACGCAAACACCAACAGGGGTTTCTGCCACAACTCAACTATCGACTCGAATGCTTCTTTTTCTCCCTGTTGACAGCGAACAACCAGTAACTCGGTATATATCTGTTGCTCTTGTTCGTTCATCGTTCAATAGTAAGTCGGTTTCGGTCCGCTTATCGTTCCCCAAAAAAGGAGAATTTTCAAATTATTTCAGTCCAGTCTTAATTTTATATCTAAGCGGTTTTTTTAGACAACCGTAATCGTCACCCTGAGTGAAGCGAAGGGTCTGACCTGGAGAAAAAATAGATGGCGTCGGCGTGGAATATCCCCCCTGTCACCGGCCCGTTATCATGTTCAGACGTCCCAGCAGTTTCCATCCCGCCGGCAAAACAGCCGCGGCAAGCGCCACTTTCAAAAGGTCGCCTATGATAAAAGGATACAGGCCTGTTATTAAGGCCGTTCTGATGTTGGTCAATACCGCAAGCCAGCCCACACCAAACAAATGCAGGACTATGTTGCCGCTAATCATCGCTGTGACTGTCGCAATAACTCGCCTGTCCCAGCCCCTTTCGGCCAATCTGCCCACGAGATATGCCGCCGGCACAAAACCTACAAGATAGCCGCCTGTAGGCCCAAAGAGAGCCGCCAATCCAACACCCGCGGCAAACACCGGCAGTCCCGATACTCCCTCGACAAGATATACAAGCATCGCAAGTCCGCCCCGCCGCGAACCGAGTAACGCTCCCAACATCAGCACGGCAAACGTCTGGCCGGTAATCGGCACCGGACTAAAGGGGAGATAAATTCTTATCTGGGCGCTCAGGCCCACCAGTAGCGATCCGCAAATAACAACTATAGCGTCGTAAAGACAAGCTAAAGTACGTTCATCAGGTCTAAAAACGTCTGCAACCGTGTTCTGAAGCATCATAATCAGCGAACCCTTCAAGCGGAAACCTCGATGGATTATTACCAGCGTCGCCGGAATTATATCCAGCAGAACAAACCGCGTCAAACACCGGTTTTTTGCTTGATTTAGGACTGCGAAAATGTATAATTAATAGACAGGAGAAATATGAGAAATCCAACCGTTATTCTATGCCTGCTGACGTTAGTCGGCTGCAATACATCGAGCAGCCTTCCGCCGGTTTCTTCCTTCGATGCAGCTATCGAAAATCTCAGCAGCACTGCCGAGCAGCTGGAGTCTGTGCGCAGAGAAAAGGACTTTTTAGTCAACACGCTGGAGGACTTTGAACTGCAAAAGGCCGAATACGGTCATTTCCTGGACAGACGGCAGCTTCACAGCCAAATGCAGGATTTCACCGAGTGGCATCGCGACATTTTGCAGCGGGAAAGAAACCTCGAAGTCCAGTTCGACCTCAATGTCCTTGCCGCTCATACCCAGCTCGCAAAACGCAATACTACCGACCTGAACCAAACGGCGGCAGATACCGCCACACCAATGAAACCCTGAACGACCTAAGCTATTTTCACGGGGGACAAATACTGGGCGGTACAGGACTCGAACCTGTGGCCTCCTGCGTGTAAGGCAGGCGCTCTAACCAACTGAGCTAACCGCCCGGTTCACAGGCAGGATACCCTTCCTGGCCGCTTGCGTCAATATCCCAGATGGTTTATACTCTCGCCGTTACATAAGTTTAACCCGGAGGTTCGTTATGACAGTGTTTGAGGCGATTCAGAAAAGATACTCGTGCAGGGCATATCAGGACAGGCCCGTCGAGCGGGAAAAACTCGATAAGATATTCGAGTCGGCCAGGCAGGCGCCATCGGCCAAAAATCTACAGGACTGGCGATTCGTCGTCATTACCGACAAAAAGCGCAAACAACAGGCGGCCGACTGCACAAACCAGGCCAAGGCGTTTGGTCAGGCCGGCGCAATGATAGCTGCCTGCAGCGTCTGCAAAGACACAATGCGATGCGGCCAGCAGATTGCACCGATAGACGTGGCTATTGCCCTTGAGCATATAGCGCTAATGGCGACCGAGCTTGGACTGGCCACCTGCTGGATTGGCTCGTTTGATACGGAAAAGGTCAGACAAGTGCTGGAGATACCTGGGGATATTGCTATAATTGAGCTGATGGCCCTGGGTTATCCTGCCAACGGCGGGAGGCAAACAACGCGGGAGCCGATGAAAAATATTGTCTGCTACGACAAGTG
>CAYNVP010000059.1:0-788 GCA_964400665.1 uncultured Pirellulales bacterium | reverse complement strand
TCGATTCCCTTCGTCTCCAGTCTTCGTTCGCCGCTTGTCGGCGAATGAAGCATGTCAAGGCATAGCCCCTAAGGTGTGAAGCTGGACTTTTTTCGATGTTCCATGAATGCGGCTAACTACGCCTTGGCAAGCCATCGATATGGGATTCTATTGGGTTTCGATGGTGAATTTCCTTGAAGAGGTGAGTCGTTGCCGGGCCCGGCTGCACGATGTGTTAACTTCTACCCGTGCCCTTCCTTTTTCTACAGCAGAGGTTTTAACACTCAAAGTCGCCCCCTTGATATTCATATCTGCCGTATCGAGTGAAACGACGCCTGCGTGGGCTTTGACGTTTTGCTTTGCCCAGGCAAGGGCGCTTGCACGCAGATTATAATCACACGCATCAAGGTAAGCACGGTCGGCCTGAAAAGCGAAGGTATTTGAATCACCGGCCAGAACAATCATATACGTCCCAATCAGGGCAAGGATAACGATTACAAGAATCATAACGAAACCGTTCTGTCCTGTCTTTTCGGTTTTCATTCAGCACCTTCCGGGGCTATCCCGGTAAAAAATAAAAAACTGTTGGCCATCTTTTTGCGAGTATGACCAAGGGCCTTGTCCTCGATATACGTGCTTATTTCGACCGCATAGCCAGTTTTATCTCTGTTCCAGACCCGCCAGTTTATTCTGCCGTGCGGAATGGTCCATTTTATGTCTCCGGGAGCTATGTCCGGCGAGCTGCGAAAAATATGACCGTCGCTAAACTTGTAAGAGACGATGCCATTAGGCGTTTCCATCAGCAGTGA
>CAYNVP010000058.1:0-13894 GCA_964400665.1 uncultured Pirellulales bacterium | reverse complement strand
CGACATAGAGATTATAGCCGAACCGGGGAGATTTATGGTGGCCACTTCAGCCGTACTGATTTCTGAAATAATAGGAAAAGCAAGAAGGGATGAAAAGATTTTCTACTACATAAACGACGGCGTCTATCACACGTTCTCGGGTGTCGTTTACGACCACTGGATACCCAATTTTCGATCAGTCAGGCGCGGCAAAAAAGAAGTGTGTGCCGTTGTCGGTCCCACGTGCGATAGTTTCGACAAAGTTTCTTTGTCGGAGCAGCTCCCGGGTAATTTGGAAATCGGTGATTATCTCATTACGGAAAATATAGGCGCTTACAGCATTGCTTCTTCGACAAAATTTAATGGCTTTGAAGGCGCCAAAATCCTGCATCTTGACAGTTAGACGTTTTCATTAGGCAGCGTTTCCTGCATTTTTAATCACCCACAGCCGGTCTTATAGGACCATTACGTCGTGTTTTGGCATATTTGGCAATATCGTAATACCCTTGCGCCTTTGTCTTTAAGTCGTCGGGAAAGGGTGTCGATAAACATTGCTGACTGGTAGAAACTACGCTAGGATGATGAGGTATTATGGAAAATCAAGACCCGATAATCTCGTTGCTTACTAAAGAAAAGCTCCTCGACGAAGCAACCTTGGAGACGGCACTGGCACAGCAGCGGCAAACGGGCAAAAGTCTTATAAGCATATTGAAGAAGGGCAAACTTGTAAACGATGAACAGCTCACGAGGATTGTCGCCGCCACTCATAATATCGAGTTTGTCAAACTTTCACCGGATATGATTGACCCGATGTCGGCTCACCTGCTTGGCTATGAGATGGTAAGCCGCTACAACGTCGTTCCAGTCAGAAAAGAGGGCAATCGGCTGATCGTTGCGATGAGCTCGCCGCTGAATCTTTCGGTCCGCGACCAGATAGAAATGAAAACGGGCTACGAGGTGGTGCCTGTTGCCGCATCGCCGGCGGCTATCAAACAGTCGATACAATATCACTTCAGTGTCCGCGATGTAACAAAACAGGCAATAGTTTCGATGCGGCTCAAAGGTGAGCCGGGCCAGTCACAGGAAGATGATAAGTTGCTGGAGAACAAGCTCACCCAGGCCGAGCGAGAGTCGGTCGAAGTCGCCGAGAATCCGATCACACGTCTGGTTTCATCCATCATAAACGGCGCGATTGACGCACGGGCCAGCGACATACATCTTGAACCGAGGGATGCGGATATGAGGGTGCGATATCGCATTGATGGTCTTCTGCACGATGCGTTGAATGTTCCGGCCTCGGCCCAGCTCGAGGTAATCTCGCATATAAAGATTATGTCTGATATGGATATTTCCGAAAAGAGGGCGCCGCAGGACGGCCATATGTCGGTGCGACACGATGGCCGTGATTATGACCTGCGTGTATCCTCGCTGCCTGCGACCGGCGGGGAAAAAATAGTTATGAGAATACTCGATAAATACGCAGGCAAATGGTTGCTGGATTCAGTTGTTGCTTCTCCTGAAGATAACAGGAAATTCAGGCAGCTCGTCAATAATCCATACGGAATGATTCTGCTTACTGGGCCGACCGGCTGCGGCAAAACCACGACTTTATATGCGGTGCTGCAACTTTTAAATCTTCCGGATGTGAATATCGTAACGGTAGAAGACCCAGTCGAATATCGGCTCGAAGGTATTACACAAATACAGGTCAGGCCTGCGGCGGGCGTAACTTTTGCGTCATCGCTTCGCAGCATTGTCCGGCAGGACCCCGACATTATTTTAGTCGGCGAAATACGTGACCCTGAAACCGCCGAAATAGCTGTCAGCGCCGCGTTGACGGGACACCTGGTTCTCTGCACCCTGCATACCAACGACGCGGCGGGGGCGGTATCTCGTTTGATAAATCTCGGAGTGGCGCCTTTTCTGGTCGCTTCGGCGTTATTGGGCGCTGTCGCGCAGCGGCTGATAAGAATGACCTGCCCCGGATGCAAACAGCCATATAAGCCAAGCGATGAGGAGCTTATGGCCCTTTTCGGTAAGTCACAAATTGACAAGGACATACAGCTTTGTCGGGGCGCTGGTTGTAATGGCTGCCGGAACACCGGCTATCTCGGACGAAAGGGCGTTTTTGAGATACTGCCAGTTAGTCCGCAGATTCGCAAAATGATAACCGACGGCTGCAGCGATGGGCAGATAAAGCAGCAGGCCATACAGGAGGGTATGAGAACGCTGACCAAAAGCGCTATTGATGAGGCACTCAGCGGCAACACTACTGTAGATGAACTGGTGCGTATTGTCGATTTGAGGGCGGACTAATGGCTGTTTACACATACGTGGCCAAAGATACAAGGGGCCAAACAGTTTCCGGCACATATACGGATGTGGAAGGCACCTCTGCCCTGCGCGATGAATTGGACAAGATGGGGTATGTCTTGGTCAAAGCAAGACGGTCGAGGCAGTCCGGGAAGGGCATTCGCAGAAGGGTAAAGGTCAAACAATCAGAAATTGCGACGTTTGCTTACAAGTTTGCGGGAATGTATTCTGCGGGGCTTCCAATTCTCAGATGTCTCGATACCCTCGAGCAGCAGACGAGCAAGCCCGCGTTGAGGAGTATAATCGCCGATGTAAGGGATAATGTTGGAACCGGTTTGAGCTTGAAGGCGGCGTTCGCCAGACATAAAGACGTGTTTTCGGATTTTTTCCTTGGAATGGTCGAAGCAGGAGAGGTGGGCGGTAAACTCGGCGAGACCCTTGCAATGAGCGCAGCTTATCTCGAAAAGCAGGCGGCATTGAAGCAGAAGGTTAAGTCGGCCTTTGCTTATCCTGTTGTCGTTACGGCTATGTGCCTGGTGACAATCACCATATTGCTTACTTTTGTTATCCCGGTTTTTGAGAAATTGTATGCACAGGTTCATGCGCCGCTGCCGGGGCCGACACTCATTCTTATAGCGGCCAGCTCATTTTTGAGACATTGGTGGTGGGCGATGATTATTGCCGTCGGCGCACTTATACTGGCCATTCAAAGATTCTCGCAAAAACCCCTGGTCAAAGCGAGGTGGGATAATTTCAAGCTCGATATGCCGGTCTTTGGCAGGCTTAACAGGATGCTGGTAGTGTCACACTTCACACGGACATTTGCTATGCTGGCCTCGGTTGGAATATCGGTGATAAAGTCGCTGGATATGGCGTGCCTCGTTGCACGAAACCACAGAGTCAACAAAATAACCGCAGAGTTGCAAAAGGCGATACAGGCCGGCGCCTCAATTGCCGGCTCGTTAAAAAAATTCGACATCTTCCCGCCTTTAATAGTGCAAATGGCCTCTTCCGGTGAGGAGGTCGGTATGCTGCCTGAGATGCTCAACAAAGGAGCGGACCTTTTAGACAAGGATATTGAATGGGCTATAAGCGCCTTGCTTGTGAAACTTGAGCCGGCTTTGACCCTTATTATGGGTGTGCTCGTCGGCCTTATTCTTATGGGCGCGTATCTGCCGATGTTCGATTATATGGGCCATTTGAAGTAAAGAAAAACTCGTGAATTAACAGACATTTAATCAACCGGTGCACGGTCCTATAATCGGCTTTTGAATTGAAGGCAGGGGACTATTTATTTGTTGTTAATAAATTTATTTTGTAGGTTTTTTTGGTAAAGACAGCGGTGTTTTGTGTCGAGGATGAATGTATTGAAACCGGTTTTTGTGTAGAATCTAAACGAGTTATTAAGGAGATAATCAAATGCGGAGCAGAAAAGGTTTAACGTTAATTGAGCTGTTGATTGTGGTTATTATCTTGGGTGCGCTGGCAGCGATTGCAATTCCGAGAATCTCCACAAGTACCAAAACGGCCAAGCAAAGCGCGTGCGATACCAACGTTGACACTCTTAACACGGCCATAGAAATGTACAAGATAGACACGGGTGCCTATCCGTCCGCTTTGACTGATGTTACCAGCGACCCGAATTATTTTGGTTCAGGCGACGTCCCCGCCTGTCCGTTCGGGGACGCTTATGTGTACAGCACGACTACCCACAGGGTCGCCGCGCACAGCCATTAAAAGCGTTGGTCAGTCCGGTTTTTTTCCGACCGGCTGTTTTTATGATTGTTCGGGATGGCTGCCATCAGTTGGCGGCCATCCCTTTTGATTGTAACGGCGGATTGCTATGGCCGGTAAAAAAACAGGTTTTAGTCTTATCGAACTTATCGTCATAGTTCTGATTGTGGGGGCTTTGACGTTTATCGCCGTCCCCCGGATGAATTTTGCCGCCCTTTACCGAAAACAGGCCCACACCGTCGCCAAAAAAATTGCTACCGACCTGCGAAGAACAAGAACACTGGCTATTTCAAACGCCGCAACCAATCCAACCGGTTTTACTCTGAGAATAACCGGCTCAACGTATCAAATCATCGACGACTCCAACAGCGTGACGGTGGATACGCAAACAATAGATTCACACATAAGCTGTGGAGGCGGTAATGAATTTCGCTTCGGACCCTTGGGAAACCTGCGAACCGCAGGCACCCCGCTTACCGTCTCTGCTGAGGGCAGAACATACACAATTACGGTTATATCCGGCACCGGCATCGTGCAATGTACGGGAGGTTAAGCAGCGTAATGAGTTTGATGAGTTTCATACGAGATTCTATTCGGAGAAAAAAAACAAGGTCGGCTCGGCGGCCCAGCGGGCTTAGTATTATTGAGGTCACTCTGGCCTCGTCGCTGCTGGTTGTAGCTATGGTTCCCATACTGAAGAATTTGACGCGGGCACATCAGATGAGCGCCGAAATGGAGAAAAAAACGTTGAGCTTAGTTCTTGCCCAGGGCAAGCTCGATGATATTAGGGCTCGTTCTATTTACAGCTTTGGCTCGTCTGGTTCTTTTACGGCCAACAACGTGGCTTTGGGCGGTTCATACCTTTGTAATGTTACAGATACCGATGCTGACACGGATTTGAAGAAGATAACCGTATCTGTTGGTTATGATGGTGACGGCGGTGGCACGCTTTCATCTGACGAGGTCGAAGTTACTCTGGCTTCCTGTATCGCCAGAAGGTGGCCTGACGGGTAAGCTTATGGGACTTGCCTCGCAGCCGTCAAAGTCCTGTTGCTTGGCATCTTTAAGCGTCTTATAAAAATTCCCTTTTGCTGATAGCTCATCGGATTTTCCACCCTTTTTTCGTATGCGTCTTTCACGTCCGACAATCCGGTTTGCAGCAAACGCCGCACACGTTTTATGCCGAAAAAACAGAAAGCAAGTGAACCATTATGCGCAGAAATGGAATGAAAAATAAGGTCTGTTTGCATCGAGGGTTAACTCTTATGGAGCTGGTCATAGCTATGGCTATGATTGGCATCATTTTTGCAGCCATTTTGCCTCAATTCACGCTCATCCGCAATAGCTGGGACGTCAAGCAGGGGACCGCCGAAGCGCTTCAGAACGGAAGAGTCCTTATGGACCACATAAATCGTAACCTGTCAAAAGCGGTGAGGATAACCGCTGTCAGTGAGTCCTCTGATATCGATGGCTATATCGAGTTTGAGGACAACGACGGTAACAACCTGCGATATGATAAAGCCGGAAATAATTACGTCGAATATGGCGCCGTTGGCGCTTTGTCGGACCTGGCCGGGCCGGTCAGCTCACTTACCTTTACCTGTTACGATGCCTGCGATTTGGATAATCCTCTTTCACCCGTTACGGATACAAATGATGTCCGGGTCGTAAAGGTTGACGCCACATTCACCAATTCGGGTTCGCTTGGCCAAAACAAGACCTTCACTACATGGGTCTATTTGCGCGTAAATTCTCAGAGTCAGGCCTGCTGGTCGGACGAGGACATCGGAAATGTCGCCGCTGCGGGTGATGCGACGTCTGACTCATGCGTATGGACCATTGATGCGTCAGGTAATGATATCTGGAACAACAGCGATGAGTTTCACTACGTGTATCAATCCCTCAGCGGAGATGGTCAAATAATTGCCCGCGTAGTAAGTGTCGAATATACAGACCAGTGGGCCAAAGCAGGCGTGATGATTCGTGAAACACTCACCGGCCCTTCGAAACACGCTATGATGGTCGTTACGCCGGGTAACGGAACCGCTTTTCAGCGACGCACAAGCACAGGCGGCAGCAGCGACCACAATGCCGGCAGTTCCGTAACAGCCCCTTATTGGGTCAAATTGATACGCAGCGGTAATACTTTTAGCGGCTACGAATCACCGGATGGTTCCGCCTGGACACAGGTTGGCTCTGATGTAACAATCAGTATGGCGACCGATGTCTACGTCGGCTTGGCTGTCACCAGCCACAACGATGGCGTCGTCTGCACTGCTGTGATTGATAACGTCAGCTTCTCTGTAATAACCTACGAGACGTTCAACGAGCAAAAAACCAGTTCCGGCACCACGCTGACAATCGATACGCCTTCGACAAACACCGGCGACCTGCTCATCGCGGCAGTAGCCACCGACGGCGATTCTTCGTCAACGCTATCGCCTCCTTCGGGCTGGACGACAATCAACGTCGATGATTATAGTGGCGCGGTTACGTTAGGCGTCTGGTGGAAACTCGCGGAGGCCTCAGAGCCGGCTACTCACCAGTTTAGCTGGACGGGAACTCGGCCGGCATACGGCTGGATAATGCGTTTTACAAACCACGACACAACTAATCCCATAAATGCCTGGTCGGTCGGACCCGGCGGCCAGACCCATATCAACCCAACCAGTCCGGCGGTGAGTCCGACGGTTGGAAATTGTATGATTCTTCGGCTTGGCGCATTCGATGGCAGCGATATCACTGTCGATGCTCCGGGGCTTTCCGGCCATACACCAATAACGATGGACCAAATCGGCGTCGTGTTATTTCAGGACGGCTTCGAAACGGATTTCAGCAAGTGGACCGATGGCGGCGCTACGGATTGGGACAGGGACAACAGTTGGCGACATTCGGGCACCTATTCAGCACATGCCGGCAGATGGGATAACTACTTGACATCTGACAATATCAACACAAGCGCTTACAGCTCTTTCTCGATTGAGTTCTGGTATTATATTAATAATATTGATAATCAGGACGACGTCTATCTTCAGCTTTATAACGGCAGCAGTTACATTGACTATTTTGAGGTGGGTGCCCAGGCGGAAGATAATTGGTACCCGTACCAAACCACAATCACCGGTGCACAATACATCCGTGCTAACTTCCGCATCAGGTTTGAGGGGTCTTCTATCGATAACAACGAGGACCTGTGGATAGACGACGTGTTAATAACTGCCGGCGGTGTTTCAGGCGGCGCGGGATGTGTCAGGCAATCAGCCGTAGGCAGCAGCGGAACCTCGACATTTGCATTGACCGCGTCGCAGGAGGCGAGGATGCTCACCATAGCAATAGCGCCTAATCATGATACCAGAGACGATTGTTGCGGAAACGAGTTACGACCATAGCGCGAAGTTATTATGAAAAAAGGGAAGAAAAATAACGGTTCAGTGCTTCTTGTGATTGTCTTCGCGATTGTCCTGATGACGATGATTACGGTCGGGATACTGCAAATGACAACGGAGGAATTGATGCTGATGCAGAACCAGCTTTACGCCGCTCAGGCGATTGAGGTAGCCGAGGCGGGATTGAATGATGCCTTTGCTCAGATACGAGCGGATTCGGGTTGGACGCCCGACGCCGGCTATACAAATAAGTCGTTCCCGGGTTACGGCACTTACACCGTGACTGTTACCGGCACACTGCCAAACCCGACGATTACTTCTGAGGCAACTTCATCGCAGGGGTTTGTGGCCCGGGTTGGTGCGGATGTTACAGTGGGAACCAGCTCGCCGTACGTAATCAGAATCGACAATTTGAGGATAAACGAATGAGAACCGGCGACAAAACAGCGGTAGGCATAGATATTTCGCTGGATCGTATCAGCATCGTTCTGCTCAGAAGCGGCAAAAATGGCCCGGAACTCATCACCTCGGCTGCCGCTCCTGTGCCTGATGGCGCCGTCAAAGACGGAAATCTCGCTGACCCTGTTCTGCTTTCCAGGGCAATAAAGGACTTGAGACGTCACAGCGGAATACGAGCAAATCGTGCGGCGGTAACGCTGTTTGCCAGGCCGGCTGTTGTCCAGATTATGGATATGCCCCAGCAGGCGCCGACGAATATCAGACAGTTCGTGAATAATGAAATAAAAAACTGCGTCGTCCTCCCTGGCAGGGACATCGCTGTTGATTTCTCCACAGTCGGCTCGGCAAAACGGACCTCCGACAGGAGAGTGCTGGTGGTCGCGGCTGAAAACGAGAAAATGCTCGGCCTTGTCAGGGTTTGCGAAAAGGCCGGCTTTTCCGTGGAGAGTATTGAGCCGCCCTTGCTTGCTTATCTCAGGGCTGTCTATGCAAGGAAAATAACCGGCAAAACCGCTTTCAACGTCCTTGTTGCGATATTGCAGGGGACGTCTTTGACGATGTGCGTGTTGAGAAACGGCGCTGTGGACTTTATCCGGACAAAGGAAATTGAAAAAGTAACCGATGATTTTAACCGCCGATTGAGCGACGAACTGTCTGAGGTTGTCAGATTTTACGATGTTGACGTCTCGGAAAATACCGGTAAATGGGATGTTACTGTCTTTATTGATGCCGAACAATCACCGCAGATTGTCGGTGAGCGTATCAAATCCGAAATCCGCGCAGAACACCTGCAGGTCAGAACAATCCAAAATGCCTGCGAGGATACTCCTGTGGGCGACTCAGCGGCGGAAAAAAATGAAAAACCTTCTCCTGTGGCGGTCGGACTTGCTATGAACCTCCTGAAGGCATATGGAACAAATATGAGGGGAAATCCGTCGAATCTGTGCCGCATAAATCTGTTGCCCCCTCAGATAAAACACCTCAGAGAAACCAAAAAGGATGCCTTGATTGCCGCAAATGCCGTCGCCGCCATACTGCTGTTTATGCTGCTGGCAATTAACGGTTTTGCCTTGTTGATTGAACGAGCGACTCGTAGCTCCATCGCAAAGCAGCAGCTTGTTGAAAACAAGGATATCGCTGTCTTAATCGAGCAACAGAAATTGCTCGACCGCCGGCTTGGAATTCTGACGACCCGGCTCGACGCTATCGGCAGGATTGAAGCGTCGCACCGAGATATCGACTGGGCAAAGCTGTTTGAAGAAATACGCAGGGCTACGCCGCGCTCGGTGCGTATATCGGCTATGTCATGCCAGGATGGTTCGAAAATGCTGATTCAGGGACTCGCGTTGTCGAACGAGGCGGTCTACTCGTTCCTCAATTTGCTCGAAAAGTCACCTGGCATTACTTCGGTCACCCTGTTGGAAGCTCGCGAGCAGGATTGGCAAACAGGATTAATAACTTACCAGCTTAGTTGTGTGCTGAGTAATACAACTGCTAAGGCAGAAAATGTCGGTTGACAAAATCATCAAACTCAGGCGTTCGCACAGGCGGGCTATGCTGCTCGCGGTCGTGCTCATCGCGGCCCTCGGGCTTTACAGATGGATTCTTGCCCCCTATGGCAGTCAGCTCTTGGCCGCTGAAAAGTATAATTACACCCTCGGCAGCATATTACGCAAAACCGGCCATCTTGATGAAACGTTGACAGCGAAAAAAGCAAAACTGGAAAAGTTGAACGCAGAGTCCGACCGATTGCGAAACGAGTTGGTTAACACGCGTGAGGTGAGAGGGTTCTTTGCTTCTTTGCCGGCACTTGCCAACAGCGTCGGTTGTGTGATTCAGTCGGTCAACGCGGACCCTGAACAGCGGCGCGGCTCGGAAAACCAAACGCAGGACAGCTCAGGAATAGTCGCAAACAAAACAGCCGTAAGCATTACCGGCGGATACGGTAATATCATCAGGTTGCTTGAAGAATTGCAGGCCTACCCACGCAAAATATGGATAGACTCGGTAATGATAGAGACCGACCGCAATGCCGGTAAGCTGAAATGCCGGCTAAACCTGACACTTTATTGCGCAGATATTATGGAGATGGCTTCGTATGAATAAGCGGATAAAAAAATTGCTTATATGCGCTTTACTCATTCTCGTAACGGGCATTTGCCAAGGCGCCGAACAGCCGGATAGCAATACAGCAGCCGTTGGCCGGGACGACCCTTTCGCGGGCGGTTTCGGCGGATTTGGTTCGGAGCAGGTGGATATCCCGATAAGCTCGGAACCGGTTTCGTCAAAGCCGCCGCTGTTCGTGCAGACGGTGACGTTAAAGTTTCTCAATGCCCCGAATTTGAAAAATGCTTTAGCTAAAATGTCTTCCGAATACGGCAGCATAGGTGTCGATGACAACACAAACTCGCTGATTATCTGCGACACAAAAGAGAACCTCGAGAGAGTCCTTGCCGAGGTGAAAAAGGCCGACCGGACGCCGGAGCAGGTTATGATAGAGGTCGTTATTATCGATGTCCAGCTGAAAGACGACACCGAAATCGGCGTTGACTGGGACCTTTTGACCATGGCTAATAAAGACTTTGCTTACCGCCAGAGTCTGATTTTTCCCAACCGGCTGAGTATAATAGCGCCGGATGCCGAAACAATCGGAAATATCACGGCATACGCGCCAGTGGGGCTCGGTAGTGAATTGGCGATTATCAACGACGATATTCGTTTTGTTGTTAATTTACTGCAGCAAAAGAGAAATGTGGACATACTGGCTAGCCCCCGTGTAATGGTCGTCAGCGGCCAAAATGCCGAAATCAAAACCGTCCAGGAAATTCCTTATCAGCAGATTACGCAGTCCACATCGGGCGGCGGCGGTTCCAGCGCCATAACCTCGACCGAGTTTAAGGAAGTCGGCGTCACTATGGAAGTCAAGGCGACCGTTACCGATGACGGGAAAATTCTGTTGGAGGTAAAGCCCGAACAGAGCATCAGCACCGGCACATCAATAGGTGGTGTTCCTATAATTGACAGGCGCCAGGCCAGCACAACGCTGCTAATGGACGATGGCCAGGTGGTCGTGATGGGCGGTTTGCGCAGGCAGGAAACCACACATACTAAAGTTAAAGTGCCTATCCTCGGCGATATACCCCTCATCGGACTTCTATTTTCAGATGACCGCAAGGTAGTGGAAAACTCCGAGCTTCTCGTGCTTTTGTCGCCCCACGTTTACAAGGGCGAGCCGGTACCGGCCGAGGCAATGGCCAGATTTAACCGGTTGAAGCAAAATTCATTGATTACTTTGCCCGATGAGCCGAAACCGAAAAAATCTTCCGGGAAGTAGCCGATGAGTCAGGACATTTTGCTAACTTAACCAACGATTTGGGCCGATAAAGAATTATGAATAAGTTTAAATTAGTGGGGGCCGGGTATCCGCCGGGGGCGGATAAAAAGGAGAAGTAATAATGTTTGGTTTTTTCAAATCTGGTAAAAAATCGGGCAAAGCGAAAATACTTATCGTGGATGATGAGCCGGATTACGTCGGCACAATTCAGCATCATCTCGAATGGAGCAATTACCAGACGGTCGTGGCGGTCAACGGCAAAGAATGCCTGGAAAAGGCCCTCAGCGAAAAGCCGGACCTTATCCTGCTGGATACGAGTATGCCGGTGATGAACGGACACGAAACGCTGGAGAATATGAGCAATGACCCGCAGCTAAAGAATATACCGGTGATTATGGTAACCGCCGCCTGCGAAGTCGATGATATTGCCACCGCCTCGTCTTTCGGCATCGTCGATTACATCGCCAAGCCCTTCGATTTTGCCGAGCTTAAAGAAAAGATTGCCAACGCACTCGAAGGCAAAAAATCACTTAGCGGCGTCTAATGCCTTGAATCCTCGTAACCTCGTAACCTGATAATCAGGACTTCAGGCAAACAGTGTGTCGGGTTATTTTTGCTGCAGTGTTCGGGCGGTTGCTTCGAACTCGCGGGCTGCCGATTTAATCGGCAGCAGAAAATGAAAAGTTGTCCCCTTGCCTGACTCCGATTCTACCCAAATCCTTCCCCCGTGCTTTTCCACGATATCCTTTGAAATGGCAAGGCCCAGACCCGTCCCGCCGGTCTTGCGGCTGCCGCCGCTCATAAGCTGCTGGAACTGATGGAAGAGCTTGGGCAGGTCTTCCTGTTTTATGCCGCAGCCGGTATCGCACACAGAAACGCGAATCGCGTTTTCTATCCTCCGGCTTGCAATGGTGATGCTGCCTTTCTCGGTGAATTTCATGGCATTGCTGACGAGATTAGTGAGAACCTGGATGATTTTATCGTTATCATAGGTCACCTTGGGCAGGGTGTTGTCCAGAGCGAGCCGCAAATCAACGCCGTTTTTCTTCACGGCCTTGACCATCGTATTGTAAACGGTCTCGATGGCATTGTTTATGGAATTGTCCTGCATATTGAATTTCGCCCTGCCCGATTGCAGTTTCTGAAAGTCCAGAACGTCGTTTATAAGCCGGGCCAATCGGTCTATGTTACGCTGGGCAATCTCCAGCACCTGTCGCTGTTTATTCTTTACCCGACCCGTCGCGCCGTCCATAATAAGGGCGATGTCTTCCTTTATGATGGTCAAAGGCGTCCTGAGCTCGTGCGAGACGGTGGAGATGAACTGCGATTTTAGGTCCATCGCCTCCTTGATTTTCTTGTCGGCTTCCTTTCGCTCGGTGATGTCCCTGATGACGCCGATTGAACCCGTTACCCTTCCTTCCGAATCTTTTAACACGCTTAGCGACACGTCTACGTCGATTACTTCCCCGTCTTTCTTGAGCATCTTCGTTTCGAGATGGTGCTGCATTCCCTTCTGCCTTACGTCGTGTGTTCTGATTCTTTCCCACTCGCCTTCCGGATAAAATGACCGTACGCTCTTGAGGTAAAGGTCTTCTTTGGTCATCCCAAGCATGTTTTCCGTAAACGTGTTCCAGGAAATGAGCCGTTCCTGTTCGTCGGCCATAGTAATCGCCACAGCGGAGTTCTCGAAAATAGTCCGGTATCGCTCTTCGGCTATTTGAAGGGCACGCTCCGCCTTACGCCTCTCGGTTATGTCCTCGTAGGTGCCCAGGATTCCGACAACTTCGCCCGCCGAGTTGTGAAGCGGCACTTTATTTGTCTCCACCCACGCCTGCTTGTCATTCGCCTGTAGTTGTGACTCAATGATATGGTACTCAGGTGTATTTGTCTCCATCACCCGCATATCGATTTGTCTGTAGCCGTCGGCTTCTTCTTTGCGCCAGCACAGCTCGTAATCCGTCTTGCCGACTACTTCTTCGGGTGATAATAGGCCCGCATGTCTCGCAAAAATCGGATTGCAGCCCATATATACACATCTTCGGTCCTTCCAGAACACCGCCTGCGGGATGCTTTTCATCACTAATTCCAGCATCTGCTGAGATTCGTGTAGCTTCTCCTCGGCCTTCTTGCGCTCGATGGCGTAAAGGATGGTCTTTACGAGGGAATTTTCCATCGACGGACCTTTGACTAAATAATCGGCAGCGCCGCTCTTTATCGACTTAAGTCCGGTCTCCTCATCCTCCAGACCCGTCAGAACGACGATGGGTATATTGGGATTGACTTGAGTCACCTTCTGGACTGTTTCTATTCCGGAGCTGTCGGGCAGCCCTAAATCCAGCAGGATGATGTCATACAATCGGCTGCGAAGGTGTTCGATGGCTTCAGACAGTGTGCCGGCTGATTCAACAGTGAATTTGGCTGACCGGGCGTTTTTGGCCAGGGCACGCTTGGCTAACCGAACATCTATTTCATCGTCATCTACTTGTAATACTCTTATCTCGCCGTTCATACCTTGTTTTTTCTTCCTCGTCTGTCCTGCCGGGTGGGTATCGAGGGCAAGTTCCGATAACTCAGGGCTTTCCTCAATATTGCTGCCGACCTGCCCGTCTAATTATCGGCATATTATTATTGCGATTTCAGAAGAAAAATATGCTTAAAACGAAGGACTGTGCGGCTGTTGAAAAAATCG
>CAYNVP010000057.1:0-13913 GCA_964400665.1 uncultured Pirellulales bacterium | reverse complement strand
AATACCTTCCGGCTATTTATATCAGGGCGACAATGTAATCGCTGTAGAGGTTCATCAAGTCACAACCGGCAGCAGCGATATTGTATTCGGCCTGGAGCTCGACGTCGTTGTTGAAACCTTAGACCAGGCGTTCGAACGTCCTTTAGCGCTTCTGGATGACTTGCGTATCACAGAGATAATGTATCATGATCCCAGTGGCAGCGAGTTTGATTTCATTGAGCTACAGAACATCAGCGACATCCCACTGGACATAAACGGCGTGCGATTTATCGATGGTATTGAGTTTACTTTCCCGGCGATGCCGCCACTTGGCTCCGGTGATTATGTTGTGGTCGTAAGTCATTTGCCCTCCTTCGTATCGCGCTACGGCGGAGGAATCAATGTCGCAGGCGAGTACACAGGCAACTTAGACAACGGCGGAGAAAAGATTGTACTGCAACTACCCTGGCCGTATGAGGCGACAATAATGCGGTTCGAATACGATGATAGCTGGTATCCATCTACTGATGGCTATGGTGATTCATTAGTAATCCGCGACCCGTATGCACATCCAAACACTTGGGATGAGGCAGAAAGCTGGCAAGCAGCCGTCCCAAGCCCCTAAAAGGCCGGAGAAATTCATAATCTTATCGATACAGCTTTTCTTTGACCTATCAGCCCCCAAGAAATAGGGCTAGCAATGGAGGCGGGGGATTCCGACATTCGGCCTTGAACCCAAATTTACTCCGTCAATCTTATCAGAAGTGGCGCTTTATAAACGCGTGACCAGAGCCGGATTTTAGGTGCCTCTCGAAATCCTCGGCCCTTCCATCATTGGCGAAGCTGATAGCTACGATTATGTGCCACGGTCGAAACTTGGCTGTATGCGCGGGGATTTACCTGAATTGTGTTCCTGCAGGCGTCCTGAGATTGCATGCAATACCAATATACCTGTTGCCGGGATGGGATATGCTTTCTAAAAGGTATACGTATTTCATTTCCAAACCATTATATCGAGCAACAAGCAAAGAAAAAGCCCTCCTTCGCCCGGGGCTATGGAGGATGGTGTGTATTTGAAAAAATCCGAACTGATTTTGTGCGCGATTGGCTCGGCGGGCGGAATCCCCCCGAAGCTGAAATTCACACCCCAGAATTTGATACGTTGTCCGCCTCTCGTGAAATGGTCGCCCGTTGCCACAATTCGGTCGTAAAAGGCATCACCTCCAACTGGCTCATTTTGTATGGCTATAAGCGAATTGGCGTCCTGTTGGGCGGGAATCACAAACGGCACCATTTCCGCCGAACAGGTTGATTGACCAAGAATGGCAAGAAGAAAGAAAATTGAAAAATATTGAATTCTCATTGCGCATCACCCTTGGGCTGGTGATTGAAAAAACAGTGCATGTCAATAATCATTATAAGAGATTAGGCCTTGTTTGTCAATCGCACCTGTGAGAAATGGTGTAGTAATAACCGCTGATATCGGCATTGTAATGGCATTTTCACTACGCCCGACAGGATTCGAACCTGTGACCCCCGGTTTAGGAAACCGGTGCTCTGTCCTACTGAGCTACGGGCGCATCGTTATTTTCGATTTATTATTCACTATTTTGGTAGAAAAAACAAGAGATCAAAAATAATCAATCATTTATCGGCAGAGGGAAAAATTTTTCCTGAAAAAAAGAACAATACTTGATTAATAGGAGTAATTACTATATAGTATAAACTATGATATAAAAAAATGCTGGAGCCAGCTAAAACAAAAAACTTTTGAATACATCCTTTTCTGCCGGCATATGATTTGTACACGAGATTCAGCTAACGGATAGAAGCAGAGCTTGTCTGCGGCAAGGTAACAAGCAAAACAGGATTGTTATGCTCGATATTGTATTTATCAAAATCACGATTGGGACTTGAAAAGAGACTAAAATGAATAATATGGAAGTAAAAGTTACATTCAAGAAAGACCGGAAAGATTTTATGGTGATTTTATGCTTTATTATTGGTTGCTTATCTGTTAATGGCTATTCGCTTGAACCCCCTCCTATTACACCCATCGAGGAGTTTTTCACAATCGGTGTTTCTCCTAATATACCTGGCGACTGGCATTTGTTAATTGATGGCGCGGTCGAACGACCTCTGAGCCTGACTCTGGATGACATAATGCAGTATCCTGCGACGACACAAATGTCGACTTTAGAGTGTTATTTCCCGGAAGGGCCTGACTTGCTTGTCAGCAATGCCAACTGGACTGGCGTGCATCTTAATGATATGCTGCTTGAAGCTATTCCAGAGACTGAAGCATTATCAGTTACATTTTATGGTGTCGATGGCTACGCAATTAGGCGATGTAATTTGGATGACATGTTGTTGAGGGATGACTTCCTTTTAGCTTATGCTATTAATGGCCAAACACTTCCAATTGAGCAGGGCTATCCTCTAAAATTGGTCTTACCTGGAATCGCAGGTTTTCAAAATGCACGATGGTTGGCACGTATAGAGGTTTCTACATTCACGCCGCTTACAGATTTAGATCATTATCCTATTCATGCAAGAATATTCGAGCCTAACGACATGGAGATTATAGCTCTTGGTACATATATTATTCGAGGTATGGCCTTTGCCGGAGAAGAGATAGATATTAATAATGTAGAGATAACCGTAGATAATGGCCAGAGTTGGGAACCTGCCCAGATACTTAACTATTATGTCCCTAATGTCTGGAAACACTGGGAATTTACCTGGGTTATTCCACAAGTTGGTGAATATCAGATTTTTGCACGAGCGATAGATAGTTTTGGTAACGTCCAGCGTGAAGAGAGTGGTAATTTCGGCTGGAAAGGGTTTGGTGTGACGGTGAATGTGGACTACGACGATGACAACGACGGAGTACCTGATTCAACAGACAACTGCCCAAATGATTATAATCCCTCTCAGGCAGATTCAGACAGTGACGGAACAGGAAACGTTTGTGATGAGAATTGCCCAAATCTTGATAACCTGAACCCTGTTAATTTTATAGATTATTCAATACTCACCGACAACTGGCTACTGGTTGATGTAAACCTAGCAGGTGATCTTAATCAAGATGAGATTGTTAACGTGAATGACATAGAAATATTTACCGACTATTGGTTGAGCCATTGCTACGAAGAGTAAAAGTAGACCAGATAGAGGCCTGCTGTTACAAGACGCTGATTGAATCGGTTGAACACCCTTCGGCAAGAATAGTTTCTCACAAAGTAAGAAAGGTTTTCCCCATCATATTGCTGGATACTGTGAACGGGATGTTGCGGACTTTAAGTGAAACTGGTGCTGCGTCTGTTGTTGAGGGTTTAGGTAATATCGAGAGGTTTGGCGGTAATCTGGAGAGTTATTCGCATTTTAAGTGTCAAAGTGCAAGAGAAGTATTGACTTTTGGTATACACTGCTTGCTATTATTCACGATGGAGAAAAGCAAGGACCTTACCCTCACCACAGGATTCTTTTTGATTGGGAGGGTAAGGAAAATAAGTCCCCTGAAAATATTTTGGGCTTTGCTGTTTGGTCTTTCTATGTGAAGGGGCCGCTGGAGGAACAATTCGCTAAAAGCATATCTTTCGATAGAAGGGAATCATACTACCGTAGTATAATCCGAGAGGCCCTGAATGAGACTTATATTGATTTAGAACCTTTGTTGAAGGCAGTCAAAAACACAGCGACGAACAATACACAACAAAACCCTACGAGACCAGAAGGCGAATGGTCGAATCCAGCGACGAAAAGACGTTTTATGAGCATTCTTGGAATAGATAGTGTGAAGACATTTAATGCCTTCACAAGCAGATATGGTATACAGCAAGCTGGAAACCGGCAAACTTGGCGTATGCGTTTAGATACACTTGATAAAAAAATCCAAACCAAGCTGGGAAAATTGTAGCCAGCCACGCCCTGATAAACTGGTTACGACTGGTTTCGACTGACGCCACCTCTGCGTCCGCATGGCTTGGAAAATTCCCCCCGAAGCTGAAATTAACGCCCCACATTTTGATTCGTTCTCCGCCTCTCGTGAAATGGTCGCCCGTTGCCACAATTCGGTCGTAAAAGGCATCACCTCCAACTGGCTCATTTTGTATGGCTATAAGCGAATTGGCGTCCTGTTGGGCGGGAATCACAAACGGCACCATTGCCGCCGGGCAGATAGAACAATTGAGAATGAAAAGCAAAATTAGGCCTTGTTTGTCAATCGCACCTGTGAGAAATGGTGTAGTAATAACCGCTGATATCGGCATCGTAATGGGATTCTCACTACGCCCGACAGGATTCGAACCTGTGACCCCTGGTTTAGGAAACCAGTGCTCTGTCCTTCTGAGCTACGGGCGCAAACTGACCTTAATTATAAGCAAACTGAACCTTTTTGAAAAACAAAAATCCGCGACTGCGACTTGAAGGAATGCTCCGGGGGGTGAATGGACAATAAAAAAAGAAAGCCGTTTTAACGCCGGCTTTTCCTTCTGACGCCGTCATTTAATCTGTCGGTAGCTGCTAATAGATGATTGCAGTTGACTCTTCTATTTTCCTGATGACTTCCGAGGTGTCGTTGGGTCTGGACACGTAACCGTCAAAACCTTTTTGCATCAGCGCAACCGCCTCGCCTCTTGCCAGGTGGTTCGCAAGGGCGATAATCTTTATTGTCTGCAGCTCTTCGTCCGCCCGGATATTCCTGCAGATTTCTTCTGCGTCTATCTCCTTAGATAGCAGATTCACAAGAAGCACGTGCGGTGCGAATCTTTGGACGACGGTGCCTGTCTCGAAGTTATTCTTGACCACTCTGACCTCATAATCAGACTTCGACTTCAGGGTCTCCGCCAGGTCCGACGCCGACTCGCCGTTGCTGTCAACTATCATGACTCGCATTCTGCCCATCGGCAGTGCCGGCGCCGGCATATTGTTCAGCTTCATAAAGCGTATTAATTCGTGGACCGGTATCCGCCGGTCTTTGCTGCCCGGTATCCGGTAACCTTTCAGCTGCCCGCTGTCGAACCATTTAGAAACCGTCCGGGGCGCAACGTTGCATATCTTGGCCACTTCGCCTGTCGTTAATACGTTTTTGCCTTTTGCCATTTTCGTATCCCCGTTTTTATCGCCTGCCGGTAGTTTATCGGCTTGAAAAACAGGGCTGTTTACATAAGTTGCCCCGCTCTAAGGCCTTGTTACAATACCGGCTTTACCTTTTACTATTACGTCCTATAAGCCGGAATGGTTCCTGCCGTATAACGGTAGGATAAAAGTGTTTGGTTTTTTTACGCTCGAACAGTAAAATCTCTTGGTCGTATAATCTGAGTTTGATGCGATGAGGAACTATTGATGAGAATACACTTGTCTCGGCCGGACATCACTGAAAAGGAAATTCAGGCCGTAACTGATGTGCTCAAAAGCCCAAACCTTTCACTCGGGCCGAAACTGCCTGAGTTCGAGCAGGCCTTTGCAGACTACATAGGTGTCAGGCGGGCCGTTGCCGTTAATAGCGGCACAAGCGGCCTGTATCTGTGTATGCTCGCAATGGGTATAGGCAAAGGTGATGAGGTCATTACGACACCCTTTACCTTCATCGCCACCTCCAACGTCATAATTATGGCTGGTGCTAAACCCGTCTTTGTTGATATTGACCCCGCGACCCTGAACATAGATGTTTCAAAGGTCGAATCCAAAATCACCAAAAAAACCAAAGCGATTATTCCGGTAGAGGTTTTCGGCAGTCCCGCCGGCTTCGACAAAATTTGCCAAATCGCCGATAAGCACAAACTAATCGTCCTCGAAGATAGCTGCGAGGCCCTCGGCTCAGCGCTGAACGGCAAAAAGGCCGGGACATTCGGCCAAATGAGCACCTTCGCCTTTTATCCCAATAAACAAATCACAACCGGGGAAGGGGGAATGATTCTCACCGACGACGACGGACTGGCTGATATGTGTGTGTCTCTGCGTAATCAGGGCAGGGGGGCAGGGGGGGGCTGGCTCAGCCACGAACGCCTCGGCTACAATTATCGGCTGAGCGATATCAACTGCGCTTTGGGCATTGTTCAATTATCGAGAATCGAGGAAATCAAGCGCAAGCGCAAACAGGTCGCAAAATGGTATCAGGAAGCCCTCGCCGGTGACAACAGGTTCATTGTTCCTACCGAGCCGCCCGGCTGTGACATAAACTGGTTTGTCTTTGTCATTCGCCTCGCCGAACGCTTCACTCGTCAGAATCGCGAGAAAGTTTTACAAACGATGCGCGACGCCGGTATCCAGGTCGGTGACTATTTCACACCTGTTCACCTGCAGCCCTTTATGGCCGAGCAGTTCGGCTTCAAGCAGGGTGATTTCCCCATTACCGAATCCGTCGCCGAAAGGACAATCGCCTTGCCTTTCTACAATAATCTAAGCAAACAGGAAATTGGCATCGTCTGCGACGAGCTTCGTCGAGCTATCGACAAGCTCTGAGAGCTACAACAGAGTGAAAGTCATTGCGAGAATCTCGACTTCGCTACAAGCCATTTCATAACCCTGTTTTTTATCGCAGGAATCAATTTAAATTGAATATGTTAGGTGTCAGTAGTTTATACGAGGACTGTTTCCCACAGCCCAAGACTGTGCAAATTGCCTTCAGCAACGGCTATGAAATTATTCCCTGCCGGAGGCGCTAATGCAATTGCTTCTGCTTCCCTGCCGGCAGGCAGGTCAAATAAAAAGCTACATTCCTTTTTCCCCGCTATGCTGTCCCCAGATTTCAGCGGCTGAGTTCCTCGTCGAACACGGTTTTGTCGATATGATTGTCCACCGAAAAGACCTCCGCAGCGAAATCGTACGCCTTATCGACTACTGCGGAAAATAAGCTAAAGAAGAGTGTCTGCCGGCTAAGGTATCTGGACATTAGGTGCAGCTTCTACTCGAATAGTTGCCGTATTGCCTTGAGGACTCCAGCCGTCAGGACTCGATTTATATACAGTAAATCCAATTATGGAAGTCTTCTCAGCATCAGTTTTGGTAATTGAAATAGCCTCATTCCTTTTTGCAAAGCTAATATATTCGGGCTGGAAACTATGTGAATAGCCTGAATTAACAAGAGCGCCCACAATAAGCGTGCCACCCGCATTAGGATCATTTTCGCCGTCGACCGCAATCAATGTAAACTTCAAGGCAAAGGCATCAAAATCATTTACATCAATACCAACCAATGCCCCATCTCCACGATTGTTACAGGATACGTATGTCAATACGTAATTGTCTTTGCGTTTATTATCAGGAGGAAAATAGATATCGAATTCTACCCCCGGACCCGAAATATCCAGTTGGGCAACAATCTCTGGAACGTTTGGATCATACTTTGGATTG
Source organism: uncultured Pirellulales bacterium (assembly GCA_964400665.1). GTDB lineage: Bacteria > Planctomycetota > Phycisphaerae > Sedimentisphaerales > Anaerobacaceae > Fen-1362. Next base: position 6,578 of record CAYNVP010000057.1, on the reverse strand, counting down.
CTGTCCTGATAGACATCAAGAGCCATTAAATCTTCATCTGAAAGTGTGAATATACGGCCAACTTCCTCGCCAATTGCCGATGACATAAAAAACGTGCCCGCAAAAATAGCTGCCAAAATGGTATTTTTTACGATTTTCATAAAGTACTCCCATGGAAAGTCAATACCCAAATATTGATTTCATTGGTAAACATTGCTATAGCATCTCCGAATTTGGCGCTGCCTCCACCCGAATTGTTACCGTATTGCCTTGAGAATTCCAGCCGTCAGGACTAAGTTTGTGCATATGAAATCCGATTACGGAAGTTTTTTTGGCATTATTACCGGTAATGGAAATAACTTCATCGCCCTCTGAAAAACTTATGCATTCTGGCCTATACGCCCCATCCACAAGAGCGCCCACTATTAGCCTGCCGCCTGCGTCAACATCGCTCTTGCCGTCGATCGCAATCAATGTAAACTTCAAGGCAAAGGCATCAAAATCATTCACATCAATATCAACCAACGTCCCTTTCCCGCGATTCTTGCAAGAGATATATTCCATTACATTGTTATGTCTATTATCAGGAGGAAAATAGATATCGAATTCTACCCCCGGACCCGCAATATCCCGTTGGCCAACAATTCTTGGGGCGTTTGGGTCGTTGTTTGGGTCGCTGTTTTGATAAACATCAAGGGACATCAAGTCTTCATCCGATAGGGTAAATACACGTTTAACATCCTGACACATTGCCGATGAGAGAAAAAACATCCCCACAAAAACAGCAGTAACTATGGTATTTTTTACAATAGGCATAACATCCTCCCGTAAAAAACAACACATAAATTAAAACTTCGATCGTAAATATAGTAGTTCACCCGGGATTTCCCATATTAAACGCCTGGCTACACAACCAGGCCTTTCAATTCGACGATTATATCAAAATCTTACTCGAATTGCCTTTTATTTTTTCGATACCTCCTATCCGCCGCCTTTTTTCTACCACGAAGCGGCTGTGTTTGAAATCAAACACAGCCGCTTCGTGGTTTAACATTTTTTAATAATAAATTCCTTCGTGGTAAAATCTTTTTGCCTGCCCTCCATAGCCCTTGGCGAAGGAGGGTGCCTTTTTTGCGATTTTTCGCCTAACTGCCTCATTCGATTACGCTCCCCCGATTACGACGTTCGAAGGCAGGCAAGGCAATCTTAAAATAAACGACTTATGCTACTCTGCGAAGTAGCGACTTCGCTACGAAGCACGAGCCCGCCTTTTTTTGTTTTTGTTCGATTCTAAACATTTATTTGGCGACGAGATTTGCAACAGGGAAAAAATAAAAAAAAGGAAGGCCGGGCTGAGTTGCCCGGCCTTAAAGAACATAGGGTGCAGGTTGAGATTGAATGGTTATCAGATACCGCCATGTATTATCCAACGGTCGGGATGGACTTCATCATCTCCGCATCTTGCGAACGGGCCATAGGGTTCCCATGTGGTCTTTTTCCCGTCGGGAGTGGTAATTTCCAATTCACAGGGGACTCTGAAACTATGCGGTCCGCATTTCGGATGCGGTGTTGGGGTGCCGATTGAAATTATCGCGGTAACGTTAAGCTTACTAAAATACTTTTTCGCTTCTTCTTCGGAAATTCCGGAGAATATCGAACCGGCTTTTTCGTAGTCCTTGTCGATGAGGGCCTGGAAGAACTGGCGGACCGTTTCAGCCGCGGCCTGCTCCTCGGTCATATTCCCCTGAGGGATACCAATAAGCTGGGTGAGCTGATTGACTGCGGTTACATCCCCGGGCACTTCATTTTCGAGAGAAAACATTTTTTCGTCTATAGGAACGTTATAGTCAAAAAACTCCATCGTTGACTTCAGGACTTCTTTGTTTTCGTCGATACGATAAAACTCAATGACGGTAATCAAATCCGTCGCTTGGTTTATGTAATAAATTTCCTTTTTTTGCTCGCTTTTATAAGTTGCAACCACGAGGACAGGTTTTTGCTTATCCTGCGGTTTTTGTATATCCAAATCAACCTTGCCCGCCTTCTGGTCTTCAAGAAGTTTCTTCATAACCAGTTTGGGCTGGCACTGTTCAACAATACTTTGCATCCAGTCCTCAACCCGTTTGCTTTGGCAAATGAGGAAGCCATTTTTGGTTTTAAACCAGATTTCGGCCCTTTGTGGCGTCCAAGTTATGAGCTTTACGCCGTCCTCTGTTACAGGCAAGTAGTATCTTGCTTTTGCGACCCGGCCAAATTCGTCAGATTTAATCCAGAACTCATTGGGCTGTTGCTGGTCAGGCCTGTATTGTTTTACGTGCAAAAAGAGGACATCGTTATAAGCGTCGATTACCTGCTCAATCCCAAAGGCAGCAGGCATTGATTTGTTGAAAACCGATATTGATACGACAGCCGCGACAATTATCGTTGCAGCGGCAGCGAATCTCGTAATTCTGCTATTCATAATCGTTCTCCAAACCCCGATTTGTCCGTCTGTGGCGAGACCTCGCCTTTTGGCGGGTCGGGATTGTCTTTCCTCTTGCCATTGGCGTCCGGCAAAAGCGGCCAGAAGCTCCTGATGAAGCTTGTCACGGTGACGATAATCGGGTTTGTCATCGAATGTTACCTTGTTGAGGAGTTCTTCAAATTGTCTTTCGTCATTTCTCATATTGTCACCTCCTGCCCATTGGTTTGGGCCAAAGAGATATGCCTTCGCAGCTTCATTAAGGCCCGCGACAACTGGCTGCGGACCGTGCTGGCGCTTGTGCCGACAACCTCGGCAATTTCTTCTAATTTCAGGTTCTCAAAAAAACGCATTGTGACGATAGCTTGATACTTTGGTTTGAGGGTGTGAATTGCCTTTTTGATGATAGCCGCCTTCTGTTGTGACTCGTCGGCGTGCGGTTCTTCGACGGTTTTGCTGTCCTTCGACCACCCCCGGACCCAGGTCAAAATCGCGCTTCGGCGAGTGGTCTTTCTTATATGCTCATTTACTGCGTTGGTCGCAATCCTGTAAAGCCAGTTGCGAAACTGTCTCTCGTTGCCGTCGAATGTCTTAAAGTTGGCCACCATACTCAGGAAAACCTCCGACGTGATGTCTTCAGCCATAGTTCTGTCAAACAGCCGATGCACACAATACTTGAATATGGCATCGTAATGACGGAAATATAACCTTGTGAAAGCCCCGGGGTCACTTTTGGCCGTCGTCATCAGGTCCGGCTCGAATGGGAAACCGCTCAACTCGCTCACGCCCATCATTCTGCTCTCCAAACCGATTTGTAAAGTTCTGGCTATCATCGCAAGTATAAATGCGCGACAGCCAAAAACGCGGCAGTAAAAATATTAAAATTTGATTAGTAGCGGGATAGACGCCTGTAAGTACTGATAACTGAAATGGTTATGATTATACTGAAAAGTCGATTATATTTACGGAGGGGATTTTGGTTTTTATAATTTCGGCCGCGAGGTTGACCCATTTGGAGCAGCCGTCAAGGATGATGCTATCGCTGCTGGCCACTATCGTCTGGCTTTTAATCAGGCGGGCATCCGGACTTATGACAAGCTCGATTTCCCAATTCCACCCCTTATTTTCCGCAATTTCACGGATAAGTGTTTTGAGTCGTCCGCTGTTTGATACGGGGCTGTCTAAAAGCCAAAGCGTTTGATTTGTGCCAATTTGCTGCAAAAATCCCCCTATTAGCTCGACCGCCGGTATCGTCTCAGTAACCTTGCGATATGTTCCGTGAATGCTTGCCAAATCCCTGCAGCACTCGTCACGTCCGACGAAAATCATCCCCCCGCTCATCGCCGCCTCAATGGTTATCAGAATATTATACCCGTCAACTGCTATCGCCTGTCCTGCGACGGCCTCCATTTCTAACTCTCGGCCTTTACGACCTGCCAACTGCTCGTCCGAGCAGGCACAACGCATAACTGCTAATCGCTGTCTTTCGGTAAGTGCAAACCGGTCGCCTACCAGCTTTAACGAGCTTTTTTCCGCGTAACCCTTCGTCAATAAAAGCGAATAGTCGGCAACTGCTTGTCGCAGGACAGGGATTTTGTCTGCTGCGAACAGTTTTTCGTCCGAGGGATGCTGTCCCCTGTGTGTCCGTGTGTCAGGCATAGCTGCGTCCTCATTTCTTCGTTCGTTAAGGTTGATTGCCAGCCGGTTAATCGCTACAATTATCAATTATCAATTATCAATAATCAATGCATTAGTTCAGAAGGACCAGATGTCGAGTCACAATTTATCGCTAATTAAAATAGATGACCTGGAAATAATCGGTTATTCGGTGGCTGGCGAGGAAACCGTCGTTGCGATGCCCAAGCTCGACGTCTGTTTCGATATCGGAAAGGCCCCCGACCAAATCATACCGATAAACCATATCCTGCTCACCCACGGCCATATGGACCATTCAGCCGGTTTCGCGTATTACCTGTCTCACCGCAACTTCTGCGGAATGTCCCCAGGCACGATTTTGGCCCCGGAAAACCTTCTGCCCCCGATGAGAGATATTATCGATGGCTGGGCCCGTCTTGATGGAAACAAGCTCCCCGCAAATCTCGTGGGCGTCAAGCCCGGCGACGAATTCAAAATTAAGCCAAACCTGGTTGCAAGGGTATTCCCAACAAAACACAGCAGGGGCTCGGTTGGCTATAGCGTTATCGAAAAACGCAAAAAGCTAAAAGCCGAATTCGCTAATCTCTCAGGTCCGCAGATTGTCGAGCTGAAAAAAAAAGGCGTTGAAATAGATGTGCCGCTTGAAATACCGATTGTTACTTATCTCGGCGATACACAATACGTAGATTTCTCAAAGCTAAATTATATCGCTGAAAGCAAAATTCTCATCGCCGAGTGCACCTTTTATATCGATGAGCACGCCGACAGGGCACACGCTGGACGTCATATGCATATCGACGAATTTGTCGAGCTGATGAGCAAGCTCAATAATCAGCATATCGTCATTACTCACACAACCCAGCGGACGCCTATGAGCCAAATACGCAAGATACTGAAAGACCAGATGCCCACCGACACCTACGACAGGATTATTCTCCTGATGGATAGAAACCGAAACAAAAACGCTATATAGTCCTGCATTCGCGTAATTATTTCTGACGATATGGCTGGCCTGCGCGGTAAAGTTCCATCCGACCCTGAATCTCACTAACCAGGTCATCCTGACCGTGGAGCTTTGCAGTGTCAATGGCTCGCTGCGCCGTCGTCACCGCGTCTTTGAAACTGCCTGTCGCTGCGTATGCCGCAGCTAAAGTATCCAGCAGATTGGCCTCCTTGTATCCTGTCAGTTCACAGGCACGCTCGGCAAACTCGATTGCTCTGTTGGCGTCCTCGGCAGATACATCGCCGGCAGTGACAAGTAGCCAGGCCGGGTTATTGAGAGCATAGATGCTGTTAGGTTGAAGTTCTTCCGCCTTCGACCAGTTCTTAATCGCCTGTTCGTAATTACCCATTTTGATATATGCTATACTGATGCTTACGTAAACAATCGCCTCGTCAGGATTTATTCGCAGAGATTTTTGCAGATACTCGATTGCCTCTTTCGGTCTTCCTGCCGCCAGCAGCGCTGTCCCCGTTCTCTTGTAGATATCCGGATATTTGGGGTCAAGCTCTGTGACTCTAACAAAACATTTTATGGCGTCCTCATTTTTTCCCTGCATTCCTAATGCCATTCCCAGATTGTAATACGCTTCTGTGGAATCCGGCTCTATCTTTATAAGCTCGGTAAAGCTCTCGATAGCTTTAATTATTTTCCCCTCGTTTAGAAAAACCTTGCCCAGATAGTTGATTGCCTCGGGATTTGTTGGATTTGTCCGAATAGCGTTACTCAGGTGCAGCACTGCTTCATCAAGTCGTCCCGCTGCGGCCAAAGCGATTCCATGGTTTGTTTCCGCTCTCGAATTGTCTTCGGTGACTTTCGTGGCGTATTCGAACAGCGTAATATTGTTCTGCCAGTGCCTTACCTGCATTCGGGTCAGTATTACTGAGCAGAATAACACTGCCGCAGCTAATGCTGCTGCGGCGATTTTCAATCTCCGCCTGTCGGCAATGAAATCTTTTACTGCCCAGGACGCAATTATAAGCAGCCCCGTCATTGGCAGATACATATATTTGTTTGCAATCCCTTGCGTGCCCACCTGGACAAGTCCTATCACCGGGACAAGGGTCCCGACGTACCATAGCCAGCCAACTGCTATATATTTTCTGCGCCGGCCGATGTCGATGCTCAGGACGGTTATCAGAACCAGTAATAGCGCACTTATGAGAGCTGTCGCTTCTGTTAGATGTATGTGGGGGTGTGGATATATTACTGCTAATCGGCTTGGCCATATCGTTTTACCAATGTACCTTATATAGGAAAAGAACATATTTGCAATTCGGTATCCTAACGGTATCTTCTCCAGTGCGATGACTGCTCCTCCGCCTTTTTGCACGATAAAGGTTATCACACATAGAATCCCCGAAAGCGCAAAGAGCGGAATTTTCTCGGCAATCAAATTTAGAATTGAACGTCTGGTTTTCAGACGCTCAAGAGGCCAGTAATCCAGCAGAAGAAGGACGAATGGTAACGTCACAACCATCG
>CAYNVP010000056.1:0-13987 GCA_964400665.1 uncultured Pirellulales bacterium | reverse complement strand
CATCAAAGAAAAAAGCCGTTGACTGACAACGGCTGTTGACTAAAGCCGGTAGTTGACTGCAAGCAGTTTTTTGGGTATTTTCAACCGACTGTAAATCTCGATTTCGCAAAGACAAACGGCTTTTAGGCGCAAAATGTATGCTAAAACGGACGGTGAACTGCGGCCAGCTCCGGCTGGCGGACAAAGGTAAACGGGTAATTCTGGCGGGTTGGGTAAGGTCTTATCGTGACCATGGGGGGCTGGTATTTTTCGACCTGCGCGACAGGGAGGGCATAACTCAATTAGTTTTTAATCCGGAGAAATTCCCCGAGGCGCATAAGGCCGCACAGGTGGTTCGCAGCGAATGGGTTGTGGCGGTCGAGGGGGTCGTCGAGCCCAGAGGTGGGGATGAAAATCCGAAGCTTGCCACGGGCCAGATTGAGGTGGCCGTTGAAAAGCTGGAGATACTCAATACCGCAAAGACGCCTCCTTTCGAGATTGATACGGCGGAAAAAACCGGCGAGGAAGTCCGGCTGCAATACCGCTACATCGACATTCGCAGGCCCGCGATGCAGAATAAGCTCAAGGTCCGGCACCGCGTCACGAAAATAACACGCGACTACTTCGATTCGCTGGGCTTTTGGGAAATCGAGACGCCGATGCTGGCCAAGAGCACGCCCGAAGGCGCCCGTGATTTTTTAGTGCCCAGCCGATTGGTGCAGGGCACGTTCTATGCCCTGCCTCAGTCGCCGCAGCTTTTCAAGCAAATCCTGATGGTCAGCGGCGTGGAGAAGTATTTCCAGATTGTCCGCTGTTTCCGCGACGAAGACCCCCGCGCCGACAGGCAGGCCGAGTTTACCCAAATCGACGTTGAGATGAGTTTCGTCGATTCGGACGACGTCATCGGCGTTCACGAGGTGCTTGTCGCCAAAATCTGGAAAGCGATACTCGGCGTAGATATTCCTGTGCCGATGCGAAGGATGAGTTACAAAGAGGCGGTGGATAGCTATGGCATTGACAGGCCTGACCTGCGGTTCGATATGAAGCTTAAAGACATCAGCAACATCGTCGCCGAATCAAACTTCAAGGTATTCACTGCGGCCATACAGGCAGGCGGTATCGTCAAAGGGCTTTGCGTGCCCGATGGCGGCAACAAATACTCTCGAAACGATATTGAAAAGACGCTGACCAGTTTCGTCGCCGACTACGGGGCCAAGGGTCTTGCCTGGTTCAAGGCCAAAAATGAAAACGGCAAAATTACTCTTGCCAGCAGCTTGACAAAGTTCTTCAGCGCCGAACAGCTCGAACAAATGACCAGCCGTTTCAGTGCTAAAGACGGCGACCTCGTGCTGCTGGTGGCGGGCGACGAAAAAGGCGTCAACAAGGCGCTTGCGCCTCTACGGTGCAGAGTCGCAAGAGATTTGAAGCTCTATGACCAGAACAGGTATGAATTCGTATGGATTGTCGATTTCCCGCTTTTCGAGTGGAACGAGGACGAGAAGCGATACGACTCGATGCACCATCCGTTTACGTCGCCGATTCCGGCGGACTTCCCAAAGCTCGATACCGACCCAGGCCATATCACCGCCCAGGCGTATGACATCGTCGTCAACGGCTCGGAAATCGGCGGCGGCTCCATCCGTATCCACAGGCCCGAAATGCAGGCAAAGGTTTTCGGCCTGCTCAATATTACCAAAGAACAAGCGCAGGCGCGATTCGGTTTTTTCCTGAAGGCGCTCGAGCACGGAGCGCCTCCCCACGGCGGTATCGCGCTGGGGCTTGACCGGATGATTATGCTGCTGACGGGCACCGACAATATCCGCGACGTCATCGCTTTCCCCAAGACCCAGCGGGGCCAGTGTCTGCTCACAGACGCGCCGAGTGAAGTTGACCAGAAACAATTAGACGAACTGAATCTAAGAACACAGAAACATTCGCACGAGCTTGAGCAGAAATAATAGCGAGGCATTTTAAAGTAGAATAGCCGGTTCTGTAATAATTTGCCGGAAGATTCTTTTTGGATAAGGGAGGCAGATATGAAACGTAGCCGTATTTGCTTGTTTACCTTTTTGGTTTGTTTCTGCCTTTTCGAGAACATTTACTGGATTGAGCCAGCGTCTGCCGGTCAAACCCGCTGGAAAACCACACTAAGCTACAATGACTGGATTGACATGTGGCCGTCCTTAATGAGAATAGATGATGGCTATCTTGTTGCAGGTATCTCTCATCGAAAAACAGATAAGGAAAACTATGAACGCAAAATCGTGTTGTGGAAGATAGACCTTCAAGGCAAAGAACTTTGGGTAAAAGATATAAATTTTCCTGCCTGGCAAACCGACAGGCCCTTTATTCCAAGCAGATGTTTTTCACTTCAGGATGAGCCGACGATTTTTGTTATCGAATCGTTGGGGCCTAAACCGAGAAGGGCCTGGCTTGTGCGGCTTGACGAAGCCGGTTCTGTTGTGTTCTCAAAGGAATTTTTGCCCCGACAGGTCTTCGATATTAAAGGGCTGGCAAAAATAAGTGATGGCCTGATGCTTTATGGGAACGTCCACAAAGGGAACAAGAACTCGGATGCCTGCGTGACAAAAATGGCTCCGGATGGCAACGAAATTTGGCGCAGGGAATACGATAAAGGCAAAATGGAATGGGGAATGGGGCTGGCCCCCCAAAAAGACGGGGGTTTTATTCTTGCGGTAGATTCCGGCAATTACAATAAATTTGGCGGTGGTCCCTCGGAGGCGTGGATAATCAAATGTGACCACGACGGTAATATTTTGAAAGAAACGACTTTCGAAGGCAGACATCCAACTGTTATCGGAAACGGCGACATAATGGCTGTTTTATTCAACAAGGAGGATTTCCCTCAACAGGATATGGCCATAGTCGGACTGGATAACGAGCTAAAAACCCTCTGGAGAATCGACAGCCTTTTCGGTAAAACCGGCGGCTTGGGAATGCTTGTGACAATAGTCAATAAACAAGGAAATTTTGTCTTGGCCGGTAATAAATTCCTCGCAGCGAGAATCTGGGAAATCAGTAAAGACGGCAAAATCCTTGAGGAAATTGAAATCGAAGGTGCTGAGCATTGTGTTCAGTTTGAACTGATACAAACACCAACTGGTTACCTGGTCGCTGTCCATACACCTAATATGTTTAAAATGCCGCTTACGGCCGATGGCAAAATAGGTAAAGACGTACAAGCGGACCATACTGACATTTTGGTTGCTGAGGTAGCTGACTTAGCCAAATGATAAATTTGTAATAGCGGAGCACTATGACAATTGAGATTTTATGATTAAGAAGATAGGAGAAATTTATCACAAGCTTATAGTGTTTTTGCACCTTTCGCCGCTTTCGCTGGCGGAAAAATGCCGGATTGGATTCGGTGCGGCGGTGGGGCTGACGCTTGTGCTGGCGCTGCTCATTCCATACACGTGGATGCGACAGCTCACCAGACAGATTCTGCTCGACGCCAGCAGGGCCAGAGCGGAGTCGCTTGTTCGCCGACACTTTCAGATTCGTCCAGCCGGCGAAAATCCGCTGGCAATGCTTGACGACCGCGGCAACGTTATGGACCCGAACAAGACCGATGTCAACTGGGTCCGCTTCAAAAAAGATGAAAAACAAGTCGGAGGATTGACAAGCCAGCAGCAGCAGATGGTCGAGGCGCTGCGCGAGAACGAGGAAATAACCGACCAGATACGCTTCGAGAAAAGAAAGCGAAAGCTGTACGCCAGCTACGTGCGAGTCTTTCGGGCGACCGAGGGCTGCGTAAGCTGCCACAACCCGCAGGGTTCGGCCGGGGCCTTTAATCGCAACGAGGCCGTCGGCGCCGTCATAATTGAAAGGCCCGCCGCTGAAATCAGCAGGGCCTCTCTTCTCAATCTCGTCTGGATTTTCATCGCAATTCTCATAGGCGGCATCGGCGCGTTCGTCGCGTTTTACATCATCACCCAGCGGGTTATCCTGCGGCCGGTTCGCCAGTTGCGCGCACTGGCAAATAATGTCGCGGAAGGCAACCTCGACATCAGAAGCTCGATAAACACCCGCGATGAATATGAGAAGCTGGCAGAGGCGTTCAATCATATGTTGGATGGTCTCCAGGGCGCCCAGGAAAAACTTCGTCAGGCCAACAGACAGCTCGACGAAAAGATAATCGAGCTGTCTGAGCGCAATATAGAGCTTTTCAAGGCAAACAAGGTCAAGGGCGACTTCCTTGCCAGTATTTCGCATGAGTTCAGGACGCCGCTGAACTCCATTATGGGTTTCGCTCAGGTGCTGCGGGATAAACCCGAGCTGGTCAAAGGGGACAAGGGAAAGAGATATGCCGAGAACATCATTGTCGGAGGCACTCGGCTGCTCAATATGATTAACGACCTGCTGTATCTGGCAAGGGCCGAGGCCGACAAGATTCAACTGCATATCGAGCAGACGACCGCCGAGCAGATTGTCAAGGCCGTGGCCGTCTCGTTTTCTGAAATGGCCAGGCAGAGGAACCTGAAGGTTAAACTCGAAGTGCAGAAAGGTATCCCCGCCTTTGTGACCGACGCCGGCAAAATCCAGCAGATTCTCGAGAACTATATGAGCAACGCCGTTAAGTTCACGCCCGAAAAAGGCAGGATAGAATTAGGGGCGGGTCTCCGCGACGACAGGACTGTGCGATTTTCCGTGAGCGACACCGGCTGCGGGATAGACGGGCAGAGCCGCGAAAAGATATTCCAGAAGTTCGGACAGGTTGGCAGTCCTCTTACGCGACAATCGAGCGGTACAGGACTTGGGCTTGCCATCAGCAGGGAACTGGCTGATATGCTGGCCGGTCAGGTCGGCTTTGAAAGTCAGCCCGACAAGGGCTCGACCTTCTGGCTCGATATACCACTAACGCCCGCCGCCGGGGGAGTTGACCAGCATTAATCGTAGTTGATTGAATTTCAGGCCGGAGCGGGGAAATGGCGATTGGGCCGGGAGACGGTGATTTTGAGCAGGAGGTTAGGCAATCGATGGTGCTCGGTCGAATTCGTCGGCTTATTTGATTAATTGCAGACCCGCCAGGGCGACGAATTTGTCTTCGACGACCTTGAAGATTCCATCGAGGCCGGTTACGGCAAAAATGCCTTTCGTTGCAGGTGCGACGTTGCAAAAGATGAGCTGATGGTTCCAGTCCAGCAGGAGCTTTCTGAGCTTAAGCAGTTTTGACAAGCTCGATGAAGTTATGATATCGATGTTTGAAAAATCCATCACCACGTCGCAATCGCCTCTGTCTCTGACAATGTCGGCGACGGTTTTCAGCTCGTCGCTCATCAGGGGTTCGGCAGGCAGGTCAACAAGAACGATATTTTCCGACCAGTTCTGAATACCCATTATCAATACCCTTAAGCCACATAAGGGACAAGTTTTATGACATACAATTATCTATCGGTGCGTGTCTGGGATGAGTTAAACAAAAAATTACGGATGGCTTGAACCTGAGGGCCTGTAGTGCCGAAATCGAGTGTATTAATGCGTCTGTATAGTTTATAATCGGGTATCCAGCCGGATGTTGCTGATTATCGGGCCAAGCCCGGTCAAATATTTTGTTCGAAGTGCGGTATGAACATTTTGGGAATATCAGCGTTTTACCATGACAGCGCTGCCGCCCTTGTGCGCGACGGCCGGATTATAGTCGCTGCGCAGGAAGAACGATTCACCCGGAAAAAACACGATAATCGTTTTCCGGTAAATGCGGTGAATCATTGCCTGCAGACCGCAGCTTTGGACGCCGAACAGCTTGATTACGTTGTCTTTTATGAAAAGCCCTTAGTGAAGTTTGAACGGCTGCTTGAAACATATATCAGCTACGCGCCTCGCGGTTTTGGACAGTTTTTGATTGGTATGCCCGGCTGGCTTCGGCAAAAGCTGCACCTGCCTCGCGAAATGGATAAGGCGCTGGGGCACAGATACAAAGGACGGTATCTTTTTGCAGAACATCACGAATCGCACGCGGCAAGCGCTTTTTTCCCGTCACCTTTTGACCAGGCCGCTATTCTTACTCTGGATGGTGTTGGCGAGTGGACCACGGCAAGTTTCGGGACCGGCAAGGACAATAAAATTGAGCTTACAAACGAGATAAAATTTCCCCATTCACTCGGACTGCTGTATTCCGCCTTCACATATTTTACCGGCTTCAAGGTTAACTCCGGCGAGTATAAGTTAATGGGTCTGGCGCCATACGGAGAGCCGGTTTACTACGACCTGATAACCAAAGAGCTGATTGACATAAAAGAGGACGGGTCGTTCCGTCTGAATATGGCGTACTTTACATACTGCCACAAAATGACAATGGTGGGCGGGAAATTTGAAAGACTTTTCGGCGGGCCTGCCCGCAAGCCCGAAGGGCCTATGACGCAGCGCGAAATGGATATGGCAGCCTCGGTACAGCGGGTCTGCGAAGAGGTGATGCTTCGCTCGGCCCGACACGTGCACAGGCAGACGGGAATGAAAAATCTCGTTCTTGGCGGAGGCGTGGCGCTTAACTGCGTCGGAAACGGCAGGATATTACGCGAAGGGCCTTTCGAGAATATCTGGATTCAGCCGGCCGCGGGCGATGCAGGTGCTGCGCTTGGGGCGGCGCTATTGGTATGGTTCCAGATATTGGGCAACCCGCGAAAGACAGAACAAACGGATATGCAAAACGGCTCGCTGTTGGGCCCGTCTTACAGCGACGAGCAGATTCAAATTTTTCTTGATGGCATCGGCGCAAAATACCATACTTATAGCGACTTCGAGCAGCTCGTTGACAAGGTCACGGATTTGATAAGCAAGGGTTCGGTCATCGGTTGGTTTCAGGACAGGATGGAATTTGGTCCCAGGGCGCTTGGTAATCGCAGTATCATCGGCGACGCCCGCAGTGAAAAGATGCAGTCGCTGATGAACCTCAAAATCAAATTTCGCGAATCTTTCAGGCCTTTTGCGCCGTGCGTGCTGCGAGAGGACGTCGATAAATATTTCAAAATGAGGCACGAAGAAGACAGTCCGTATATGCTTCTTGTGGCTGACGTTAAAGAGGACATGCGTTTGCCGGCTAATCCCGGGACATCGGGGCTTAAGGGGCTTGATAAGCTTAATGTTAAGCGCAGTATTATTCCTGCAGTTACTCACGTCGATTATTCGGCAAGGATACAGACAGTAGACCGAATGCGACACCCGAAGCTGCATCGGCTGATGAGCCGCTTCAAGGAAAAAACCGGCTGCTCGGTCATTATCAATACCAGTTTCAATATTCGCGGCGAACCTATTGTCTGCTCGCCGGAGCACGCCTATCGGTGCTTTATGGCAACGGATATGGACGTGCTGGTTATGCAGAACCAGTTGCTGTATAAAAGCGAACAGCCAAAGGCAGAGCAACATAGTGTCGATAAATATATCGCTCAATTTCAGTTGGATTAGCAGAAAATGTCATTAGTTGAGATAAACTGGAATCCCGAAAAAGGCCAGCTTCGCATGTTTGGCCTGACAGCAGTTATTGTGCTCGGCGCCGTCGCCATTTCTCTGAGATTTGTGTTCGGTGTCTCAGGTGTTGCGGCCTTGCTTGTGGCCAGTGTGGGGTTGTGTATATTTGTCGTCTCACTTATTTCCATCAAAGCCGTTAGAATTATTTATCTTGGCCTGACCTTTGCCGCAATGCCTATCGGCCTTGTGATAAGCTTCCTGCTGATGGCGACGTTCTACTTTCTCATATTGACGCCCGTCGGGCTCGTTTTCAGATTGCTCGGCAGGGACGTCCTTGCCAGAAAGTTCAAGGCAGATACACCGACGTACTGGACGCCTCACCAACAGACCAGCGACCCGGAACAATATTTCCACCAGTCCTGACTATATGGAGAAGATAAATGACTATTCCTGCTGACAGAAAAGATATTGATTTCGCGAAGCTTTCACAACAGAAACGCCCGGGTTTTGCTGCTGAACTATGGTTTTTCCTCAAGAACAACAAGAAATGGTGGTTGTTGCCGATACTGCTTATACTTTTGCTTTTAGGGTTGCTGGTTGTTCTCGGCGGTTCCGCCGCCGCACCATTTATCTATACGTTGTTTTAGTGAAGCCCCGTTCCGGTTTGCCTGAGCTGCCTGGCAACGTTAGGGTCCAGCTCAATTGCTTTTTGCAACTCCTTGTCGGCTTCTTTGAATTGTCCTTTTCCACGGAGCAATAATCCTAAATTGAGATGCAAAGACGCATTGTCCGGAACCGCTTCGACTCCCTTTCGATAAACTTTTTCTGCCTGCTCAATTTTGCCCTGCCGACCCAAAATCTGGGCCAGTCTTGCATAGCCGAGGACAAATTTAGGATTTAATCTAATCGCTTCGGCTATGTATTCTTGTGCCTTTCTATATAGGCCTTTTTCCAGATACAACCCTCCCGTGAGATAATTGGCGATTGGATCCGTCGGCATACACTTGGTCGCCCTAACAGCGTGTTCCAAGGCCGAATCAATGTTCCCTGCTTGTACCTCCAGGGCGGCAAGGGTAACCAGCGTATTATGGTCATAGGGTGTCTTCTCGATAATCAAGTGACACTGTTCTGCAGCGGCAGAAATCTTCCCGTCCTTAAGAAGCAATTTGGAGTAGTTTAGCCGCAGGTAGCGGTCGGTGCTGTTAACCTTAATTGCCTGCTCGTATTGCTCCAGTGCGCCGGCCAGCGCCGCAGGGTTTGTGGCGTTGTTGAGCTGTTCGACCTTTTGCCTCCAGAAATTCACCGTTTCTTCGTGGTATGCCTGATTGATAAACGGCTGTTTGCTGACGATTTCGAGGTTTAACTGTGTAGCGCGGAGACAATCATAGGCCGTAAATACCAGTTGCTTGGCGCACACATCCTCGCTGGGAAATGTAGCGTCTGCGGCTTTTTGCGCCTTTATTTTGTCCGGCAGAATCTGCTCAACCTGGTCAAATACCATTTTGGCAAGTAGGTAATTGCCCGAAAAATTAAGATGAACGTGCTCAAGGAAAAACTCGAAACCGGGACATTTATGCGGGCTTTGCCCGGCGAATTCTCCAGCGGCATCGACAAAATAAACGCCCTGACCCTGCCGGCTTTCGCTGACCTCGCGAATTATTCGGTTGATGGTTGAATCCGCACGAAACCGTAAAGTGTCAAGCTCCATCGCTCGGGCGTAGCTTTCCTTGGCCTTGTCATACTGCCTGAGGTTCCACAGGCATCTTCCCAGGCGAAACTGCAATTCCGCGTAAGTATCGTCAATCTCCGAGGCGGTAAGATAACTGCCCATCGCACCTTCGAAGTCATTCGAATCTTCAAGCAAAATGCCCTTTCGGGAAAACTCGTCAAACTGCTGCTTTTGCTGCTCATTAAGGCCTGGTTGATGCATAGAGGCAAAAGGAGGGCAATCCTTCAGATTCACCGCAACAGTCGACACGATAATCTTATCGTCTGACTTTTGCGCAATCTGGATGATGTCCTCAAGGTTGTGCCGGAAGTGGCTGTAAACATACAGCATCTGCTTGTCATCGTGGCGGATTTGCTTGCCGAGGAACATCTTGAGACCACCCCAGATTTTAGGCCCTTTTCCCATAATGCCAACAAGGCGCGTCATTAACTGACCCACTCTGGTCGCCTTGATTGCAACGCCCATCCTGATAAGAAGCAAGCTCTTTGAAAGGGGTGTAAAAACCGTCCCCGCGCCGTATGGTCCGACAACCTCATTGTTGCCCATATAAACCACGAACAAGTCGGGTTTGAGCCGGGCGCAATCTTTGGCAATCCGGACAATGGCATGTGAGTTTATGGCCGCCATAGCGGCGGTATAAACCTCGAAGTTGACCGACGGGAACTGGCTGCGAAGCATAACGGACAAGTGTCGGCCGAAAGAATAACATGGGGCAGGGTCGCCCTGGGCGGCAGATTCACCGAGGATGAAAATCCTGTATGTGTTGTCCGTCTTGTCGACGGGAACAACGAAAGGATCAAACCAGCGTGAGATTTCCGGTGGAAAGAACCGCCAGCCGAACTTAGGGTTACTGTAATAAACAGTCCTGCCGTTGGCCTTGGCTCTCACAAACGTTGCGGCAGGATAACCGTAGCCGGTCACATGCAGCGTAACCTCCAGCAACATCAATACAAGAACAGGAATGACGACCGCAGCGATTATGCGAAACAACCATAATCGCTTCGGCGATATTTGCATCTGCGCCGGAGACTTGTTGGCTGCGGAAAACTTGCTTTTCTTGTCTTTGTTCATCAAAGGGATATTATATTTCTTCGCTCCCTCAAAAAAAAGGGGCAGATGTGTTTTTATTTGACTGATAAACGAGTACTTTTGGGACCTAAAAACGGGCGAGAGAAAATTCGGCTGCGATTTAGAGTTTTCTGTCTAATTTACGATAGCTGACGGCTTCGGCGATATGCTCGGGCTTTATATCCTCTGAATCAGCAAGGTCGGCTATGGTTCGTGCGACCTTGCATATTTTGTCGTGTGCGCGGGCCGAGAGGCCGAATTCGGTCATCGCCTGCTTGAGAAGCATCTCGCAGGAGGTATCGAGCCTGCAGAACTTCTCGACCTGCTTGTGCGACATTCTTGCATTGGTCATTACTTTGCCGTCGCCGAAGCGTTTTAGTTGAACGGCCCGTGCGTTAACCACGTCTGCTCTTATAGTGGCGGAGTCCAGTTGGTTTGCCTGAGCTGCCTGGCAACTTTAGGGTCCAGCTCAATTGCTCTTTGCAACTCCTTGTCGGCTTCTTTGAATTGTCCTTTTCCACGGAGCAATAATCCTAAATTGAGATGCAAAGACGCATTGTCCGGAACCGCTTCGACTCCCTTTCGATAAACTTTTTCTGCCTGCTCAATTTTGCCCTGCCGACCCAAAATCTGGGCCAGTCTTGCATAGCCGAGGACAAATTTAGGATTTAATCTAATCGCTTCGGCTACGTATTCTTGTGCCTTTCTATATAGGCCTTTTTCCAGATACAACCCTCCCACGAGACAATTGGCGATTGGATCCGTCGGCATATACCTGGTTGCCAGAACGGCGTGTTCCAGGGCTGAATCGAAGTTTCCCATGTGCGCCTCCATATCGGCAAGGGCTGTGAGCGTATAAAAGTCATAGGGTGTCTGCTCGATAATCCGGCGACACTGTTGTGAAGCAGCATAAACGTACTTCGGGTCTTTATAAAGCAATTTGAAGTAGTTTAGCCGCAGGTAGCGGTCGGTGCTGTTGAGTTTAATCGCCTGCTCGTATTGCTCGATGGCCTGGTCGAAAGCCGCAGGATTTATGGAGAGGTTGAGACGTTTGGCCTTTTGTCTCCAGAAATCTACCGTCTCTTCGTGGTATGCCTGATTGTTAAAAGGCTGTTTGTTGCCGACGATTCCGAGATTTATTTTTGTAATGCGGAGGTCATCATAGACCGTAAATGCCAAATGCCTGGCGCACACTTCCTCGCTGGGAAATACGGCATCTGCGTCTTTTTGCGACTTTATTTTATCTGGCAGAACCTGCTCAACTTGCCCAAATATCGTTTTGGCAAGCAGGTAATTACCCGAAAAAACCGGATGCACTTGATCGAAGAACAACTCTAAGCCGGGACAATTGTGCGGACTTTGCCTGGCGAATTCATCGGCGGCGTCAATAAAGTAAATGCCCTGAGATTCCCGGTTTTCGCCGACCTCACGAATGATTCTGTTAATGGTCGAATCCGCACGAAGCCGCAAAGTATCAAGCTCCAATGCCCGTGTGTAACTTTTGTGGGCATTACCAAACTGCCCCAGGTTCCACCGGCATCGCCCCAGGCGAAATTGCAATTCCGCATAAGTA
Source organism: uncultured Pirellulales bacterium (assembly GCA_964400665.1). GTDB lineage: Bacteria > Planctomycetota > Phycisphaerae > Sedimentisphaerales > Anaerobacaceae > Fen-1362. The sequence goes on along the minus strand of CAYNVP010000056.1, from coordinate 2,210 downwards.
TCGTCAATCGTTGCTGCGGCAAGATAACTATCCATTGCGCTCTTGAAGTCTTTGGCCTTTTCAAGCGAGATGCCCTGCTGATAGAAACCGTCAAATTGTTGCTTTTGCTTTTCGCTGAGGCCGGGTTGATGCATAGAGGCGAAAGGAGGGCAATCCTTCAAGTTCACCGCAATAGTCGAAAAGATGGTTTTTGCCCCCGCCTTTTGCGAGAGCCGCGCGATGTCCTCAAGATTGCGGCGGAAGTGGCTGTAAACATACTGCATCTGCTCGTCGTCGTGTCGGATTTGCTTTCCGAGAAACGTCTCCATGCCGCCCCAGGTTTCCGGTCTTTTATTGGCGCGGCTTGTCAGGTAAGCGAGACGACTCATCAACTGGCCTACCTTGGTTGCCTTCATTGCGATATTAAACCTGATGAGGAACAGGCTTTTCGAAAGCGACGAGAAAATCGTCCCCGCGCCGTACGGTCCGATGACCTCATTGTTGCCGGCGTAGACGATGAACATGTCGGGTTTTAGCCGAGCGCAGTCATCGGCAATCCGGACAATGGCATGTGAGTTTATGGCCACCATAGCGGCGGTATAGACCTTGAAGTTGACCGACGGGTACTGCCGGCGAAGCATAACGGCTAATTGCCGGCCGAAGCAGTAGGACGGTTCCGGGTCGCCCCATGCGGCAGATTCGCCGAGGATGAAAATCCTGTATGTGTTGTCCGTCTTGTCGGCGGGAATAATGAAAGGATGAAACCAGCGTGAGATTTCCGGTGGAAAGAATCGCCAGCCGAACTTAGGGTTACTGTAATAAACAGTCCTGCCGTTGGCCTTGGCTCTCACAAACGTTGCGGCAGGATAACCGTAGCCGGTCACACGCAGCGTAACCTCCAGCAACATCAATACAAGAACAGGAATGACGACCGCCGCGATTATGCGAAACAACCACAGCCGCAGCGCTGATGTTCGCAGATGCGGTTTGGCATCAGCAATCTGATCGTTCCCTAAGGCCTCCTCGCTCATGGGCAATCTGCCTTCTGTATCGGCGTTTATTTGCGGATTCTTTCCGAGATGCACCACCCAGTCCGATTTTTATACCGAAATAGCATTCTGCAGACTTTTCGGGGATTGTAAAGAAAAAAAACGGGGAAAATTTCGCGCTTTTCACAGCTTTCTGTCGAGTTTACGGTAACTAACGGCCTCGGCAACGTGCTCGGGCTTTATATCCTCTGAATCGGCAAGGTCGGCTATCGTGCGTGCTACCTTGCATATTTTGTCGTGTGCGCGGGCGGACAGCCCAAATTCGGTCATCGCCTGTTTGAGAAGCATCTCACAGGAGGTATCGAGCTTGCAGAACTTCTCAACCTGCTTGTGTGTCATTCTTGCATTGGTCATTACTTTGCCGTCGCCGAAGCGTTTTAACTGGACGGCCCGCGCGTTAACCACGTCTGCTCTTATGGTGGCGGAGTCCAGTTGGTTTGCCTTGCTGCGGAGCTTGCTGAAACCGACGGGCGGGACGTCTATGTGGATGTCGATTCGGTCGATGAGCGGGCCGGAGATTTTCGACAGGTATCGCTCGACCTGGCCCGGCGTGCATTTGCACCGGCGAAAATCACAGCCATAGTAGCCGCAGGGGCAGGGATTGCAGGAGGCGACCAGAAGAAAGGCGGAGAAGTAGGTTACGGATTTTTTCGCGCGGGAGACGGTGACGGTTCCGTCTTCGAGGGGCTGGCGAATCATTTCAAGGACGTGACGGGGAAACTCAGCGAACTCGTCGAGGAAAAGGATGCCGTGATGGGCCAGCGACAATTCGCCCGGCCTGGCGTTTGCGCCGCCTCCCACAAGGGCCGGCCCGCTTGCGGTGTGATGAGGCATACGGACGGGCCGCGTCGCCAACAGGGCCTTGCCTTTGCCTAAAAGGCCTACCGATGAGTAAATCCGCGTTGTTTCGAGTGACTCTGCCAGCGACAAAGGCGGCAGGATTGTCGCTAATCGCTGGGCGAGCATAGTCTTGCCTGCTCCGGGCGGACCAATCATAAGGATATTGTGTCCGCCTGATGCGGCGATGGTAAGGGCGCGCTTTGCGCTTAGCTGTCCTTTTACATCCGAGAAATCAAAGTCGTATCGGCTTTCGATGTTGAAAATCTCATCGATATCAATCGTAGTAGTATGCAGAGGCAATCGTCCGCCTAAAAACTCGACGGTTTGTGTCAGTGAGCCGAC
>CAYNVP010000055.1:0-13990 GCA_964400665.1 uncultured Pirellulales bacterium | reverse complement strand
TGAAAAACTTAGTGACATCAGTGCAATGGTTTTTTAATTATTGCCGCGAATCCCCAACTAAGGCCTGCGTGGACAGGAAAGCACAAAAAACACAAAAGGAACCACGGATTGAAAAACTAAAAAACTAGGGACAGTCACCTATTTTTATCATCCTTCCGTGTTAAAATAGGAAAAATCATACAGTTGTATGATACACTTGTATGATACAGTTGTACGACAAAAGCGCGCAAGCACTTTTGGGCAAAATCCGAAAAAAATGAAAAAATTTATCTCCTTTATACACCTGCACTTAAGCACTTTTGGCCCACTTCAAAAACAAGATTTTTCGTCAAACGCGCGCAAGTTCGCGCCAATATATGGAGGGATGTGTGGTCTCTCCAGCGTCAATCGGTTGCGGTTGCGCGACTCGTTTCGGTTACGTAAACCGTATGACGGTAGGGGAAAGAGAAATGTCGAATGTCCAATATCGAATGTCGAATGTAGAGGTGAAGAAAAATGGATCCCGGGTTTGAAAATCCCAAGAAGCTCACCCTCGGGATCTTCGCTTCGAGAGGAGAGGATTATGGCGAGGGTAGAGATAAGGATTCCGGACTGGGTGGACCCGTCTTCGTCCCGATATAAGAAATCGGGACTACGCCGAGGCAAGCAGGAGAGGAGAGATGATTATGAAAGCTAACTTAACAATAGGTATTCCCGTGTGGCTGGACAAAATCTGTGCGTGGCCGACGATGTGGTATCGGCGGAGAAAATACGGATATGACTTTCGCAGGATGTATTTAGGCGAGGGGGAATGGACGATTGTTGAGCCGGAGGATTATTACCGGATGAACAATTTCAAATGGCAAATAAGCGGGAACGGGAGGGTGTTCTATGCGGTCCGCAACGTGAAGGCCGGGCCTGGGCGAACAAGGATGGTGAATCTGCACAGGGAGATAATGAAGGCGCCGAAAGGGCTGCAGGTGGACCATAAAAACTGGGACACGCTGGATAATCGAAGGGCCAATCTGCGATTAGCGACACGCGCGGAGAACATTCATAACAGGCGAAAGAGGAGCACAAAGACCATCTCGCGATATACAGGCGTTCATCTTGACAAGGAAACCGGCCGATGGGTGGCAAGAATCCAGTATCAAGGAAAGAGAATATGGTTAGGCAGCTTCGAAAGCGAGATTGAGGCGGCGAGGGCGTACGACCGGGCAGCTTTGAAGTATCACGGCGAATTTGCCCGACTGAATTTTCCGCGTGAGGATTATATTCCCGCCTAAGGGCGAGGTCCCGCCGAAGGCGGGTAAACGGCGGGATGCAATACCTGCAATTACAAAGGTTGACTGGGGAGGGGGTAATGTCTAAAATCTTCGAGTTCCCGGGTAAGGCAGAGGTCGAAACCTTTTGTCATTGCTCGGCAGGAAAGACGCGATGATAACGGTAAACGAGAACTTTTTGAAATTGCAGGCGGGGTATCTGTTCCCTGAAATCGGGAAGCGCAAACGCGCGTTTGAGCAGGCGCATCCGGACGTCAAGATAATCAGTATGGGAATCGGGGACGTTACGCAGCCATTGGCGCCGGCGGTAGTCGAGGCGATGCACAAGGCGGTGGATGAGATGGCCAGCAAAGAGACGTTACGCGGCTACGATGACGGCGGGGTGGGCTATGCCTTTTTGCGTGAGGCCATAAGCAAAAATGATTTCAAACCGCTCGGCGTCCACATCGATATCGACGAGATATTCATAAGCGACGGCGCGAAGACGGACACCGCCAATATTCAGGAGCTATTCGGCGTTGACAACGTCATAGCTGTCACGGACCCCGTCTATCCCGTTTATGTCGATACAAACGTTATGGCGGGCCGAACGGGATTAGCAGGCGGGCAGGGGACATACGAGGGCATAGTATATATGCCCGCGACGGCCGAGAACAATTTCGTGCCGGCGCCGCCCTTGGTGAAGGTTGACCTGATTTATCTGTGCTTTCCGAATAATCCCACAGGCGCGGTCGCAACAAAAGAGCAATTGAAAAAGTGGGTCGATTACGCCCGCGACAACAAGGCAATAATCCTTTTCGACGCGGCTTACGAGGCATACATCGCAGAAGCGCAGATACCGCATTCGATATTCGAAATCGAGGGGGCGAAGGACGTCGCGATTGAGTTTCGCAGTTTTTCAAAGACGGCGGGCTTTACGGGCGTGCGGTGCGCGTTTGCCGTAATACCGAAACAGCTTCGCGCATACACCAAGGCAGGTCAGAGCATCGCACTTAATCCTTTGTGGGCCAGGCGGCACTGCACGAAATTCAACGGCGTATCCTACGTGACGCAGGCGGGCGCGGCGGCAATATATTGTGACGAAGGCAAAAAGCAGATTCGCGGCACAATCGAACTGTATATGAGCAACGCCAAAACGATTCGCGAGCACCTTACGGAGTCGGGCTACAAGGTCTATGGCGGGGTCAACGCGCCATATATATGGCTCGGGACACCGGAAGGAATCGGGTCGTGGGAGTTTTTCGATTTGCTTCTCAATAAGGCATACGTCATAACTACGCCGGGAGTCGGCTTCGGGCCTGCTGGCGAGGGGTACGTTCGACTGACGGCCTTCGGCGAGCCGGCTGACGTCAACGAGGCGCTCGGCAGAATCTCTCGTATAAAATGAGCCGGACGACCGCATACATCGGCTTAGGCAGCAACCTCGGCGACAGGAAAGGCCACATTGACAAGGCCATTAAAATGCTCCGTGAGACAGTCAACGTCGCCGTTGAACGGGTTTCGGCAATAATCGAAAGCGAACCGCTGGGTGATGCGAGTCAGCCGGCTTATTTGAACTGCGTCGCAGAGATAAAAACCGATTTGTCGGCCGGGCAAATGCACGAGCAGTTAGTTCACATCGAAGATTCGCTTGGGCGGGAAAGAAGTGAAAAATGGGCGCCGAGAACCATCGACCTTGACCTGCTGCTTTTCGGAGGCGAGGTCATCAACGGCGAAACGTTAATCGTTCCACATCCACAAATGCATCTTCGCAGTTTTGTGCTCGACGGTCTTCGAGAGCTGAATCCGAAGCTGCTGCATCCGGTTCTCGGCGAAACAGTAGATGCCCTTGCCTCTCGGCTTGACGGCTGCGATTATGCCCCGCCGACGGACAAACCGCAACTTATCGGTATCGCAGGCAATATCGGTGCGGGCAAAACAACGCTTGCGAAAAAGCTGTCGGCGGTTCTTGCCTGTGGGGCCATCCTGGAGCGTTACGATACAAATCCGTTTCTGGCAAAGGTCTATGGGGGCAACAAGGACCTTGCGCTGGATTCCCAGCTTTACTTTCTGGCCAGCCGGGTGGAACAATTGAATCCGGCGGTCTGCGAGAAGGGCAGGGCATTAGTAGCTGATTACGTTTTTCAAAAGGAGCTTATATACGCAAAATTGCTTTTGTCCGACGAGCAGCTCGGGTTGTATATGAAGGTTTACGAACAGTTGTCTCCGGCGGTTATCGCACCGGCGATATTGTTTTATCTGGCGGATTCGCCGGAGGTTTGTTTGGAGCGAATTCATCGCCGCAATCGACCATACGAGCAGCAAATCCAATTAAGTTTTTTGCAGGCCATTGACGCCGGCTATAAAAAGCTTATTGCCGACTGGAAATTTTCGCCCATTATAACACTTATCGATTTCGACTGCCTCAGCCAAAAAGATGTTGACCGGCTCGCGGGGCAGACAGGATATTATCTTAATCCGGCAAATACCTATGAAAGTTGCAAAAACGATTAAATCGGTAAGAGCGTTCGTCAAGGCCGCTCGGAAGGCGGGCAGGACAATAGGTCTTGTCCCCACGATGGGTGCGCTTCATCAGGGCCATATATCCCTTATCGACCGCAGCGTCAAAAGTGGGGATTTCGTCGTCGTCAGCATTTTTGTCAACCCGACGCAGTTCGGGCCGAAGGAAGACCTTTCAAAATATCCCAGACCGCTGCGGGCCGACCTGAAAATCTGCAAAGAACACGGCGTTAACGTCGTATTTGTCCCAACTCCCGGACAAATGTATGGCGCAGTCACCCTTACGTGGGTGGACGTTGAAAGGTTAAGTGAGCCGTTGTGCGGTCGATTTCGGCCGGGTCATTTTCGGGGAGTCGCGACCGTTTGTGCAAAGCTGTTCAATATCGTCAGTCCCGACGCTACCTATTTCGGCCAAAAGGATGCCCAGCAGCTTGTTATCATAAGACGAATGGTTGCGGACCTTAATATACCCGTAAAAATCGTCGGTTGCCCGACGGTTCGCGCCGCCGACGGGCTGGCACTAAGCAGCAGGAACAAATACCTGTCGCCGGGACAGAGAAAAGACGCGACCTGCATATACTGCTCACTTCAGGCCGCGCGTAAAATGATAAAGGCCGGCGTCACTAATCCAAAAACAATCACCGCCACAATTCGCAAAATTATGAATGCAGCAGATTCTCTCAGCGGTATCGACTATGTAAGCATCGTTGATGCAGAAACACTCGAAAACGTTCATCGAATCTCGGGCAGGGTGCTTATTGCGGTGGCGGCAAGATTCGGCTCCACCCGGCTGATTGATAATATCATAGTGGACGCAGGAAAATAATAGCGTATAATAAGCCGTTAATTATTGAATTTAAAGACGGACAAACAAAGATGTTTTTGAAAATGCTTAAATCCAAACTGCACCGTGCGCGTGTCACCAAGACGCGGCTTCAGTACCCCGGCAGCATTCTCATCGACGGCGCATTAATGAAGGCGGCGGGAATCCTGCCTTACGAGAGCGTGCTAATCGCCGACCTCAACAACGGCAGCCGGGTAGAGACATACGCACTGCCGGCTCAGGCGAATTCGGGCGAGGTCATTGTCCTCGGCGCAGCGGCAAAACTTATAAAGAAAAACCATATAGTTATAATCTTCAGCTTTACTTATTGCACCTCCGCCGAAGCAAAAAAACTGAAACCAAAGGTAGTACTCCTCGATAAACGCAATAAAATCATAAAACGAAAATCGTAAATTGAAAATCCGGTAAATGCATCCTGAGTTATTGAGAATACCATTTACGACACTGACGGTCAAAAGCTACGGCCTGATGATGGTCGTCGGTTTTCTCGCAGCCGTATATGTTATCAGGCGTCTGAGCCGAAATATCACTCCCGACCCGCAGATGATAACTAACGGGTCGCTCTACTCTCTTATCGCCGGCGTCGTTGGCGCACGTGTTTTTTTCGTAATTCATTATTTCGACCTTTTCAGGGGCGACCTGCTGCGGGTTTTTGCGATATGGCAGGGGGGGCTTGAGCTTCTGGGAGGTGTAATCGGCGCCCTCGGTGTCCTGATTCTCTACATGCATTACCACAAGCTGCCCATCCGCCGATATCTCGACATTCTGGCCATTGGTCTGATGCTGGCGCTATGCTTCGGTAGAATCGGCTGTTTTCTTAACGGCTGCTGCTTCGGAAAACCCTCGGAGCTGCCCTGGTCGGTCAGGTTCCCATACGGGTCATATTCCTATTTAAGCCAGGTCGAGCCGGACACGGCCCGCAACAGGCCCGCTCCGCAAATCGAGCTGCCTGACGATTTCTTCGGCTACTTTGACGAAGACAACATCTGGCGACAGGAGCTTAAACCATACGAGCAGCTAAGCCCGCTGCAACAACAAATGGTCACAACAGGCCCTTATCGTTGCCTGCCTGTTCACCCGACACAGCTTTACTCGTCCTCAAACGCCGCTTTGCTCGCTTTGCTGTTATATCTTTTCTGGAAAAGGTCTCAATCCGAACCCGCTGGTAAACTGTTTGCAAGGCCTGGTTCTACATTCGCTCTGATGTTTATCCTATATGGCATTACTCGGTTTTGTATCGAATTCCTTCGCGACGATAATCCCTTCGAACACGGCTGGTGGGCGGTTTACAAGGGCGGCACGATTTCCCAAAACCTATGCATTTATATGTTTGTTCTCGGCGTTATCCTGATGCTGGTCTTCCAAAAAATGCGTTCCGACAAAGTGATGGGCCATCAATCACCAGGTATCAGTCATCGATAATAACGCGGCCCCGTTTTTTGTCGAACAATTCCGAAAAGATTTGATATAATAGTAGAAGTTGTCAGGCATCGCTTTTCAGGAATGTGCTATGGGACTATACGACAGAGATTACACCCGCGAGAAAAACGAACCATACCCGTCATACGCGCCGCAGATGCGCCTCGGATTTCCTCAGATTACCCCGGCCGTCAAATGGCTGCTCCTGACCAACATAGTCGTCTTTCTATTCGACGTAATGACGAGACCGGTGCCGGTGGACCCAGCAAATCCGGTTCCTGGAATTTTCGAAAAAATCTTCGCCCTTATCCCCGCGACGCCGCTGCTAACGCTTCAGCTTTGGCGGCTCATCACTTACCAGTTCCTGCACCGCGGTCTTTGGCACATACTTTTCAATATGCTCGGATTGTTCTTCTTTGGCCCGCCGCTCGAACGGCAATGGGGCACTAAAAAGTTCCTCATATTTTATCTTACCTGCGGGGCGGCAGGGGGGCTCTTTTTTATCACGCTCGTTGTAACGGGCTTCCTGCCCGCCGGCTCACTCGTCGGCGCCTCAGGCTCAGTCCTCGGTGTCATCACTGCCTGTGCCATCCTGTTTCCACACATCAGGGTCTTTATCTTTCCCTTTCCGTTTCCTGTGCCGATACGCGTCGTCGCACTTGGCCTGATTTGTCTGGCCTCAATAACCATTCTCTCCAAAGGCAAAAACGCCGGCGGTGAAGCCGCTCACCTGGCGGGTATTGCCGCGGGTGCCTTCTACGTGTTCTCCGATTCCTGGCGGACCGCGCTAAAGCTTCGCTTCAAATCCAATCGATGGGACAAGCACGTGGAGTCCGAACACCGGCTTCGCATCGAGGTTGACAGAATCCTGAAAAAAGTCCACGATTATGGCCTGCATTCGCTGTCTTCCTCCGAAAAACGCATCCTCAAAAAGGCCACCCGTATAGAACGCTCCCGCCTCAAGCTATAAAACAGCGGGGCCTTGCGAATATTCCGCAAGGCCCTGTTTAAATCGTCAATCGTCAATCGAAAATCAGCAATCAGTTTATTCCCACTCGAACTTCTCCGTCTTACTAACAAGCTCGTTGACACGCTGCTTGACCTGCTCGTTTTTGAAGTCCTTGCCTTTCCACTTCTCGACCTCGGCTTTTCTCTGGTCAATCTCTTTCTTAAGCTCCTCGAGTTTTTTGTTCATGTCCTCATAGGCAAGCTCTTTGCGTTTCACAATCAGGTCGAACTGCCGGCTGACAATCCCCTCGAGCTCTTTGGTCAGCGCCTTTTTCTGTTTTTCATCCGTTGTCACCCTGATTTGCTTCAGCAGCTCGTTGCGTTTTTCCCTCAGCGCCAACTGGTCTTTCAAAACCGCTACCAGTTGAGGATTGTCTTTTGACGCCTGGAAAATAGGGCCGTATTTCCTCCCGCTAATCCCCATCGCCCTCATATACTGGCCGGGATTTTCCTCTTTCAACTTTTCGAGCTTCGTTGCCTCATCGGGGTAATTCTCCTTTAGCCAGTTCATAAATTCTTCACTTTTCTCCTGCATTCGCTCGCGTATCATTTGCGGCCGTTTACCCTGTTTGGGTTCTTCAGGCGTCGGCCCTCCCATCTGGCGGCGGGGCTGCTGCCTGCCCTGTTCGCCTCTTTGTTCTCGCATCCGTGTCATAAATTGTTCCCGTGTGATGTTGCGAATCTCGGCCATGAACGCATCAGGGTCCTCTTCCCGCAGTTGCACCAGCGCATCTGCTCTTTGCGGGTCTTTTTCTCTTATCCGTGCCAGAATCCTTTCAATCTGCTCAGGCCCCGGTTCGAAGCGCTCCCCGCGCATCGGCGATTCCGGCGGCGCCGGGGGTTCTGCCATAATCTGCTCCTCTTTTTCCATTTCCGCTGCGTTCACTAATCCTGTGCCGGCTCCAGCCAGTATCAAACCTGCCGCACATACCACCTTCAACCAGTCGGTCCTCATATTTTTATCCTTTCCAAAAATCACCGCCGATTCCTATCAGTTCCATTTCCAAATCGTCAACAGACATACTGCTTACGTCGTTATCGCTCAACTCCACGCCGTGTAATTCATTCTCAATCGTCGAAATCTCCGCCGCAAGGACCGCTATATCCGCATCATCCGTTGTAATATCGCTGCTCTCCCAAATCCTGTCCGGTATCACACTCGCATATTGCACGGGTGTCTGTCCGGCCGGTTGTCTGTCAAAATAATTTAACGCCGCAACCGATATTACTACAATCACCGCTGCTGCCGCGGCTACCGCCAGTATCCTCCGCTGTAATGTTATTCTGTGCCGACGCTTAACGACAGCAGACATCATTTCCTTAACACCGGCAATCATATCCTGGTCCGGCTGCGGCGCAGGGTGCGCACGGAGAAGCTCGTCGCCTCTTTTGATGTCCTCCGCCGCCCGGCCGGCCGCTTCGGAGTCCATAAATTTAGCCAGAAGCTCATTCAAATTTTCCCTGTCCGAACTGTTCATTTGAAACTCACCTCATCATCTCACGCAGCCGCTTCATTCCGCGGTGCAGCTTCGAAAGCGTTGTTCCTATCGGTTCATTTCTCAACTGTGATATTTCCTTAAACGATAATTGTGAATAATACCTCATCATTATCAATTCTCTGACCTCGTTATCCAGCTTTCCGAGTGCGGCCTGCAGCTCATCAGCTTCACCGGCGTCAACGCCATCGCTGTGCGTCGGCTGTAACTGCACACGCCGGCCCTGCTCATTTAGCAGACGTGTCTGTCGCTGCCTGAATCGCAGGTGGTCGTGAAAGATATTCGACGCTATCCTGAAGAGCCACCCGTCAAAGCTGCCGCCCCTGTAACTATCGATTTTCTCCACTAACTTGACAAATAGCTCGCTGAGCAAATCCTCGCTTGTTTCCCTGCTGCCGGATAGGCGGTAAAAATATCCAAAACAGCGCTTCGCATAAATATCAATCAGTTGTGAAAAACACGCCTCGTCGCCTTTCCTGCATCCGATAATTATCTGCCCTAAATCGCTCTGTGGCATACTCAGCCATTTCTATGAATTTAGACGGTTCTATCCTGCCTTTTATTGCATTGTGCCTGCCGAAATGCTATCTTTATACTCTAATTATGACTATAGCTGAAGTGAAACAATCCCCCAAAAATACCTGGGGCGCCAAGCTCAAGCGAACCATAACCGCGTTTTTACCGGTGGATAAGACCCGCCGAGGCAGGTGCCTGCGATGCGGCGCCTGCTGTAAACTGCCCAATGTCTGCCCCTGGCTGTGTTACGACGCCGAGGGCAAAGCTATATGCAAGATTTATCCCATCCGCCCCCTCAACTGCCGAAAATACCCCCGCATCAAATCCGAACACATCACCACCGAAAACTGTGGAATCCATTTCGAGTGATTTTTTTAAACCGCGATGTTTTATATTTCCGGCAACCCTATATCCGGCTCTTCAGGCGGTTCGTCCTCGTCTATCTTCCACTTATCCGATTCGTCGATGTCGTCGATTTCCCGCTCGACTAACTTCATCATCTTTCGCTGCAGCGGTTCCATCTCCTTTTGCCATCGCAGCATCCCCTGATAGCTGGCCAGGAGCATATCCAGCCGAATCAACTGCCACTTGGCGATGCACTCCGGCTCCTTGATATTCGAAAAGGGGTTGCATTTGAAGGCCCGCCGACCGTCAGGCCCGGTCTCGCATAATTCACACTGAACACACTGTATCATCTCTAATTCTCCGCATTTGCACTTTGACTTATCGTGGCTTTTTCTATATCATCAGGCGTCCAGTATAACAACATAGGGTGATTTTTTAACGATGTTTTTGTTAGATTGACGGAGAAAAGTATGGCAAAACCGAGACGCAGGCGCAAAATCGGCAGCAAAAAGCGCCACCAGAAGTGGAAAATTCGCCACAAGATAAGCTGGTAAACAGCGCCAGGCCGACTCTGTGTCGCCTGCCACCTTCTCAGCGGTCCACAAGATGAAACATTATACTGTAACCTTCCAGCCCGACGGCAGACAGGTTTCCATTCACGCCGGTGCAACGCTCGTCGAGGCAGCGGGGATGGCAGGTATTGTCCTCGATACCGCCTGCGGCCAAAAGGGCACTTGCAAAAAATGTGCTGTAACTATTCTTCCGCAGAATCAATCCGTCCTCGCGTGCCAATACGAGGTTCAAAACGACGTAACCATCCTCGTCCCCCGCGATTCGAGGTTTATCGAGCATAAAATCCTTACAGAAGGACTCGCCCGCGGCGACGCTGTTTTGCCTGATATTTACAAAAAATATCTTCCGCTTGCGGGTGACGGGCCCATAATGGGTCTGGCCGTCGATATCGGCACGACCACCGTTGTCGTCAAAATCATCGATATGAAAACCGGCAGAGTAATCACAACCGCCGCCGACCTCAATCCGCAGACCAAATTCGGCGATGATGTGATATCGAGAATCGCCTTCGCACGGGACGAGGGCAAACTGGAAGAGCTTAACAAGTCAATCGTCAATCGGATTAATTTCCTCATTGCCGAGTGCTGTGGCGGCGGCGCCGTAAGAATAAACGATATTTACGAGGCCTGTATCGTCGGCAATACGACGATGAACCACATCTTCCTGCGACTGCCCATAACGCAGCTCGGCCAGGCACCTTACAAAGCGAACCTGCTCGACGCAAAAGATGTAAGCCCGAAGGACGTCCCCCTGCGAATGAATCCTGCCGGCAACATCCACACGCTGGCGAATATCGCCGGTTTTGTCGGCGCCGATACTACCGCCGTCGCGCTCGCCACCGCCCTCGATAGCGCCGACGAAACGTCGCTTGCAATCGACATCGGCACAAACGGCGAAATTGTCCTCGGAACAAAGGACAAACTTCTGGCCGCGAGCTGTGCCGCCGGGCCTGCCTTCGAAGGCGCGAGAATCTTTTGCGGCTCAAGGGCCGCAGATGGCGCAATTGAAGCCGTTGTGCTTACCAGAGACGGCATCGGCCTTGACGTGGTGGGGGGGCACGCTCCCTCCTCGATATGCGGCTCGGGTCTCATAGATGCCGTGGCCGTTCTCCTTGACCTGGGTGCAATCGATAATTCAGGTAAATTCGCCCGACCAGACGCTTTAAAGACAGGCGTAACCGAGATAAATCGTCAGACCGCCTTTGTCCTTGCACTCGATGAAAAAGGAATCCCCTCCGTATATCTCACACAGAAAGACATCCGCGAGGTCCAGCTCGCCAAGGGCGCCATTCGTGCCGGCATCCGGCTGCTTCAAAAACGCCTCTCAATCGCCGATGCCGACATAAAGCACATTTTTCTTGCCGGCGCCTTCGGCAATTACATCCGCAGGCAATCAGCCCTGCGAATCGGCCTGCTCCCCGATATCCCTGTCGAGCGAATCCAGTCCGTCGGCAATGCCGCCGCTTCCGGGGCACAACTGGCCCTTGTCAGCTCACATTATCGAACTCTCGCCGCCGAGCTTGCACGCAAAATTGAATATATTGAAATCGCCAATGAGCCCGACTTCCAGGCCGTCTTCGCCGACTCTATGTCTTTTGAAATACCCGAGTGATTCTGTTTTTGGAGGGCAGCAGGGGACCCAAATCCCCCGAAATTGTTATTTCTTCTTCTTGCCCCCGTTCTTCTTTACCTTCTTGATACTCTTCTTCATTGTTCCTCTGCAACCGCACGTCTTGCACATATTCGCATCCTTTCAAATTTCATTATTGGATGTTCGATATTGGATATTGGTCATTCATTGTAACAATCCCTCTAACCAATTATCCCCCATTGTTGCGAAATCCTCAAAATCCACTATAAAGTCGTAATTCAAGTCGGCCTCATAACACCAGCCGTTATACATACAAGTATCGTCCAGCCATTGCCCTACAAGCCACTCCACGTCAAACCAGTCCACACCGCAATCGTGATTCAAATCCCCCTCAATTGGGTTCTGCTCTCCCCACCGAACCCACCTCAACGCTGGGAAACTGCCTGCTGTGGTGAAAGCGCCGCCCACAATCAATTCGCCCTCGTAAATTGTTAGTGCGCTAACTCCATGGTTTATTCCTGTACCAAGTGACTGCCAGTTATTCACGTCCCATCGGGCAATTCTGCTGACAGCAACACCCCCGGCAACAGTAAAACCACCTCCCGCAATCAATTCTCCATCATAAACCGTTAATGAGTTAACGGTATTGTTCGTTCCGCTACCCAGTGGCTGCCAGTTATTCCCATCCCATAGGGCAATATAATTAACATCGATACCACCGGCTTTAACAAAAGATCCTCCTGCAATCAGTTCGCCATTATAAACCGTCAGGGCTTCGACCGCTCCTTTCATCCCAACGCCCAAAGGCTTCCATTCGTTTCCATTCCAACAGGCAATATCGTTGGCTTCGACACCTTCTATAGAACCAAAAAAACCTCCCGCTATCAGATTATTGTCATAAACCGTAAGGGCGTAAACCAAGTCGTCGTCATCCCCCCCACCGCCCAATTGATGCCAGTTACTTCCATCCCATCGGGCAATACTGTTTGCTACTACACCCCCGGCAGTTGTGAAATTGCCCCCCGCAATCAGTTCGCCCTTATAAACTGTCAGGGCATGAACAGGCCAGTCCATCCCGCTTCCTAATTGATGCCAGCTATTGCCGTCCCAACGGGCTATACAGTTGACATCGATGCTCCCCGTTTTTATAAATCCTCCTGCCGCAATTAATTCTCCATTATAAACCGAAAGGCAATCAACATAAAAATTGGTTCCGGTCAATCCACTGCCCAATTGTGACCACGACAAACCGTCCCATCGGGCAATCAAGTTAACATCAACATTTCCGGCCTTCGTAAACTGCCCTGCTGCCACCAGTTCGTCCTTATAGATACTAAAGGCAAAAACCATTTGGTTCATACCGTTGCCCACATAAAACGGTTTCCAGTTAATGCTGTCCCAGCGTGCGATATAATTGACGACGATTCCGCCGGCTTGTGTAAATTCACCCCCTGCGACCAATTCACCGTTATAAACCATCATAGCATCAACGGAGGCGTAGTCGTTTATTCCGCTTCCTAAATTCTGCCATCCGTAGCCGTTCCAGCGTGCAATAAAATTTGCGTCGACTCCTCCTGCTTGTACGAAAACTCCTCCTGCAACCAGTTCTCCATTATAATCCGCCAGAGAGTAAACTAGGCTGCTGGTCCCGCCGCCCAAAGGCCGCCAGCCGGCATCGCCCCATCGGGCAATGTTGTTGACATCAATACCCCCTGCTTTTGAGAACCAGCCTCCCGCAATCAACTCACCGTTGTAAACCGTAAGGGTTCTAACTGAAGCGTATTCTCCTCTTGGTTCTGCAATCCCGCTGCCCAATGGCCTCCATCGGCTGCCGTCCCAGCGGGCTATCCTGTTGACATCATTCCCATCGGCTTTTAGGAAATTTCCCCCCGCAATCAGCTCGTTGTAATAAACCGTAAGGGCCTCAACCCCGTTATCCATCCCCCCGCCCAGTGATTGCCAGCTATTGCCGTCCCAGCGGGCGACACGGTTGACATCGACACTCCCGGCTTTTGTGAACCAACCTCCCGCAATCAATTCGCTGTTGTAAACCGTTAGTGCGTTAACAATACTGTTCGCTCCGAAGTCCGCGCTCAATCCGCTGCCTAACGGCTGCCAGGAATTCCCGTCCCAGCGTGCTATATTATTGACATCAACACCTCCGGCCTTGGTGAACATACCTCCTGCAATTAAATTGCCGTCGTAAACTGTCAGTGCATCAACCCGGCCGTTCATACCGCCGCCCAACGGCTGCCAGTTGTTGCCGTCCCAGCGGGCAATTCGATTGACATCGATTCCTCCGGCTTTACTAAAATAACCTCCCACAATCAACTCGCCATTATAAGTCGTAAGGGCATACACTGAGCCGCTTAAGCCGATACTCGGCGGGCCGTTGCCCGGCTTCCAGTTCGGGTCGCACTGGCCGAATGCAGTAACCG
>CAYNVP010000054.1:0-14027 GCA_964400665.1 uncultured Pirellulales bacterium | reverse complement strand
AGGCGGATTTATGGGTGTATTAGCTGAAGGCGAGAAGTGCATCAGCACCACCAACCGCAACTTTGTCGGCAGGATGGGAAGCCCCAAGAGCGAAGTATATCTCGCAAGCCCGGCCACTGCGGCGGCAAGCGCCCTCACAGGAAAATTAGAAGACCCAAGGAAATACCTGTGAGGAAATTCGAATATCGAAATCCGAAATACGAAACAAATTCGAATGACAGAAATTAAAATGACCAAAACGAGATTGCTTCGGCCCTGAAACGAAATCAGGGCCTCGCAATGACAAGGAAAGTAAAAAGTGAAAAGAGCGTATAGCGGGTAGCGGATAGTGTGCAGATTTCCGCCTTTGCGGGAATGACATTGAAAGAAGAAATAACATGGATAAAAGGCAGTGTGGAGAGTGTTGCCAGCCGAACGGTGAACTCGATAAGTTGGAGCAGTTGTATTTAAGGGCACTGAGGACAAGCGAAACCAAGGGCGACCAAAAGGGTATGGCACGAGATTATGGGGAACTTGGAAATATATACCTGCAACGACATAAGCTTGACAAGGCAGAGCAGATGTATAGCAAGGCACTTGATATTCATCAGGAAATGGACAACCGAGAAGGGACAGCGCGCGATTGTGAAGGGCTCGGGTTGGCTTATCTCGAACGAGGTGAATATGACAAGGCGGAAAAGATGTTTCTCCAGGCGATGAGGATAAATGAAGAAATGAGAGATGAGTGCCTGCTG
The DNA here is from genome assembly GCA_964400665.1 of uncultured Pirellulales bacterium. Taxonomy (GTDB): domain Bacteria; phylum Planctomycetota; class Phycisphaerae; order Sedimentisphaerales; family Anaerobacaceae; genus Fen-1362. Next base: position 13,293 of record CAYNVP010000054.1, on the reverse strand, counting down.
CAGGGAGTGTATTTTAATCTCGGCACAACTTACAGAATGAAAGGTGAACTCGACAAGGCAGAAGAGATGATTCTAAAGTCGCTGGAGATAAACGAGAGAACCGGGAAGCTGGATTTTGTGGGAATAGAGTGCGTTGACCTTGGGAAGATTTACAAAGAGCGGGGCGATAAAAAAAAGTGGCGAGAGTATTGGCAAAAGGCAGTGGAACTCTTCAAAAGCATAGGAGCAGAGAAAGCAGCCGAAGGTCTCCAGGCAAAAGTTGATAAGTTGTAAAGAGATAAAAGTAAAAAGACAAAAGAAACCAAGGATTAACACGGAATTGGCACGGAAAAGGAAAAAAGTATGGCTAAAGCGCATGTTTATAAACGGGACCATATAAATACGGATGAGATAATACCGGCGAGGTATCTCAATACCGACGACGAGAAGGAACTGGCGAGGCATTGTCTCGAGGATTTGGACGCCGGATTTATGAAAAAAGTAAGCAAGGGCGACGTTGTCGTCGCGGGCGAGGACTTCGGGTGCGGTTCATCGAGAGAGCACGCGGTCTGGGCATTACGCGGGGCGGGGGTGGCGACGGTGATTGCAAAGACCTTTGCGAGGATATTCTATCGCAACGCGATAAACTGCGCGTTTTACTTAATCGAGAGTAAAGACGCGGTCGAGCGAATTAACGACGGCGACGAGGTGCAAATTGATTACGAGAAAGGTATAATCAGCGACAAGACAAACGGCGAAAAAATAGAGTTTCGGCCTTTGCCGGAGTTTGCACTGGAGGTAATACGCGACGGCGGACTGTTAGAACATATTAAGAAAGCAAAATGAAACCACAGATTACGCAGATTTCACTGAAACAAAGGAGACAAGACGTGGCGAAGAGTTACAAGATAGCGGTGATGCCGGGAGACGGGACAGGGCCGGAGGTTACGGCCGAAGCGGTGAAGGTATTGAATGTGGCGGCGGGAAAGTTCGGCTTTAAGCTGAATATGACGAGCTTCGATTTCGGCGGGGAGAGATACAAGAGGACGGGGGAGACGCTGCCTGATAGCGCGATAGAAGAGCTGCGCAAATTCGATGCGATACTGCTTGGCGCGATAGGTCATCCGGACGTCAAGCCGGGGATTCTCGAAAAAGGGATACTCTTGAAGGCGAGATTCGAGCTGGACCAGTATATCAACCTTCGGCCTGTTCGGCTGTATCCGGGTGTTGAGACTCCGATAAAGGGCAAGGGGCCGGCGGACATTGATTTTGTCGTCGTGCGCGAGAACACCGGCGACCTTTATACGGGCACGGGTGGTTTTACGATGAAGGGGACGCCACAGGAGGTGGCGGTGCAGTCGGCGGTATATACGCGATTCCAGGTCGATAGGTGCTTAAAGTACGCATTCGAATATGCGAAGAAATACGGCAAGAAAGCACGCGGCAAGGGCGAGAACAATACACTTGCTTTATCCGGCAAGACGAACGTGCTGACATACGTATATGATTTGTGGGAACGGGCCTTCCACGAGATGGGACAAAAGAGCTATCCCGATATCAAGCGCGAGTATTATCACGTTGACGCGACGTGTATGTGGTTTGTCAAAAACCCGGAGTGGTTCGACGTGATTGTGACCGGAAACATGTTCGGGGACATCATTACCGATTTGGGCGCGATGATTCAGGGCGGTATGGGAGTGGCGGCAGGCGGAAATATCAATCCCGAAGGCGTCAGTATGTTCGAGCCGATAGGCGGAAGCGCACCGAAATACACGGGCAAAGGCGTCATTAACCCGTTAGCTGCGATTTGCGCCGGTTCGATGATGCTCGAAACACTGGGTGAGCAGAAAGCCGCTACGGCCGTCGAGGACGCTGTAACATACGTGACCGCCAACAAACTCAAATCACTCGCGGCAGGCAAAATGGGATACTCGACAAGCCAAGTCGGTGATCTGGTAGCGGAGAAGGTTGTGTAGTTTGGTTAAGGTCGAAGCGGCCGGTGAAGAACGAAATTCACGGCCAAACGAGGCAGCTCACTTTTTTCTGGGGCGCATCGGCCTATTACATTTTCTGCACCTTGTGCTGATGACGGCTTTGTGCTCGGATTGTTCCCGCCCGCAATTGGGGCATTTCCATCTTCTCGTTCCACGGCGCGGGTGTACAAGGTCAATCATCAGAATATTTCTCCTTTAAGAGTTTCGCCAATAATCCCTGAAAACAGATTCAGGATATACCCACAAGCTCAAGCTCGAATACTATGTCTTTTCCGGCCAAAGGATGGTTAGCGTCGATAGTCACGGAAGTTTCTGAAACATCGATTACCGAGACAGCCGTCTCCTTGCCATCCGACCATTTAACGTTAAGACGCTGACCGACCTCCGGCTTGATGTCACCGGGCATCTCCTTTTTAGGAATCTCCTGCATCAACTCTTGTCGACGCGGACCGTAGGCCTTATCGGAAGGAACTGTGACTGTCTTGGATTCTCCCGGCTTCATACCCTCCACAGACTCCTCAATTCCGGGCATTACCTGGCCCTGGCCGAGCGTAAATTCAATCGGTCCTTTATTCTTCGAACTGGCAAATACGTCTCCATCATCAAGTTTGCCGGTGTAATGAATTTTCACTTTGTCGCCTTGTTTTGCCTGCATTGTAACGCTCCTTTCATTTTGTTTCTGCAACAACGGACGTTAGGCTTCTTTCGGCATTTACAATTGTTAATCCTAAACTAAAACAATATGCCCGATGATGCAAACCTCAAAAGCGAAAAAAATAAAAAAATCACGAATAAATTCGTGCAATGCTACTTTATATCGATAAATCAAAGTTTTTTACCGAAATTTTTTTTCGCGGCACATCTGACAGCTCGATTAGCAGGTTGCAGCGATTTGATTTCGAACCGCCGTAATGATATATTGTTTCGTACTTATGCCGGCGAATTTGACTCCAGATTATTTCAAGGCGGAGCAGTGGTATCGGGAAGCGAAGACCACGGAGGAGAAGATTCTCGCGCTTGAGCAGATGCTTGCGGTTATGCCGAAGCACAAGGGGACGGACCATCTCAAGGCGGACCTTCGGCGAAAGCTAAGCGCACTGAAGGAGCACGAGGAAAAGCGGCGTAAAAGCGGGGGCGTGGATATATTTCACGTGCCTCGGACGGGGGCGGGACAGGTGGTGCTGCTGGGGACGCCGAACAGCGGGAAAAGCTCGATACTCGGAGTGCTAACCAACGCGAAAGTTCACGTTGCTGATTTTCCATTTGCGACCGGTGCCCCTGTACCCGGGATGATGAATTATGAGGGCGTGCAGATAGAGATTGTGGATATGCCGCCTATAACGGCCGATTACTCGGCGCCGGGGCAGGTGGGGACATATCGCAACTGCGATTTAATTGCGATAGTGATTGACCTGTCCAGCGATATTGAAGAGCAGTTGAAAGTGTGCGTTGATTTTCTGGATGCGAGGGGCTTGCTGCTGAATGAGCAGACGCCCGCGAAGGACGAGCACGGCAATATGTTAGGCAAGAGGACGATTTGTATCTGCACGAAAAAAGACATTGCGCAGCAAGGCGTGATGGAGCGGCTAAAGGAGGTTGGCGGAAATCGTTTTGATACGATAGCGGTTTCAACGGTGACGGGGGAAGGGATGGGTGAATTGCCGGCGTTTTTATTCAGGCAGCTTCGTATAATCCGGATTTACGCGAAGCCGCCGGGTAAAAAACCGGATATGAACGAGCCGTTTACGATGCCGGAGGGAGCGACGGTGCAGGATTTGGCCGAGTCGATTCATCGTGAGCTTGCGGAGAAACTAAAAAACGCGCGTATTTGGGGGACGGGTGTTTACGACGGGCAGAACGTGCATCTGACGCACGTCCTGCACGATAAAGACATAGTCGAATTGCATTTCGGGTGAGCCGCCCTTATAATCGAGTTTTTCTTTAGTATATTTTTTCGAGTGCGCAGAAAAGCAAAGGAGGCATTATGGACAGGGCACGCATAATAGTCATTTCAGCGGTTCTTGGGACGGCCATTGTGATTTTAGCCGGTGGATGTGGAGCGGCATCAGGAGGGAAGGCAATAAAGTTAAAGCAGGATTATAGAATAGAGCCGGTGTTGTTTACGGATGTTAAGTTCGCGGACGAGTTCTGGGCGCCGAGGATTGAGACCAATCGCAAGGTGACGATACCGCATATATTCAAGATGTGCGAGAAGTCGGGGCGAGTGGATAATTTTGCGATAGCTGGCGGACTGATGAAGGGAGAGCAAAAAGGGAGTTATCCTTTCGATGATTCGGACATCTATAAGATTATCGAGGCGGCATCGTATACACTGAGCGTGCAGGCGGACCCAAATCTTGAGAAGTATCTGGATGGTTTGATTGCGAAGATTGCCGCGGCGCAAGAGGACGACGGGTATCTTTATACGGCGAGGACCAACAAATCGAAACGCCTGGCGCACTGGTTTGGGCCGAGGCGTTGGTCGCGTGTGGAAGGAAGTCACGAGCTTTACAATATGGGGCATCTCTATGAGGCGACGGCGGCTCATTATCTTGCGACGGGCAAGCGGAACTTGCTTAACGTGGCGATAAAGAATGCGGAATTGGTGGACAAGGACTTCGGACCGGACAAATTGCACAAGTGGCCGGGGCATCAGGAAATAGAGATAGGGCTGGTCAAGCTATACAGGGTGACGGGCAACGAGAAGTATTTGAATCTGGCGAAGTTTTTCCTCGATACCCGCGGGCCGGACGGCGGAGAATACGGACAGGCGCATAAGAAGCCATACGAGCAGACGGAGGCGGTGGGACACGCCGTGCGTGCGATGTATATGTATTGCGGGATGACGGACATCGCGGCGCTGACCGGCGACCAGAGGTATGCCGATGCGGTCGAGGAAATCTGGGACAACGTCGTCGGTAAAAAGATGTATTTGACGGGAGGCGTCGGTGCCAGGGGCGACGGGGAGGCGTTCGGAAAAAATTTCGAGCTGCCCAACGCGACGGCCTATTGCGAGACCTGCGCGGCCGTCGGCAACGCGATGTGGAATTACAGAATGTTTCAGCTTACAGGCGACGCGAAGTATCTGGACGTTTTCGAGAGGGTGCTTTACAACGGCCTGATTTCGGGGGTGTCATTAAGCGGAGACAGGTTCTTTTACCCAAATCCCCTGGAGTCGATGGGGCAGCACAAGCGAGTGCCGTGGTTTGCCTGCGCGTGCTGTCCGGGCAACATAGCAAGGTTTATGGCAATGCTGCCGGGATATGCTTATGCTAAATCTGGCGATACGTTGTATGTCAATATGTTTGTTGCGGGGCAGGGGACAATCAAGCTGAAGAACAACACGGTGCTGGTAAGTCAGGCGACGTGGTATCCGTGGGACGGCGCAGTGAAGATTACCGTAGAGCCGGTGAAGGCGGGGAGATTCACGGTTGCTGTTCGGATACCTGGCTGGGTGAAGGGCAGGCCGGTGCCGAGCGATTTGTATCAATATATGGACAGGGGCGATCAGCCGGTGAGTTTGAAACTAAACGGAGCTGATTTGGAGCCGGCTATAAGAGACGGATTTGCGTGTATAGAACGTGAGTGGAAACAGGGGGATGTAATCGAGCTTGAGCTGCCTATGTCCGCCAGACGCGTGGTTGCGCATCCGAGCGTGGAGGCGGACAAGGGCAGGGTTGCGATTGAGCGCGGGCCTATTGTGTATTGCGCCGAATGGCTCGACAACGACGTAAACGTTCTCAATCTGGCGCTGGCTGATGATGCGGTGTTATGGTCCGACAGGTTCAGACACTTGCTCAACGACGTGACGGTTATTCGCAGCAGTGTATGGAGTGACGGTTCGGAGCATGAGTTTTTAGCGATTCCTTATTATGCGTGGGCGAACCGCGGGCAGGGGCCGATGGCGATCTGGCTGACGCGTGAGGAACCGGCAGCTAAATTGGAAATCGACGCAGGCAAGACGAGGGAGCCAATCTCGAAATACATATACGGGCAGTTCATCGAGCATCTTGGCCGGTGCATTTACGGCGGAATATGGGCGGAGATGCTGGAGGACCGCAAGTTCTATTATCCGATTACGGATAAATACAGTCCATGGGGGACGGGCAGCGACAGGCAGTGGGACGCGGGGGCGTATAAATATCTCAGAGCATCACCCTGGAAAGTAATCGGCCCGGCTGGTACCGTCACGATGGATACGAATAATCCTTACGTCGGGAGGCATACGCCGGTTATTCGTTTGGCAGGCGACGGAAGCGAGGCGGGAATTTCACAGGATGGGCTCGCAGTCGTAAAGGGCAAGGGATATACGGGCAGGGTAATTTTAGAGGGTGATAAAGAGGCGGGGCCGGTTTTTGTGCGCCTTGTTTCGGACAATAATGAAATTATCAGCGAAGAAAGCTGCGAGATAACCCCGGAATTTAAGACGTATCCGATTAAATTTACTTCGCCTGTATCGAGCGATAACGTCAGGATTGAAATTGTCAGCAAAGGCAATGGGGTGTTCAGGATAGGGACGCTATCCCTGATGCCTGCGGATAACATCAAGGGGTGGCGAAGCGACGTTGTAGCGTTGCTGAAGGAGCTGGATTCTCCCGTTTATCGCTGGCCCGGCGGCAATTTTGTAAGCGGATACAACTGGCGTGACGGTGTCGGCGAAAGGGACAAAAGGCCGCCTCGGAAAAACCCGGCGTGGAAAGGCGTTGAGCACAACGACGTCGGTATTCACGAATTTCTGGATTTGATGAAAATTATCGGCGCCGAGCCCTATATCGCGGTCAATACCGGTCGCGGAACTGTGGAAGAGGTTGCAGAGGAGGTTGAGTACTGCAACGGCTCGATTGATACGCCGATGGGAAAGATTCGGGCGCAGAACGGCCATCCGGAACCATACGGAGTTAAATGGTGGGCGGTGGGCAATGAGATGTACGGCTCGTGGCAGATTGGGAATATGCCTTTATCGGAATATGTCAAAAAGCACAACCGAGTGGCGGAGGCGATTTGGAAGGTTGACCCGAATGCGAAACTTGTCGGCGTTGGCAACGTCGGCCCGTGGAGCAGGGCTATGCTGAAAGACTGCTCGGATTATATGAACCTCATCAGCGAGCATATTTATGTCAAAGAGAACAAGGACGTTGTAAAACACACCAAACTGCTGGCAAACGAGATAAGACGCGTGGCAAACGAGCACAGAAAATACCGCAGAGATATAAACGAAATTGCGGGCAAGGACATTCGAATCGCAATGGATGAGTGGAACTACTGGTATGGCAACTACATATACGGCGAGTTAGGCGTTCAATACCACCTCAAGGACGCCCTCGGCGTCGCAACGGGCCTGCACGAGTATTTCAGGAACAGCAACCTGTATTTTATGGCCAATTACGCCCAGACGGTCAACGTCATCGGCGCAATCAAGACGTCTCGCACTGCATCAACGCTCGATACAACGGGAGTTGCATTGAAACTTTACAGGCAGCATTACGGCGAGATTCCTGTGGCGGTGAAAGGGGAAATCTCGCCGATTGACGTTTCAGCGGCCTGGACAAGCGACCGAAAGGCATTGACTATCGGAATCGTCAACCCGACAGCGATGCAGCGCCGGCTCGCGATAGACCTCAAGGGCGTCAAGATTGCGGGTAACGCCAAACAGTGGATTATAACGGGCACGGACCCGATGGCTTTTAATGAGCCAGGTAAAGAGCCGAATGTGGTGATTGAGGAAAAGGCATTTGAGGGGTTCTTAAACAAACTGGCCGTGCCGGCGCTTAGCGTAAGTATATATGAATTGGCGGTGGAATAGTGTCACGGACAGGAGATGATGTGATGGAATGTCAGAAGAAGGAGAATTTGAAGAACTGCGCGTGCACATACCCGGGCTGCGACAAAAAGGGGATGTGCTGCGAATGTATAAGTTATCATTTGTCGAGCAGACAGCTTCCCGGCTGCTGTTTCCCGCCCGATGTGGAGAAGACCTACGACCGCAGCTTCAGGGCCTTTGCCAGGGCATGGAAACTTTGACGAGGCAACCCGGTTTCGCCTTTGGCTACGCTGAGGCAAGAAGGTAAAAAATATGGAGAGAGGTTAATTTTGAGGTTGGTTCAGGGCATCGAGGCGATCACGTGCCTGCTGCCAGTCAGGGTCGATTTTAAGGGCCTTTTTGTAGGCATTGGCGGCCCCGTCGAGGTCTCCCTTAGACTGCAGCAGTATGCCGAGATTTGTGAACATTTCCGCGTCGTCGGGCCGGGCCTTCAAAACGATACGGCATTGCTCGATTGCCTCGTCGATTCTTCCAACGGCAGCCAGGGCAAGGGCAAGTCGGCCGTGAGTAATCGTATGGTCGGGGTCAATCTTAAGGGCGTTTTCGTAATATTTTATAGCTTGTTCCGGGTCGCCGCTCTGCGCCATGGCGTAGCCGAGGTTGCCGAGGACCTCTGCGGAGTCGGGTTTGGCGGCAAGCGCCTTTTGGAACTGGCCCACGGCATCGGCGACCTTGCCTTCCCTTGCAAGCATTGTCGCAAGCCCCTCGTGTATATCGGCGATGTTGGCGTCGGGACCGAGGTATTGTTTGTAATGCCGGATGGCGTCTTCGTATTTTCCCTTCATTGCCAGCGTCACGCCTAAGTTGTAGTGCGCCAGTGCGAAATCAGGGTCGAGTTCGAGGGCAAAGTTATAGTGGTCAATGGCCTCGTCCAATTTGCCCGTCTCTCGCAGGGCGTTTCCGTAATTATTGTGAATTGCGGGGGAATTGGGGATATATTTGAGCGATTCGGCAAGGTGTTTGGCTGCCTCTTCGGGCCTGCCGAGGTCGCTGAGTATATTGGCGTAGTTGTTCTGCATAACGGCGTTATTTTCGATGACTGTCAGCGCGCGGTCGAAAAGCACGTAGCTGCTGCGCCAGTATTGTAATTGTATCCGCGTAACAACGGCGCAGCCGATGAGAATGCATAAGGCAAGGGTCGTGAGGATAATCTTCTTCAGAGGTATGTTTCTAAGCAGTTCCGCCGCGCCGAAGGCAATGATTATAAATAGCCCAATCAATGGAATATAGGTGTATCTGTCTGCCATTGCCTGGGCGCCCACCTGCACGATGCCGATGACTGGAACAAGTGTGCCGAGATACCAGAGCCAGCCGACAAGCAGGTATTTGTGTCGTCGATTGTAGTAGATAATAAAGAGGGTTATTAAGATAAGTATCACACCGTATGCGACGGCTCTGGCGACAGGCAGTGTGTTGACGGGGTGAGGATAGAGGACCGCAAGCCGAACAGGCCAGACCATTTTGCCTATGTACGCCAGATACGAACATATCGCGTTGTAGACGCGTTCGTTAAACGGAAGGGGTGTCATAGCGCCGGTCTTTTGCTGCACCAGATATGTAACTACGCTGGATACTGCGGAAAGAAAAAGCAGTGGTAACTTCTCAAGCAACAATCGCTTAATTGTATATTTAGGACTGCCGAGCCGGCCGAGCGGCCAGTAATCGAGCAACAGCAGGACAAAAGGTAGCGTAACGAGCATCGGCTTTGCCATAAGTCCAAGAGCGAACGGGACAAGTATAACGAGATACTGGCCCGCTGACGGGCGCTGGGCATAGCGGACGTACGCGAGCATCGTCAGCAGCCAGAATAACGTGCTTAGGACGTCTTTTCGCTCGGCGACCCAGGCGACGGATTCGACGTGTAAAGGATGCAGTGCGAAAAGCCCCGCCACAAACGCGCTTTGCCAGAATCCCTTGGTCATACGGTTCAGCACGACAAAGAGAAGAATTGTGTTTGCGACGTGAAACAGCACGTTGACGATGTGATGTGCACCGGCATTTTTGCCGAACAGTTGCCAGTCCAACATATGCGACAGCCACGTCAGCGGATGCCAGTTGCTTGCGTAGCCGCTTGTGAAGGCCCATTTAATGCTCTGCCAGGAGAAGCCCGATTGAACGTTCGAATTTTTGGTAACATAGACATCGTCGTCATACTGGACGAACTCGTGATTCCACACGGGCAGATATACGGCGAAGGTCGCCACAGCAAGCAGAATACTGACCAGCAGATACCGGTGATTACGGATTTGCTCGAGCATATTTACCGATTCAGGCCGAACGCATAGCCGGACAGGGCTGGAAGTCACAACTTGAATTTTTTGCCTGTCAGGCGTTCATAGCATTCGATATATTTTTCGCTTGTCTTTTTGACGACGTCCGCGGGCAGTTCCACCCCCGGGCCGGATTTATCGAAATTGATGCTTTCGAGATAATTACGGACGAACTGCTTATCGAAGCTTTCCTGGTCCCGGCCCGGCTGGTATTTGTCCGCGGGCCAGAAACGCGACGAATCAGGCGTCAGCACCTCGTCGATGAGAATTATTTTGTCGTTCGCTTCGCCCCATTCGAATTTCGTGTCGGCAAGGATTATCCCTTTCGATTCGGCGTATTGGCTCGCCTTTTTGAAAATCTCGGTGCTCTTGTCACGAAGGTATCCGGCGTTCTTTTCGCCGATGATTTTTACGCATCGCCCGAAGCTGATGTTTTCGTCGTGTTTGCCGAATTCCTCCTTCGTAGCTGGTGTGAATACCGGTTCGGGAAGTTTATCGCACTGGCGCAGTCCGGCAGGTAATTTAATGCCGCAGACCGTGCCCGACTGTTTATATTCCTTCCAGCCGGAACCCGCCAGATAACCCCGTATTACGCATTCGATTGGCATTACGCTGGCCTTTTTGACTAACATACTTCGGCCTGCCAGTTGACTGCCGAACCCGTTAAACGGCGCCGGAAATCTGCCCACGTCAGCAGTGATTAGGTGGTGGCTGACCGTCGAAGATAAAAACTCGAACCAGAAAAGTGATATCTGCGTCAGAACCTGCCCCTTATAAGGAATGGCATTTGCCATCACCACGTCGAACGCGCTGATTCTGTCGGTGGCGACGATAAGCAATCTGTCGCCGAGGTCGTAAATATCGCGCACCTTTCCGCGTTTCGGCTCAGCGTTTCCTATTTTTGTCTGCAGAACAGCTTCCATAATGGTTCCTTTCCTTTATGTCCGGTGGGTATGATATGCCCCCGCTATTCCTTAGTCAAGGTTGACTTACCCTTTAGACTTGTCCGCCTATGACGACTCTCGGTTTTCTTACAATCCTTCGAGCCAATTACTCCCGAGCTTTGTAAAATCTGCGAAATCCACTATAAGGTCGTAATTCAAGTCGGCCTCATAACACCAGCCGTTGTACAGACAATCATCATACAGCCATTGCCCCACTAACCATTCCACATCGAAGAAGTCCACACCGCAGTCGTGATTCAAATCCCCCTCAATTGGATCCGCCACTCCCCACCTTGCCCAATGCATTGAGGGCAACCCCCCTGCGGTAGTAAACCATCCTCCACCAATCAACTCACTGTTGTAAACCGTTAGTGCGTTAACAGAACTGTTGTTCATTCCATTACTCAGTGACTGCCAGTTATTACCATCCCAACGGGCTATATTGTTCACATTTACATTTCCGGCTCTGGTAAAAATACCTCCTGCAATCAATTCGCCACTGTAAACCATTAATGTGACAACATAATCATTCATTCCATTGCCCAACGGTTGCCAGTTATTTCCGTCCCAGCGGGCAATTCTATTGACATCCATACTCCCGGAAGCGGTGAATACTCCTCCTGCAATCAAATCACTATTATAAATCGTCAGCGCATAAACACCGCTATTCCCCCCATCGCCCAATCCGCTACCCATCGGTTGCCAGTTTTTACCATCCCAGCGGGCAATTCTGTTGGCAGCCACACCCCCGGCAGTTATGAAACGGCCTCCCGCAATCAGCTCACCATTATAGACCGTAAGAGCATTGACAGGGCCGTTCATCCCCCCGCCTAATGGCTGCCAAATACTACCATCCCAGCGGGCAATTCTATCGGCATCGACCCCTCCGGCTGTTGTGAAATTTCCTCCCGCAATCAACTCCCCGTTATAGACCGTAAGAGCAAACACCTTGTCATTCATTCCGCTACCCAATGGACGCCAATTGCTGCCATCCCAACGGGCTATCCTGTTGGCACTGGTGCCTCCTGCAGCAGTTAGAAAACCTCCTGCAATCAATTCGTCGTTGTAAATTGTCAGTGCTTCAACCGAGCTATTTACTCCGCTACCCAACGGTAACCAGCTATTGCCGTCCCAGCGGGCTATTCTGTTTATATCAACGTTTCCGGCTTTGGTAAAATTTCCTCCCGCAACTAATTCACCCCTGTAAACAGTAAGGGCATCAACCAATTGATTCATCCCGTTGCCTACAGAGAATGATTTCCAGTTGGAGCCGTCCCACTGGGCAATAAAATTAACAACGATTCCGCCGGCCTGTGTAAATTCACCCCCTGCGACCAATTCACCGTTATACTCCGTCAGGGCATAAACGGGAGCGAAGGTATTTATACCGCTGCCTAATGGCTGCCATCCTGAGCCGTCCCAGCGGGCGATACAATTCGCATCGACGCCTCCCGCTTTTTTGAAATGTCCTCCTGCAATTAATTCGCCATTATAATTCCCAAGTGAGTAAACCCCTCCTTCATTGTCGGTTCCGCCGCCCAATGGCCGCCATCCGGCGTCGCCCCATCGGGCAATGCTGTTGACATCAATACCTCCGGCCTTGTGGAACCAACCTCCCGCAATCAATTCACCGTTGTAAACTGTCAGTGCATGAACGTAGCTATTCGTACCGCTGCCCAACGGCCTCCAGGAACTGCCGTCCCAGCGTGCAATGCAGTTAGCATCAATCCCATCGGCTTTTCTGAAATATCCTCCTGCAATCAGCTCGTTGTAATAAACCGTTAGGGCATTAATCCCTCTATCCATCCCTCCGCCCAGCGATTGCCAGTTGCTGCCGTCCCATCGGGCAATATTGTTGGCATCGACGCCCCCGGCATTTCTGAACCAACCTCCTGCAATCAAATTGCCGTTGTAAACTGTTAGTGCTCTAACATAACCGTTCATTCCGCTTCCCAACGGCTGCCAGGAATTACCGTCCCATCGGGCAATTCCGTTGACAACCACACCCCCTGCACTGGTAAAATCACCTCCTGCAATCAACTCGCCATTATAAACCGTCAGTGCTTCGACACTGCCGATCATCCCACTGCCTAATGGCTGCCAGTTGTTGCCGTCCCAGCGGGCAATTCGATTGACATCAATACCCCCGGCTTTAAGAAAATAACCTCCCACAATCAGCTCGCCATTATAAGTCGTAAGGGCCAACGATGGGCCGCTCAGACCTATGCTTGGCGGGCCGTTGCCCGGCTTCCAGTTCGGGTCGCACTGGCCGAATGCAGTAACCG
>CAYNVP010000053.1:0-14273 GCA_964400665.1 uncultured Pirellulales bacterium | reverse complement strand
CCAAATCAATCAGGGCGATACCCCTTAGAACTACAACATTGCCGCTTGGGTCCTTGATTTTATTGCCGTCAACGTGTAACGGAGGGATTGCAGCTAAAAGCGGCATGGCTAAACAAAGAATTGCAGATAAAACAACGCCTTCAACAAATCTCCTCAACGACTTCATCACTCTAACCTCCCAAATAAAGCCGGCTTCTTAATTGCTAAAAAAATGCAGGATTTCCCCATTTATCTGAGGGTGCGATGCAGATATAGCAGACATAATCCTTCATTAACTTCCGTTCTGTTCTGAAGATAAGATTATCATAAAACAGAGGCGTTTTCAAGGATTAATTTTCAGGGCAACCGCTGACAATCACAAGTCCTTGCCAAAGAGAAGGTTACGACAGAGAGGCAGCGATTTTGTTTGCGATAAGGCGGGCATTCTTGCCTAATCCGAACCGAACAGCCACCAGTCCTCGACAAACTGCATCAGGTCGTCGGGCGTTACGGAGCCGTTTCGTGTCAGGTCGGCGCCGCTGCACCAGCCGTTGCCCGAGGCGCAGTCGGCCCGATACCACTGATTTGCGAAATTGACGAAGTCAGTAAAGTCAATAACATATGGAGAAAGATACGGGCCTGTAATGGCCTGTCGGATAATACCTGGCCCTTCCCAGCCAATTGCAATACTGTCGCCGCCGCCACCTTCTTTATGTCTTGCCTCGATATAATATACATGGCCGGCGACAAGTGTCTTTGCTGACGATTTCTGTTCCGAGGAGCTATCCCATTGATAAGCGTTTACCCAGCTTGATACCAGGCAGATTTTTACTGCATTGGCGGGATTATCATCAGTGCTTAACCATAATTCGCCGCCGTCATCGCTGGCAATGTAAAAATAATATGTTCCGGTGGTGACAGGATGCAGGTATCCTCTAATCCTTGTGCCGTAATTATCGGCCCAGCCTGTAGGCCCCTCAAAACTATGCTCCAAAATCCTGCCGGTAGGATTCCAGGGGTAATTCACATTTGATGTCAGATTGCTGACTGCTCCGCCTGATATGCCTGTCCAATACTCACGAAGAGCCAAACCGGTGCCATCGCCGAATTTCGTAAATGTGAGCTTATCGACGCTCCAGTCATTCGTATCCACCAACAGCCGCATAGTATGTTCGCCTTTTTTAAGAAATACGTTAACATCGGTATTGCCGAATGCCTGTGCCCCGCCTGTCGGCGAGAAAATCACAGGCCCTGTCTCGTCCCTGCCGTCGAATTCGATTCTGAATTCTCCGTTGGAGTCCGCAGCAGCCACACGGCCTGTAATTTTATATAAGCCGCTGGACTCAACATTGACCGTATATTCGAGCCATTCCTTTACCTTCAGATTTGTAACATCATAACCGCCATCGCTGCATGTCTCGATATCAACATCATCTGAACGATATTGTCCGCCGCTGTTTCCGCCTGTTGTATCGTAATAAGCGACAAATTTGCCGCCAGTGTCGTAATTTTCCGCCTCAATCGTCCCGGGAATAGGCCACGGAGTCCCCCCATAAGGCAACTGTGTTGTAGGGTTAGCGGGCGGAATTCTGATAATTAGTATACTGCTTCTCGGCAGACTGGTATTGAATGAATTGCCTGTAGTAACAGCAACACTGCTTAATGAAGCTACGGTTGACGGCGCTGGATGCACCACTCCATTTATCATCAGGTCATTGTAATCCTGAATATTCACTCCGCCTGAAATCATTGAACCGGCAGGTTGAATAAGCCATCTCTCACCGGCCGTCCCCGCACCAAAACCGGATATGTTAACAGCTACCGTTCTATCTGTACTCGGATAATTATTGGCCATAAAAATAGTCAGATTATTCGCATCATCCCTGCTTGCGTATGCCCTGACCATAGAATTAGTTGATGACGCAGTAACCATATCCCTGCCGAAATAATAATTCAGTAGCGCAGGGAAATACCATTTCGGATACACATAATAATCCGGATAACCTCCTTCACTACTCATATGATACTGATTCTGGCTCCATGGATTCGACCCTTCCCAGCCGTACTTGCACATTTCCATAATATACTGAGCTTTGAATAACGCGCTTACATAAGCTATATCTTTATTATAGCTTCCCCAACCCACGTCCCATTCGGTCATCCAGTATTTTATTTTGCCTACATATTGAGGGCCTATGGATGTCGATATAATGCTGTTCAAACTCGCTGTAAAATCGGAAATCATCACAATATCACTGCTTAATAAAGCCGGGTTATATGAAGCGGGCTGATCTATTCCTGGATATGAGTGGACAATGAGAAAATCAGGTCGAATTCCATTTGAATCCGTCGTGGTTAACAAATCGCGTGTCCAGTATCCATCATACCAGCCCCAAGGCTGCAATGCGTCGCAAGGGTCAGCGTCTGCTCCAATTTTGATTCGCGGATTAATCGACTTCATCGCGTTATAAAAATGAGTGTATCTGCTGCCGTAATATACTCCGCTGATTCCATCAAACCAGCCGTACTCCCATGGGCCGCCCTGCTCATTTCCGATTTCCCAGTAGCGTGCGCAATTGGTTCTTGAACTCTGGTCTTTGACCCAGTCAACCGCGGCAGCAATTGCGCCGGCTTCCCAATGGTTAACGTCATTCCCTGTAGTGTCACTCCAGATACCCGAGTAATTAACTATAGGCTGCATAATGGAGTCAAACTTATTTATTCTATACATCGATTCGCCATAGCTAACTTTCCATGTTTGTGAATAATTCGGGCCTTCCATATCGCTCCAAAGGACCCCGTCTCCCCAGGAGCCGCCCGGCCAGCGCACGTATCTGCTGCCCGATGCCGCTATCAGAGTGTTGACATTTTCATTGCTGCCGTTTTGAGCGCCGTCCCAGCATTGCATGTTTGTTCCATACATCGTCTCAGGGATTGCGCGGATATACGACGAAGCATTAACAGTAACCGTTATATCAATGGCGTAAAGCGTTGCAGAAAAAAGAATTACGCCCAAAATAACGGTTTCAACGAGTATTCTCTTCGATTTTATCACTCTAACCTCAAAAAAAATTTGATAGGTCTTAAATTAGGTTTTAATCAGGCCTTTCCTGTTCGCGGGTGTGCCGGCGGTAATTTATGAGCACATTTGAACGTTTGTTACGAAACTTTTGCCTTTCGGTAACAGTTTACTACAAATCATCTGTTTTTTCAAGGGTAAAAGGTGTTCAGGGGCGAATGATGAACAGGGAAAGATTAGTTAAGTATCCGGCAGAGTTTGAGTTTTTAGCCGTTCGGGCATCGAATATTGAACTATTCGACGCCTTTTTCCCAATTGGCGGCAGTCGAACATCCAACTGCGCAGAAAGGATTACAGGGTCAAGGAAAAGGAATGGGATTTCAGGTCTGGGGACAGGCCTGACGCATTGCTCAGAAGCGCAACTTCATCCCAATATACCACGTTCTGCCCGGGCCGGATGGAAAAGAGTTCGGAACGCCGAGATAGCCGAATGTCGGAACATAAATTTCTTCGTCGAGAAGATTCTCAATCCGCAGCGTCAAGATGGACTGCCCCTTCGCAAGCCCCATATTCTTTGAAATATCGAGGTCAACGTTCAGATTGAGAAGGTTTATTGATTCGGGTTTTGGATTAACCACGAGCGGAGAATCGATGTGCGGCGGCTCGCCAAAGAGCATATAAAACAACGACGCCGTACCCCATTCCCAGGCATAAGCGGTGCCGAGCTTAAACATATTTTCCGGCACAACAGTGGGGCTTATACCCGCGTCGGCCTCGTTTTCCTGGTGTAAATATGAGCCGAGGATGTGCCAATTCGGAGTAAAGAAATACTTGCCCTCTAACTCAATACCCCAAAACCTCTGGACACCCCCGTTCATATATGACATAACGGGAACAGCGGTCGGGTCGTAAATAATGAGCTTCTCGACCTTACTTTGAAAATATGTGGCAGCGGCGTATGTCTTCTTGTCGTGATAGAACAGTTGTGCGTCATAGGTCGTAATCGTCTCCGGCTCGAGGTCGCTGTTACCAACGAGAGCCGAAGGGTCATACAGGTCCGTTTCCAGTGTGACGGGGGCACGAAACGCCTCGCCACGAAGCAATTTTACGCCCCAATTATCAGATGGAGTTATGATTAGACCAAACCGGGATATCCAGTCGTCAAAGCCGTAGCTTGATTTGTTCCATTGCGTGCCGGCGATGAGCTTGACAAAGTTGTCGAACTTGTAGTCGCCCTGGGCATAAAAGCCCTTTGGCTCGTGGCGATATGAGGGAATAGATTGAAATCTATCATCATCGGGGTGATAATTTGCTCGTTGCTCCTGCAGCCACCCGAGAACGAAATTCATATTGTCCACGGGCTCAGCGAAAAGTGTGGCCTCTCCGAGTATATCCGATGTATTGGTCCCGATAATTGGACCGCCGCCGGAAAGGCAGTTTTCCTGCATATTGTAAGTAGCATTCAGCTCTAAAGTTGCCCTGTCGTGCACTGGAATTCGATAGCCCGCGTTCAGGAACAGCTTTTTGTTGCGGAACGTGTGGTGCGGATTATCCCAGTCAGGCAAAACTCCCAGAGCGAACGCATCATAATCCGACCAGAAACCGTCGAAAGTGAAGTTGCCATAGTTCAGGTGCGTTACTCCTGAATAGCTTTTGTATTGTCTGTCATCCTCGCCATACCAAGGAGTAGTATGAGGAGGAATCCCCCCCCAATCGGTCATATCGTATGGGTATCCCTGCTGCCCGGCAACGCGAAAAGCAGAGATATAACCGAATTCACCGGACTTGCCTCCGGCTGTAAAGTCCGAATCATAGTATCCGTGACTGCCCGCCATCGACGAAACCGAGAATTCGTTGGTGTCAGGGACTCGGGGCTTTAAATTGACTACGCCGGTGAAGGCGTTTGACCCGTAAAGGACCGAACCGGGTCCGCGAATCATTTCGACGCTTTCCAGAATTGACAGCGGAAGCGTCTTATACATATTGACGTTGAGCCCCTGTGCACTTTCCCGGATGGGCCGACCGTTAAAGAGTATCAAAGTATGCGTCTCGGCAACCGTTGTCATATCGCCCCTAAAGCCCGCGAGATTGTCAGAATAAGGAAAGGCATCTCGCGTATATACACTGGGTTGACGCTGAAGAAGCTGATGCAGGTCTCTGTCTCCGTAGGCCTCAATCTCTTCCTTCGGAACAACGGTTATAACACCGGGCGCCTCGAACAGCGGCTCGGCCTTCTTAGAGGCCGAAGTGACCTCTACTTTCATTAGTTCTTCAATAGACATCTCATAAATGTTTTCCTGCCCTAACGAGGCGTCGTCAGCCGCAAATGCCGGTGTAGCGGTGCAAAGCACGCATAACCAAATAACAGAGAAGTGTTTTGTTGAGGGATATTTCTTTGCGGGCTTCATAGGATAATTTGCTAACTTTTTCATAATACATGACTCCCAAAGTGTGATTTGTGTGTTCCAGCTCATGCTGCTAAAATCGGTGGTTTTACTACCGAAGTTTATCGACTTCCGCAGATTCTAATCTATTGTTTGTGGCGAGACTAATTGGTCGGATAACCTGTCGCGGCGAATGATTTTATGGGGCGTAATTGCACGGTTCGAATTGAGTTATAGGACACCGAATTGGTGGTTTGCAAAAGCGATACAGGGAGTTATAATGTGAGTATGTTCGCAACAGGCGGATATAACCGTATACAAAGGGGAACGGCGAAAGAACAGGAGTTAGGTGTGAAGATACGACAGGCAATTATCGTGTTTGGTGTTTGTGCGGCGGCGGCGTTTCTCCCGTCACGACTATCGCTGCTAAAAGCAGAGACGTTTCGGCTTAACGGGTCAGGACAGTGGAAAGATACGAGCAGCTCCAAAGAGGAGCAATTTCTTCTGCGTGTGGCTGAAATGAAAAAGCTCGTAGATGTCGGTAAGCCGGACAAGGTGCGTAGTTCCATAGAACACCTCAGGGCGGACTTTCCTGAGATTGCGGGCACGGATTTTAACGCCTTCACCGATGCTGAGATTTTGTTGGCAAGGGGAAAGCTGACAAAGGCAGTGAGACAATATGAAAAGTTCCTCGATGATTATCCCACCAGTCTTCTGCGTGATGCCGCACTGGAAAGAGAGTTTGGCATTGCCGGTGATTATCTGGCCGGCCGAAAGACGCGGGTATTACTCATATTCAATCTTCACCGCTACGACGAAGGGGTCAAAATAATGGAAAAGATTAGCGACCGGGCGGGCAGCACAGATATTGCCAAAAAGGCCTCATTGGCAGTGGCTCGAAGTTTCGAGAAGCGAGGTAAATACGAACAGGCGTATCTTAAGTGGTCGGAAATACAAAATCGCTGGCCCACCGGACAAATGGCCAAAGATGCCCTGCTCGCAATGGCAAGGACAAAATACGCGACTTATCAGGGGCCCGCGTATGACGCGACCGGTCTGATTAGCGCCAAGAGTTATTACGAGAATTTCAAGTTGCGCTATCCGGAAGAGGCAAAAAAGCTGCAGGTGGATGACATTTTATTGCGCATAAGCGAGCAATTGGCCGAAAAGCAGCTCGGTATTGCGAACTACTATGCCAGAAAGGGAAGCAATGAGCCGGCCAATATGTATTATCAGATGGTTATCGATGACTGGCCTACAAGCTCGGCGGCCCAGACGGCAAATCAAAAACTTAGTCAACAGTAGAACAGAGATGGCAGAGGAAAGACGACGGATAACAGATGACAGAGAACAGATGGCAGACCGTCTGTCTTCTGTTTTCTGTATTCTGTCCTCAGTTCTCTGTCTTCTGATTCTTTCCGGCTGTGAGGGGGGTGCCTACAGCAACGCCTCGCTGTATCCGGAGGGAATCGGCACCGTTTACGTGGAGATGTTCGACAACCAGAGCTTCAGACGCGGGGTAGAATATGAGCTGACCGATGCACTGGCCAAGCGGATAGAAGCGCAGACCCCTTACAAGATAATTACCAGTCGGGACCGGGCCGATACTGTGATAAGCGGGCAGATTGTGCAGGCGACCGAGTCGATTTTGTCAACCGAACGACAGATAGGCAGGGCTTTGGAGAAAAATGTTGAGCTGCGCGCAGTGGTCAGTTGGAAGAACCTGCGAACCGGAGAGCTTTTGATTGATAATAAGGTGGTAAGCGCGTCGGCGAGTTTCTCTGAGTGGCAAAGCCAGGATTTCGCATACGGCTCGACGCTGGCTGCAAACTCGCTGGCCGAGCGAATCGTAGAATTGATGGAAACGGGCTGGTGAAGAAAAACGTGTAAGGAATCTTTAAATAAACGGTAAAAATGGCTAATAATCAAAAAAAAGAACGTAGCGGAAGAAAGCGGTTCGAGGAGAAAGGGCCTGTTGGGAAGGGCCCGAGGACGTATAAACGCGGGCCTTTCAATCTGCTTTTATTAGGCATAGTGATACTGACAGTAATGATTGTGCTGAATCGGTGGCAGCAGCAGCACGTCAAGCCGCTCAGATATGATGAGTTTATAACGCATCTTGAGGCCGGACACATTGAGGAAGTGACGGTCGGCGATACGGAGATTCAGGGCGAATTCAACCAGGCCGGTATCGAAAACCAGAGTGAGAAGGGCGTAAAATCATTCACGGTCGATTACAAGCCGGAAATTGTCCGCGAGCAGCTTGACAAGAAACTACAAGAGAGCGGAGTGAAATACAGGTATGCAAAGGAACATATTTTGCTGTGGAATCTGCTTAGTATGATGTTCCCATTGGTTCTTATAGGCATTTTTTTATGGTTTATGTTTGCGCGGAATCTTCGCAGCGGGGCGGGTGGAATGCTGATGTCATTTGGCCGAAGCAAGCACCGGCTGCATGACAAGGAGCGGGTCAAAATCACATTCGAGGATGTTGCCGGAATTGACGAGGCCAAGGAAGAGGTGGCCGAGATAATCGAATTTTTGAAGAATCCCAAAAAATTCCAACGCTTGGGCGGACGGATACCGCGAGGAGTGCTGCTTATAGGCCCTCCGGGCTGCGGCAAGACGCTGCTGGCGAAAGCTATAGCGGGCGAGGCAGACGTCCCGTTTTTCAGCATCTCCGGCAGCGATTTTGTCGAGATGTTCGTAGGGGTCGGCGCATCGCGTGTGCGCGATTTGTTCAAACAGGCCAAGGGTAACGCGCCGTGCATCATATTCCTCGATGAGATTGACGCCGTGGGGCGCAGACGCAGCGCGAGTTTCGCCGGCGGCGGGCATGACGAGCGCGAGCAGACGCTAAATGCCATCCTCGTTGAGATGGACGGCTTCGATACGGATGACCAGGTAATTGTGATGGCGGCCACGAACCGCTCGGACATACTGGACAACGCACTGACCAGGCCGGGTAGATTTGACAGGCAGGTGGTAGTGCCTTTGCCGGACCTTAGGGGCCGGCTGGAGATTTTGAAAGTCCACGCCAAGAAGGTCAAGATGGGTTCTGATGCCGACCTCGAACGTCTGGCTCGCGGCACACCGATGTTCAGCGGGGCCGATTTGGCGGCGATTATCAACGAAGCTGCTCTGGCCGCGACAATGGCCGAGAAAGATGCCATTCAAAGAGCAGACCTCGAGGAGGCGAGAGACAAGGTGCGATGGGGTCGAGCCAAGAAAAGCAGGGTTAGCGACCAGTTCGAAAGGAATATTACTGCTTTTCACGAAGCAGGACATACTCTTGTCCAGTCGATGTTAAAGGATGCCGACCCACTGCACAAAGTCAGTATCATTCCGAGAGGGCCTATGGGAGGGGCCACATTCGCTTTGCCGGAAAAGGACAGGACCATATTTACCAAAAAATACTGTATGGCTCTCTTGCAGGTTTGCTTCGGCGGTCGAATCGCTGAGGAGTTATTCTGTGAAGATATATCCAGCGGTGCTCAGGCGGATATTATGCAGGCCACAAGGATTGCAAAACAAATGGTGCTTACGTGGGGGATGAGCGAGCGGCTGGGGCCGATTAGTTATGAGTCGGTGTTCGGCGAAAAGGATGCGTACTTTGTTATGCCGGGGGAAAAGGAGTATTCCGAAAAGACCGCGGAAACCATAGATGACGAGGTAAAGCGGATTACAGATGAGGCATACAACAAGGCAAGGGAGCTTATCGAGTCCAACAGGGACAAACTCGAACGGATAGCAAAAGCGCTTCTGAAGTATGAGACGCTCGACGCAGACGACGTGAAAGTCATCCTGCAGGGCGGCGAGCTTGATAAGCCGACGGTTACGGATTTGCTTGCGGCAGAGCAGGCAAAGGATAAAAAGCCGGCGAAAGAGAAGCCGTCGGGAGAAAAGCAGGCGGAAAAGCAACAGTAACGACACCGCGCATCGATATATTTTGAATCCTCCAATCTGAAATATGAACAGCAGAATTGGCCATATAGCAGTTGTGTTTATCGTTCTGATGTCCGGTATCGTTGCCGTCAAAGCTGCGGAGCAGCGGAAGGTTGATGTTGTCAGCTTTTGGGCCGAACAGCAATATGATGCGGTGGCGCCGGGAGGCAAAAGCGCCGTCGCCGTTCACTTCGAGCTGGAAAAGGACTGGCACTTTTACGCCTCAGCCGATACGGCCCCCGGCGGGATGAACCTCAAATTTGACCCCAACGAGCAGGGGTCGCATATCCTTACTTTTTCCAAACCGATATTCCCTAAAACGGACTGGCTTTATGACGAGGCGCGCGGCAAAAAGGTCGAGGTCATCGGTGGTAAATTCACGGTTTATCTGCCGTTTGAGATAGCCGCCGACGTTGCTGAGCCGAAAACCGTTGTTGTTGATATCAGGATAGAAGGCGCGGTTTGCACGGAGACGCAATGTCGTGTGCCGGATTTTGGTCGGCTAAGGACAGAAGTAAAGATAACAAAAGATGCGATAAGTCAACAGCCAAGGTTTGTAGTGCCTGAGGCGCGGCCCCGGACAAAAGTCGCAACAGGTTCTGCCGGACAGTGGGCGAGCTACTCGGTCTGGGTGGCTCTTGCTTTGGCGTTTATAGCGGGGCTGTCGCTTAACATTATGCCCTGTGTCTGGCCGGTGTTGCCCATAATCGTGTTGCGGCTTGTCGAACAGGCCAAACAGGGCAAAGGTAAATCGATTACGATGGGGCTTGCATTTTGTCTGGGGATACTGCTTTTCTTCGCGTGTTTGGCCGGCGCAAATATCGTTTTGCAGGTCTTCTATGGGCAGGTCTTGCAATGGGGCGACCAGTTGCGCAGTCCCGGATTTTTGACAGCTATGGCGATGCTTTTGGTTGTGCTGGCGTTATTTATGTTCGGTTTATTCACAATAAATGTGCCGTCATCGCTGGCAGGAAAGAGCAGTTCAGCAGGAGGTTACGGCGGCGCGGTGGGAATGGGATTTTTGGCAGCCGTTTTGAGCACGCCGTGCAGCTTCGGGATATTAGCGGCGGCATTTGCCTGGGCGCAGACTCAGAAGCTCGCCCTGGCGACGCTTGCGATGATGACAATCGGTATTGGTATGGCGGCTCCTTACGTGATATTGACCGCGGTGCCGGCGCTGTTGAAAAAGACGCCTAAGTCGGGGAGATGGATGGAGCTTTTCAAGCAGACCATTGGCTTTGTGCTTCTTGTCATCGCAGTCAAGCTTATCGCGGCTTTGCCGGGCGAGCGAAGAATTGGCGTGCTGTATTTCTCGATTGTGCTTGGTTTTTCTGTCTGGATGTGGTCGGGCTGGGTGAGCTTCGGCGCCTCGGCAGTGAGGCGATGGGTCGTCAGGATAATTGCAGTGGCGCTGGCGGTTGGGGCGGGTTTCACGTTCCTGCCTGCGGCTAAGCCATCGCTTATCGACTGGCAAAAATACGATGCGGCTGCAATAAAGACGGCGCTGGCTGAAAGTAAACCCGTCCTGATAAAGTTTACCGCCGACTGGTGCCTGAGTTGTCAGGTGGACGAAAAGACCGTCTATTCACGTAAAGATATCGCAGATTTGATAAAACAAAAAGGAGTTTTGCCGATTAAAGCGGACACAACCTTGAGGGACTATCCCGCCACGATAGCCCTGAAAGAACTCTACAATGAGCCGGGCATTCCTGTGAGCATGTTGCTTGTCCCCGGCGATGAAGAGTCGATAAGGTGGCGCGGGATTGCTTTCGGGGATGAGTTAAAAGCGGCGCTCGAAAAATTGCAGGGACAATAACGACGGCCAGTGGCAAACAAGAAAGTCAAAAAATTTAAGGTTGACAAAAAAGAAGCGGCGGTTCGGGTCAAAAAGATACTGCCGATTCTTAAAAAGCTTTATCCTGGCGCAACTGTGGCGCTGCGGTTCGGCAACCCGTTGGAGCTTTTGATTGCGACGATACTCTCGGCTCAGTGCACCGACGCCCGCGTGAATATGGTGACGCCTGGCTTGTTCGCGAAATACAAGTCCACCGAGGATTGGGCTAAAGCAAAGCTGGAAACAATCGAAAATGACATACGCAGCACCGGCTTTTATCACAATAAGGCCGTCAGTATTAAAGGCGCGGCTCAAGCGATAATTGAGAAATTCGACGGCAAGGTGCCGGATACGATGGATGAGCTGGTGACATTGCCCGGGGTCGGCAGAAAGACGGCTAATTGCGTCCTGGCCAACGCCTACGGTCAACCGGCGATAATGTGCGATACGCACGTGATTCGGCTGAGCCGTCGGATTCAGTTATCGGAAAACAGTGATCCGGTAAAGCTCGAGTTTGATTTGGCCGAAATAGTCCCTAAGAAGGACTGGACGATTTTCAGCCATACACTGATTCTTCACGGCCGAAACGTCTGTCAGGCACGAAAACCGAATTGTGACAACTGCGCGATATCAAAGTTTTGTCCTTCGGCGTTTAACCCGGACCTCTGGTGAGGCCCCGGATACATCTGGCAAAGAAAAGGATTTTGAAGGAGTATTTCTCGTGATGTCCAACATAACGAGCCAGCCGGTCGAGGACCTTTGGCGCATATTTCGGATAATGTCCGAATTCGTGGAGGGTTTCCAGGAACTGTCCACCGTCGGCCCAGCCGTTTCGATTTTCGGCTCCGCCAGAATAGACCGCGAGCATAAGTATTACAAGCTCGCTCAGAAAACCGCCTATGAGGTGGCCAAGGAGGGATTCGCAGTTATAACGGGCGGCGGCGGCGGGATTATGGAGGCCGCCAACAAAGGGGCGGTGGCCGCCGGAGGCAAGAGCATCGGACTGAATATCGAGCTTCCCAAGGAGCAGGTTCCAAACGAATACCAGAATATATCGCTGGACTTTCGATATTTTTTCTGCCGTAAAGTGATGTTTCTGAAATACGCGCACGGCTTTATAGTCTTTCCCGGCGGCTACGGCACAATGGACGAGTTTTTCGAGTCCGTAGTGTTGATTCAGACCCTTCGCCAGGCGTCATTCCCCGTCGTGCTTATGTGCAGCGAGTTCTGGCGGGGACTGATTGAATGGATGACGGAGAAAATGCTTAAAGAAGACAACTTCATACATGAGAAAGACCTGCACGTTTTCTCGCTTGTCGATGAGCCGGCCGCGGCAGTGAAGATTATAACCGACTTCAGAGAAGCCGAAGGTCAGGCCGGTCTGCAGCTGCCCGGCGGTATGAGAACTACGTGACGGTGTCGGAGTTTTGTTCCGGCGATGTTTTATCAATGGTCTTGGCGAAATGTTTTAACAGATAGCTTTTCTCCGGGCCGCCGAGGTGCTCCCAGGGCAAAATCTCATTTGTTGCAAACTGTCTTTGAGCGGCCGTATCGAGATTCATATCAAATTTTAGGAATGCCTCCTGCCAGATTTCGGGCTTGAATGATTCGCTCCACAAATCAAACCTCGCGCCGTTTCTCCAGGCGTATTCGATTACGTCGCTGATACGTCTGTCGCCACGTCCTAAGGCCGATTCGAGAGATGATTGCTCGATATCGTGAAATTTGAACTGTAAAAACTTTGCGCCCAGCTTTTTCTTCTCGTCGAGTATAAGCCGTTTTGCCTGCTCGAAGTATTCCCTCGGTTTCTGTGCCAGCCAGCCGAAGGGCGTATGCGGCTTTGGCACGAGCCAGCTAACCGTAATATTGACCGAGGCGGTCCTGCCGTCAACTTCCCTGCGAAGCTTCGCCAGCTTGTCGGCCAGATGGACTATTTGCCTTACATCGTCCTCGGTTTCGCCCGGCAGGCCGGTCATAAAGTATAGTTTCAGTTTTTGCCAGCCCGCCTGATATGCAGCCGATACGGCTGCGAACAAGTCCTCATCCTTGATGGGTTTATTAATGATTTGCCGCAGCCGTTCCGTTGCCGCCTCAACGGCAATTGTCATACCGCTTTTACGGACTGATGAGACAAGCTTCGGCAACAGTTGCAGGTTTTTATCGACACGCAAGCTTGGTAAGGACAACCCCACGTATTTGTCCGCAAAATAATTGTGAAGCTGCTCGATGAGCTTTTCAAGGTCGGGATAATCAGCGGTTGACAAGCTAAGTAGGCTCACAGTGTCGAAGCCCGTCGCGTGATAGCAGGCCTTGGCAATCTCAACAATTTTTTCGATACTGCGATAGCGAATCGGCCTTCTGCAGAAACTTGCCTGGCAGAACCGGCATCGGCCGGGACAGCCACGCATTATTTCAATACTGACCCGCTCGTGGACCGCCTGTGCGAAAGGCACAATCGGCTTCAAGGGCACAGGGGCATTATCGAGGTCTTCGACTACAGCGTTAGTCAGCTGAGTCGGTAAGTCAGGATAAAACGGTGCAAACGATTTGATTTTGTCGTTCACATATTCAAATTTGTAAAGCGAAGGGACGTATGCCCAATCGAACTTTTTGGCAGCAGCAAAGAGGATACTTTTTTTTTGTATGCCATCTTTTTTCAGGGCTATAATCAGTTTTGCCAAATCAACAACCGCGTTTTCCGCCTCGCCTAAGACAAAAAGGTCTATAAAATCAGCCATCGGCTCACAGCAGTTTGCCATCCCGCCGCCTGCGATGACAAGCGGGTCGGTCTCGTTTCGGTCTTTGCTTCGCACGCTCAAGCCGGCTAAATCGAGCATATTGAGGACGTTCGTATAGCACAGCTCGCTGGTTAAGCTGAAACCGATTATATCGAAGGCCTTCAGGGCTGTTTTGGATTCAAGGGAGAAAAGCAGGATATTTTTCTGATGGAGGATTTGTTCGGCGTCTAACCACGGCGCAAAGACCCGCTCAGCCGCCACTTTGTCCATTTTGTTGAGCACGTCGTAAACGATTGCAAGCCCCGTATGGCTCATGCCGATTTCGTATGTATCGGGAAAACACAGCGCAACGGTAAGGTCACAAGCGCTCAGGT
>CAYNVP010000052.1:0-14452 GCA_964400665.1 uncultured Pirellulales bacterium | reverse complement strand
ACTCAAAGGCCGCATCCATAGTCATATTTGCGACTTCCATCGGGTCAGACGAGTCATTGTAAGCCCGAATAATTGTATTGCCGCCAAACTGGTCCGCTCCCAGATTCTTAAGAGTATGCCAGTAGCACACGGCGAAACGAAGATGGTCTGCCATTTTCTTGCCGAGGACAACCTCCTCGGGATTATAGTGCTTAAAAGCAAGAGGATTCTTTGAGTCGAGCCCTTCGAACTTTATTTTTTTCACGTTGGGAAAATATTCCGCCATTTTTATAAGCTCCTTTCAAATCTCATTTCTAAAATACGATGTTTCAAAGCTCACTATAATAACTCAAACGCTAACCTTTTTCACGTCTATTTTTTTATTCTAACAAGCGCAACCCAATCCTTGTCCGTCTCTTCGGGGGGCACGCCGATAGATACCTCGCCTGGCCCGCTGACCTGCTGAACCGGCCCGCTTGTCAGTTTGCCCCCTTTTCGCGGATTAAACCATTCTATGGAATACCTTCCCTCGCTCAACTGTAATTTAGAACCGCCTCCCATCGGCAGATAGACACAATAAACCTCTCCTTCTTTGGCCAGACACCAGCCGTTCGTGACCAGGCGGTCATTGGGCGTCATCTCGGAAAACGGCAGATAATTGGTGAAGAAATCAACTGCGTAACGGGTCAAATCCCACATACGCTCACGGCTTCGGAAGTCCTCACAATTCAGGTCGTTGTCCGGGTATTTGTAGCCGAAATACCATTCACAGCCGGCGCCCCCTGCCATCAGATTGGCCCATAAGCCGTATTTTCTTGGTTTGTCATGCCGGTAGTCAGTAGCATCGGGCATCACACCCGTATCGGCAGGACCAATTTCATCGAGGCATACAACCCACTTTCGGGCTTTGTCCGACATTTTGACCCACTTTAAGGTTTCGAGGTGCGTCCTGTTTACATCTCCCATCTGAAGCGAAGGCCCTTCGAAATTTTCGAATCCCAGCAGCGGCTTATATACCCTGTCATATTGCCCCGGAAAGGTATGTACCACAATCGGATGGTCGTACGGGTCAAGCTGCCTGATGAAATCTGCAAATTCACATCGCTGGTTATGAGTATTCGTATTTTCCTCGCCGAGGTTCCACTGAAGCGCCGGATGATGAGCGAAACGTGCAATCAATTCCCGATAGTAAAGCTTGCGAGTGATGCCAAGCTGGCCATTGTCCAGACCCTGGTCGTTTTCCGTTTCCTGTGTTACGACATGCAGCATTATTCCGAGCTTGTCCATATGGGAAAAAACGATTTCCCACTGGTCTAATTTGCTGCAGTCAAATCGCAGCTTCTCGCTTGGCTCAGCCCAGGGCCAGACGTCCTCACCATCTCCTCCGTCCAGATTGTAGGTGAGAAAATAGACGCTGTTAATTCCTTTGGACGCGAGGTAATTCAAGGCCCCTATGATTCCCTTACCCTTGTCATTCTTCCATGTCGGGTCACCCTGCATCCAGTCCCGAATGTGCGGCCTGTATTCGTGGATGAATTTTTTGCCTGCGGCCTCTCCGGAGCGCTTCAGCTCCGATGTGTCGAACGTGCCGTCAAAGTCAATAAACCCGAGGAAATTCTCAGGACTGTCCGCGCCTGCCTTGAGGAAATAGTCCCCTGTCTCGGCGAACTGCAGATAGTGCTTTCCAATATAGCGAAGCATGCCCTTTGCGCGAAGGTCGGGCGTTTTTTTGTCAGTCGGGGCAATCTTAAACGACCCTGTTAGTCCATCAGGCGGTGCAGCTTTACCGGCTTTCGGGTCGTCGGATATCGCAATATCGGGGCCAGTGCGGAACGACACACGATATGTCCACAATCCCGTCCGGTCAGGCGTAAAGTGGACTCGCCATTTGTTTCCGGTATTGGCACCAGTTTGAGCGGCATTTCCGTCTGCGGCGTAAAAACCCACGACGGTGCAGGATTTTTCCACATTTGCAAAAGTGACGGAAAGCCGGTAATCAAGAAATGGATTAGGAGCCGCTTTCTCACTGCTGTCAGGACCATCGAAAGTCAGGGTAATCCTGTGCCACTTCTTCAATTCGCCTGAGACAGCAGCTTGTCCCCTTGACGACAAGACCCTGCCAACGGGTATCAAAACAACAACAATAATGACACCAACAAAAAATCTGTGCGGATTATTTAAGTCATTCATTTTATTCGCGGTTTCGTCATAAACGCACCGGCAGGGACCTGAAATCCAGGCCCCTGCCGGATAATTTTCCGTTCGTTACTATCCATCCAACGGCTATGCGCTTTGCTGCATCTCGACGGTCGGCGGCTGTAAACCCGCCTTGGCAAGTACGGCGTAAAGGACAAAGCCAATAACAAAAGCGATTACCGGCGCCGGACTGATTACGCCGAATTTTTCTGCGTCAATCATCGGCAATATGGCTACGACAAAGCCGACGGCCCAGGCAATATAGCCGGCAAAGTTGACGCCTCTGCGAGGCCCTGCCCATTTACAGCCGCTGAGCAGATAGTCGGCGACCATCGAGCCGCAAATCGGGCCAAACGATGCACCGATGATACTGAAAACGCCGACAAGATTCAGCGCTTTGCCCGTCACCGCCAGAATAATGGCGACTATCGCGCCGATTGAGACCGTGACCGTCTTATTTGCCTTCGGGAACATTGTGCCGATGCTGTTTGCAGCAATAAAGGAGCTGAAGCACGCGGGGGCAAAACTCGCAATTGCAAACAGGATAAACATCGACTTGGCCAGAGCACCTCCCTGTGCGCTAATGACAGCGTCAAATTTGAAGCTCGTCATTAAAGAATTGGCTCCATGCGCACCGGCGACGGCAATGAGGGGCAGCCCCCCCGCTACGATAATCGCAAGGGCGATGCCGACCAGACCACCCAGTTGAACATCCTTTTTGTTACGATTGCCCATACCGAAATCAACGCCTGCGGCGCCGGCGGTGGCGAAGAAACCCACGACAATGGTTATCATCGCAAGAAATCCCGCCAGGGCATTGCCTTTTTCGACCGGTTTGAAGTCACCGGCAGAGCCGACGTTGGTGAAGAACACAATCAGAATCATAACCAGCGGGACAATCGGCAGGAACGTCGAGACCTTGCCGAGATATTGAATGCCCTTGAGGGCCACAAATACGGCAAGCACGGCCCAGATAATCGCCACGATAATAAAGGCCGGGGGCGCACTGAACGCGCCGGTAACGGGGTCAATAGCCGGCGGTTTTCCGAAGGCCTGCAGGATGAAATCCGTCGAGACGGCTATGTTGACGGCGAGCCAGCCGAACTGTAAAAGGCCCATCAGCAGGCCCGGCATCAGGAACCCCCCCGCCGTGCCGTAAGTCGAAGAACCGACAACATAAAGCGGGTAGCCGGTCTTCATTCCCAAAAGCCCCGGGACAAGATAAAACAAAAAGTGACATACAAAGGCGGCGACAACGAGGCCAAGAAGACTCACACCCAAACCCGCCTTTGACAGCGTCCCGTCGGCAATCGTCATATAAAAGACGACCCACAGGAAGATGCCGGCGTATGCGGGGGCGGTGCTGGCATACCACGGTGCGCGTTTGTCGGGGGGATTTGGTTTGGCCATACTCAAATAGCTTGGCAGCGTTCCGTTACTCATAATCGGCTCTCCTAACAATAAACCTATATTTGCACGGCCCGGCACTCGGCCGGGAACATTTTTATCTGCCGACCAACCGAGGTTGTATCACTTTGCCGCGGTTTTTTCCCCGCCTTTCGGCGAGGTCTCGCCCCTCGGCTCGAAGGCCGCGAGGCCTGCGGCAAGGGCGGACATTTCTCTCATAGCCGCAAGAAACAGATAAGCTATTGCAAATAATGACAGAAGTAACGTGCTGTAACGGTGGAGCTGCAGGAGAATCTCCTGCCAATGCGTGCCGAACAACGGGAACATACTAAGGACAGCCGAAAGGATTACCGGCAGCGACAGGACCATAATCACCCAGAAACATATCTTTAACTTTAGTTCATACTTTTCAGGCGGGGCGATACTTTTCGGCTGACGATGTAAAATCCAATTCAGCCAGGGCCAGTAGTTTTTATCGAGCCGGTTTTTATCCGCCCAGAGCACCGCCAGAATCGCCAAACAGGCCGTAAAGACCCCTGCGGCTATTGCATGAATAAACAACCACCAACCCCCTATCGCCTCATCAAAGACAACACGAGGAACAAAACCGGTGACGGCCAGCACAATAAAGCAGAGCATCGCAAGCAGAAACACCAGTTTTCTAAGTGCACCGACGAGGGACCATTTCTGCTCAACGAAGAGAAGTGTTACAAAGAAAATCAGCAGCCGCAGCGGGTCAAGAATGCGAAGGGAACGGTCTTTGCCAAAGACGTCATCGAACTTTGGACGGGATATGACAAAATGCAGGGCCATCGCCGCAATCGCCGCCATAAAACCGGTTATAGCCACCGTGCGAAACATACTGATGTCCAGCCACCAGTTCACGATTTCTCTCCGACAACAACCTTAGCCACAAAACCAAGCGCCTTCAGCGCATAGAGCAATAACACCCCGGCAATAACCACTGATGATAAAATCGCCACGACTTTCAGCCAGGGCCGGAATATAAATGACCAGGCAAATGCCTGTGTATAAAATCGCGGAAGGTCTTCAAACTTAACCATTTCTACGCTTGTTCCGGCAACGGATTTCAAAGGAGAATCAATCGAGACAAGCCCGAACAGAAACGGCGAATCTGTTGAGTGGCAATCCTCGCATCTGCGGACGCCGAGCGATTGTGCAGCGGGCCTGATATCGTGAGCAATCGGCCACATACAAGGAGCAGCCATTTCGTGTTCAGTCGATACAAGCTCGCCCGCATCATTTAGCGAATACAGCTTGCCCCCCGCAATATAAACGGGCTTTGCCTCATCAGCCACGTTTGAGACAAGTAAAGAAAGTATTTTGGCGATATTATCTTCGGTCAAATCAGGCCAATCGCGGACTTCGGACAAGGCGTCCCTGGTAATCACCCTTGTCGTTGCCGACCGGACGATGTCCAGATTCAGAGGCGTGACAGCGTCGCCCGTCATCGCGGCCCAGTATGCGGGCCAGAAGATTTTGTGCGGAGTGATTTTGCCATCCTGCGCCTTGGCGAAGACCGGAAAAATAAGATGCGGCAGGATTTCAGTGAATTTCTTTGCGCCCGCTACGCCAATGGCGTGCGCCCTGGCGGTCTTTGTGCGGATGGTCTCAGCCATTGGCCAGGGGCCTGAATGGCAGGCCGTGCAGCTTAGTTTGTCAAAATGCACGGGCGGGATGCCGGGGTGCTTCGGAACAGGCGCCGCGAAACGCCCGGCTACAGGAGTTGCCGCATCTTTGCCAAGGTGGCAACCCTCACAGGATGAAACCGTGGCCAAAGGATTAGTAGAATCGCACGGTTCAGATGCATAGCCACGAGTGATATTGTGCTCCAGGCCGTGGCTGTGGCAATCCACGCACTTCAGGCCGGCGGCAAGATGAACATCTTCATCTGCTGTCCATTGCTCGGTCTTGCCGTCACGAACATCGACGTTCGAATGGCAGAAATAGCATCGCTGCCTGGGAATATCTCTTGAGACGTCAAACCGCACCCAGTCATTGTGACCGAACGCGGCCTTTTGATATTCGACGACCGGCGGTCTCAATTTGGTATCACCTGACACGAAAGGCGCCCTGAAGTCATAATTGGTGAGGCCCTTTGTAGAGCCGGTAACATATGCGAACTCGCAGGAGGCAGTAGCGGCCCAGCGGTAATTTCCGCGAATTATCTGGACGGCATAGCCAGCTGCACTGCCCATATCTTGGCCGGGACTGATGTTGTGGCAGGCAAGGCAGTTTATCTCCAATTGACCCGTGATATCCAAACTGAGCGTTTCTTCGGGATTATCGGTTTTGTCGAGCATTTCACCTATGCCGCCGCCGGGTAACTGCCTGCCGAAAAGCTGCAGGAAAGCCATAGGTGTTATGCCAAGCTGCTGAGGCCTGAACGTTCCGGGCCAGGCCCTGTAAGATAGCGGTATTTGAGTGGCGGTGGCGGGGTCGGCGAGTATCCAGGGCTGACCCTTGCGGCCGGGGCCGACTTTGGAGTCAAAGGCGTTAAAATGCCAGCCGTTGCTGATTATATCGTAACTGTGGCAGGCCCCGCAGGTCTGCTTAGTTGAGAACGGAAGGAGAGGAACATCCTGGGGATAAATCTGGTCCGGCTGTCTATCCGGGAGCGGCTCGGCAAGCAATGGTATAAGATGCAGCGGCATCGCCCGGCTGCCGTCGGTCACATCGCCGAGTTTCTCTTCCGTCTCAGCACCAGACGCCGTCAGGACAACTACGCACACAAGCACATTAACTATCAATCCGTTTCTCAATGCTCAAACAATCCTTGTTAATGCGTTATACCTTGAACTCTTCCGGTTTGAATTCGAGCGAGCAATCCGCCTCGACTGCGTCGTTTACCTTGAGGACGGTCACGGCGGTCTCATAGCCAACCTCAGCGGGGCAATTGAGCTTCTCTTTGCCGCGAACCGCATTAAAGAAATTTTCGAGGTGTGGCTTATGATACGGGTCTTTCAATTCGACCGGCAGCTTATATTCCTCCGGCACGGGCGACTCACGCACGTCCACCAAGGCGCCTGTTTCCGACGGTTCTTCCTTTTTTTCCACAGGCGCGATGAGGTAACCCTGCTTGACCCACTTGTCCCATTCGGGGGCCGACCTTTCGCGATAGACCTGACCTCGACTGGACGCCTCGGAAATGACCAAGGTTCCCTGGTCGCCCATAAAGGTCTCGAAGTAGCCCTGACAACTGTTGGTGGTGATTGTCTGGTAAAACGCCCTGATGGTTCCTTTCTTTGTCTGGTACGTATACAGGGCCATAACGGTATCATACCACTGGTGGTCTTTCTTGTCGTAATAGTCGGTCCCGCCGCTGGCGACAACGGCTTTCGGCTCGGCATCGAGGAACCAGTTATAGATATCTATCTGGTGCGAGCCGAGGTCAACGATGGGCCCGCCGCCGAGGCCTTTATACCACCTCCAGTTGCGGAACTGCTCCATCGACTTGAAGCCGTATTTGTTCAGCGTCGCCTCGTCGATAGCGGCTTTTGCAGGAAAACCACAAGGGGGCTGAACAGAGCGGTTCCACTGGCCGTTGATGGTTGTGAGACGACCAAGAATTGCCGCATCCTTTAAGAGCTTTTCATAGCAATATATATACCGCGGATTGCTTCGGCGCTGATGGCCAATCTGCAATAGCTTTCCGGTTTCCCTGGCGGCCTGGACCATCTGTCGGGCTCCTTCGAGGGTGTTCGACATCTCCTTTTCGCAGTAAACGTGCAGCCCGGCCTTGAGACACGCAACGGTCTGTTCGGCGTGCCAGAAATCCGGTGTGGCTATTATGACCGCCTGAAGGTCTTTTTCCTTATCGAGCATCTCTTTGTAATCAACATAATCATTGTGCTCCTGCTTATAGGCCTTGAGGAACCGCGACTGGTTCTGCTGATTGTAGGCGGTCCAGATATCGCAAAGCGCCTTGAAGCGAAGGCCGGGGATTTTCACCGCCGATTCAAGCAGGATTCTGCCCTGGTCGCCCGTTCCGATGATTGCGACGTTTATATCGTCTGATTTCTCGCTGCCCCCTGTCTGTGCCGCGACCATCGGCGAGAGTATCAGGCCGGCACCGACGGCGGCCGTCGAACGCATAAATCCGCGTCTGTCTATCCCTCGACTTTGCTCGGGATGGTGAGCTTGTCGAACCATTCCCTTTGCTGTTTTATTTCTGCTCATCGTTGTCCTTTTCAACTCCACAAATTTTGTTCAAAACATATTTCACACGCTATTCAATAAAGCTGTTTTATACTACTTTAGTCCGGCCATTGCGGCAACTACAAAGTCCTCGTAATTTTAGTTTTTGGCACGGGGATTACACTGCAAAGCTGCTCAACAAAAAAAGGCCGGCATAAAACCAGCCCTTTTGCTTTATCAGCGTAATTGATTTCCACGCAACGCTACTCATCAGATTCCAGAATTGCATTTCTGAAGCTCAGATATTCCTCCTCGCTACCCCCAAATTCGCCTGACTGCCAAACTTGGTCAATCCAATCAACTAACTGTTCGACAGTCAACGGTTCTATAACAACCGCATCGGAACTTGTCGCGGGAACATCAACCAACACGACCGGTTCGGCTGCGCTCTGTATAGCCATAGTCATACTGCTGCTGCCGGACTGAATGGCAAGCATTTCATGCAATTCCGACCAAGGCGCTATCCATAACCAGTCTTCGCAAAATTGTGCTAAGTCTAATATATCAACATCGTGGTCGCCATCGAGACTTTTTGCGATATTCATTGTTCTCTACGCAGGCGCGAGACAAGCAAAAACGACGAAGACAACAATATCATCCATGTTAAAATCCGCCTTTGGACGGTAATACTCATCGGCGCCAATATCGACTCTTAAGGCCGTTTTACCAAACATTACCCTTGATTCGCCATCGAAGTCAGTTTTATTTACAATCTCAATAAAATTGGGATCACCTGCATCTATGCAATTCGATTCCCACGTAAGATGAAAATCGTTATTATCGGCATCAAAAAAACACGGGTCGGAATAGATATTACCTGTGCCGGAGTCATCATCTTCGATACAGCTATATGTTGTGCTGCAGTTAAACAAATCATCGTTGTTACCCCAGACAATGCAACTGGTAATTACAGGTATCGTTCCCAAAGAACGATATATCCCATACTGACCGTTATTGGAAACGGTGTTGTTCAGGATATTTATCAAGTCCGGGGGAGCCGAAGGTGAATAGGTATAGATACCACACTGACCGTTGCGGAAAATCAGGTTGTTTAATAAAGTTACGGCAGAGTTAACGGCGTAGAGATATATGCCATCAGATTCGTTACTGTGTATGCTGCTGTTTGTTATTTGTGATTCGTAAATGGCGTCGTTAGAGTTAAAGTTCGCATATATTCCATATTGGAAGTTATTCTGAATGTTGCAGTCAGTGATTATGAATCTCGTCTCGAACGCGTCTATTCCACGTGTAGTTTCCTCGATGGTACAGTTGCGAACAACCATTTCGCAACTGGTCAGGTTCATACCATTTCCGCAATTCCTGATTGTGCTATTTTGAAGAACCAGTGAACTATTCTCAGCTCTGAGACCAGCGGAGAGGGCATCCTCGATTTCAAAGCCGTCCAAAGAGGTTTGCATTCCCAAATCGTTCGCTCTGACTACATATAACATTTTCGCGCCTAGTATGTTGCCTGTTAGAACGGATTTATTACTCGGATTGGCGAGATTTCGCTGGTAAGCATATTCCTCATTACCTGCGAATCCCCCGAACATCGATACACCGTCCACAATCTTGAAGTTAGCATCAAAGGGGTACGAAACCTGCGCCGGCCTGTATGTCCCGCCGGCCACCCATATTGAACTTCCAAAGCCGGCCCTCACCCGTTCAAGGGCATACTGCAGGTCTCTGTAAGAACTCTTCCAAGACATTCCGTTGCAAAGCCGGTAAGCATCCGCATCAACATAGATAACCGGCGGGCACCAGGCATTCACATCGGTAATCTCGGCTGCAACAACAATTGGAATCTTATTGGCCCTGAGTGCACAAAGATTGGTGATTGTCCCTAACGGTTCAGCAAGACCATTTACTCGAACCCTCATTATGAAGCTATTTGAGTCGCCGACTGAAACAGTCCCGATGTCCCAGGTGACAGTTCGCTCAACTTCATCGTAATAGCAGTCCTTATTAGAACTATAAAAAGTAACCTCATCCGGCAAACAATCAACTACGCTTACACTGGTGAGCGTCCCGATATAATTAGGGTCGCAAGGGTCGGTAACGGGATTGGCATAACTGATAGTATAGTATATCGTATCATCTGGCAGGACAGAATTGCCATCATTGACATCATCGACCTTTGAAAGGATTTGCTCATTGATTGTTACTTCAAGAACCGCATTATAAAGATTGAGCCGGCCGCCGGTAAGACAAGTACGACCCAAAACAGGATGGTTTTCCAAATCAGGGATTACATCAACCGTGCTTAGAATAATATCCTTAACCTGCAGATGACTTAAAGACGGCTTCATAGACCATACAAGCGCACAGGCGCCCGCCACATAAGGCGTCGCCATCGATGTCCCGCCTATTGTTTCATAATTTGTAGAATATCCTCCAATGGTCATAGCATCGGTTTGATACGTCGGGAAGGTGCTGAGAATATCCACCCCTGGGGCACCGAGGTCTACCGAAACGGGGCCATAGCTAGACAAGGAAGGTTTCAAATCATCGTGGTCCGTCATCAATACGGAAATGATATTGCTGCAATCGAAACTTGCGGGATAAAACGGATGCTCATCCGGCTCAATTGAAAGGACACCATTACCCGCGGCAGCAATAAACAATACGCCCGCGGCATCTGCGGCTTCTATCGCTTGTTTTAGAGCCAAATCTTTTTCAGGATGTTGATAATCCGGCTGCCCTCCCCACGAATTGTTGAGAACCTTAGCACCCTTATCGACGGCATATTCAATACAGGATATTGCATCTGCTGTAGCTCCATAGCCGTAATTATCAAGAAATTTAAGAGCCATTATTTTGACGTTCCAGCAGACGCCGGTAACACCTTGTAAATTATTTCCTACGGCGCCTATTATCCCCGCACAATGAGTGCCGTGATACATATCGTCCATCGGATCGATATCATCGTTAAAAGAATCAATACCGTAAATGTCATCGATATAGCCATTTTCGTCGTCATCAACACCTGTATTTCCATCCGCTTCTTCTTGATTAGTCCACATATTCGCTGACAAGTCAGGATGGTTATAGTCAACGCCTGTATCGATTACAGCGACGATTATTTCACTTGCATCGGTCGCTATTCTCCACGTCTGCGGAGCATCAATATCGGCACTTGGCGTTCCGAATGAGGTTCCTCCACCTTTCAAAGGGTGCTGCTGACCTATATTATGCAATCCCCAGAGCTGAGCAAAATTCGGGTCATTGGGAAACGTCGATTGAGTCCGATAGATAAAGTTGGGCTGGGCATACAGGACTCCGGGAGTATTTTTAAACTGGGAAATTGCCTCTTCCACGGTCAAATCATCAGGTAATTTAACGAGTGTCAAACCGGGCACAAATCTCGAAACGCTTTTGACCGTGCCGTTGCATACCGAAGATACTGTTTCTTCTATCTGCGACTTTTCTCTCTCGGTCGAATCAAATCGCACTAAAACCTCACAGGGTACATAAATCGGCTCTTCTGAAAATACAGGTAATGAAATAGTTAGACAAAACAACAAGATAAGTTGAATTAGAGATTTGCAGAACATAGGATGTGCCCTCCATAAAGAATCTTTCCTTGTTTATCTGCGGTTATTTATGACTTTTTCGCCGAAGGTCTTTATGCCATCGGCGTATTGACATAAATCCAAAGCCAAATAATATGAGAGTGGTCGGCTCCGGAACAGTTGTTCCCTCAACAATCAATGTTGCATCATTTAACATTACGGAACCGTGCTCAATGTAGTACCCAGGGTCCGTTGGTGGCCAAATATTTATCTCTTCATATCCAATGAGAATAGTTCCCTGACCGTCAAAGAGGTCTGACCAAACGGATGGTAAAATTTCTGAAATGATATCGAAAGGCTCTGGTAAAGGATAGGTACCCTCACCTCCCCATAATATTTTTTGTCGCCAAGGATTGGAACCAAGGAAAGCGCTAACTCCAACCTTTAGTGGAAATGGATTACCGGGGTCAGAATAATATTCTGCCAGTCCAGCGGTGATTTCACCCGACCAGTCGATATAGACGTGTGAAATCTCGCTGAAAGTAACGCCGAGGTCAAAGTCCATTGTCCAGGCAGGCGTGCTTACGTCGTAAAACCCGGCGCAATCCAGCGGCAGCTCAACAACGTCGCCGAACGCCCCGACGGCCAACGCCAGCACAATCACTCCCACTCCCCGCATTATTAAACCTCGCATAGTTCCGTCCTTTCAAATATACATATATTATTATACCAGTTATGAACTATTTTTCAACACTTTTTATGCTGTAGAACTTGCTACAACCAATGCCAAGCAATATTAGAGTTGCCGGC
The DNA here is from genome assembly GCA_964400665.1 of uncultured Pirellulales bacterium. Lineage (GTDB taxonomy): Bacteria > Planctomycetota > Phycisphaerae > Sedimentisphaerales > Anaerobacaceae > Fen-1362. The sequence continues at coordinate 2,330 of CAYNVP010000052.1, read as the reverse complement.
TCAGGAACGAGTGTTCCTTCAACAATCAAGGTAGCATCATTTAGCATGAAAGAACCATAGTCGATAATTTGAATTTCGGGCACAGTAATAATTGAAGAGAGAAGGTCTATTGAAATAGTTTCCCTGCCATCGAGAAGGTTTTCCCAAGTGTTTGTCCCGTATAATACTCTAAACACAGTTTGGACATCGAACGGTTCCTGGTCTGGATAAGCAGATACCCCCCCCAACATCTGCTGCTCTAAGTTGTGGATAAACACCAAGATAAGCTCTTAAAACCGCTGGCCTCGGATATGGTTCAGAAGGTGTCCCACCAGAGTTATCTATTTGCAATCCGGCAGTTACTAAGCCCGACCAGTCGATATAGACATTCGAAATCTCGCTGAAAGTAACGCCTAAGTCGAAGTCCATTGTCCAGGCCGGCGTATTTACGTCGTAAAACCCGGCGCAATTTAGCGGAAGCTCAACAACGTCGCCGAACGTACCCGCGGCCAATACCAGCACAATACCTCCCACAACCCCCGTTATCAGCCCTCGCATAATCCCATCCTTTCAAAAATACATATAGTATTATACCAGTTTTGAATCGTTTTTCAACATTTTTTCTGATTTCAATACTGTCAAAATAATCGCTTTTTGGGGCCTTTCATAACAATAGTCCATATTTAATGTGGTCCGTTACAGCCAGTTTAAAAAATTCGGCTAAAATCGCATCTTTAAACTTTGACGTGATGCAGACCTGTGCTTAGTAGCGAAGTAGTTCGCTACTTCGCAGAGGAGCAAGTGCAATGAAAAGAGGGCATTAATCTGTCAAACTACAAGGTCCAGCCATCGCGATAGTTACGGCGGAGGAGCTCATTGGCCTGGGGGTTATTGGTAATTTTCATATTTGCGCCATCCCACTCAAGCTGACCTTCAGTGCGGACGGCGATATTACCCAGCAGGACAACTTCAGTCAGAGGCCCGGCATAATCAAAGTTCGAGCAGGCGGGCGGGCCGCCTTTGCAGGCGTCAATCCAGTTCTGCTCGTGTGTGCCTGTTATACGAGGAATGGTCTTTGGCGGGCGAGGTAAATCCGTCATTTTCGAATCGGGAATCAGCCGGCCATCCATTATCACGCCCTTATCGCCGATGAAGATAACACCGTTTGCCGGGAGGTTTCGTTCTTTTTCCAGCTCCGCCGGGCGGGGCGGCTTCAAACCGCCGTCATACCAGGTCAGTTTCACGGGCGGCATAGTCCCACGAGCAGGAAACTCATAACGGACAATCGAGGCGTCCGGGTAGGTGTCCTTATTTTCCAATATCTGCCAGTCCTTTACGACCCGCTGCGAAGCGCACGCCTCGACAGAGGTTGGGTGACCGAGTTTCAACGCCCAAAATGCGTGGTCGATTATGTGACAACCCATATCGCCCAGCGCTCCTGTTCCGAAGTCCATCCATCCCCGCCAGGCAAACGGATGATAATAAGGATGATATGGACGAGTCGGCGCGGGCCCCAGCCAGAGGTTCCAGTCAAGGCCTTCCGGCACAGGCGGTGTATCTGTCGGACGAGCGATACCCTGCAGCCACTGGGGCCTGTCAGTCCAGGCGTGGACTTCACGAATATCGCCAATCGCACCTGCCCAAATCATCTCGCACAGGACGCGAATCTCTTCGCTCGAATGGCCCTGGTTACCCATCTGGGTGGCGACTTTATGCTCGCGGGCGGCCTCGGTGAGCTTGCGCGCCTCGTCAATCGACCAGGTAAGCGGCTTTTGAACGTAAACGTGCTTACCCATTCTGACAGCCATCATAGCAATCGTCGCGTGGGTATGGTCAGGAGTCGCTACAATAACGGCATCGATATCTTTTTGCTTTTCGAGCATCCTGTGGAAATCTTTGTATTTTGCCGCGTTCGGATAATTACTAAAGACCCGCCCCGCAAAATTCCAGTCCACGTCGCACAGCGCAACGATATTCTCGCCTTCGCAGGCCTTGACGTTCTCTTTGCCCTGGCCGCCGATACCTACTGCGGCGATATTGAGCTTTTCACTGGGGCTTTTGAACCCAGCACCTCCGAGGACGTAACGGGGCACAATGGTAAAGCCGGCAATTGCTGAGGCGGCGCCTGCCACGAAACTTCGGCGGGAAATGCGACCGTTTGATGTTTTGCTATTGTCCTTATCAATATGCTTCATTGTCACACCTTTCAAAAAAATAATTATACATATCTGCTCGGCAGTAATCAAGAACCGCCCCTAATACCGACGTTTGCCGCTGCCTGAAGGAAGTATGCGGAAAAATGCTGGAAAAAGTCCGCTCGATGACTACAATTGCCGCAAAAGTTAGCGTAT
>CAYNVP010000051.1:2457-15159 GCA_964400665.1 uncultured Pirellulales bacterium | reverse complement strand
TGCCTGAGGTGGGTGTGCTTAGCGTGTCCGGTATGACGCTCAAGGCAATGCAGGACTACCTGCAGGACCAAGTGGCACGTAAGCAAACCGATTTCAAGATGGCTGTTACTATGGGCCGGCTGCGAACGATAAAGGTCTTCGTTGTCGGCGAGGCGGACATACCCGGCAGTTACATCGTCAGCTCTCTATCGACGGTTATAAATGCCCTTTTTGCGGCAGGGGGGCCTTCCAAAAGCGGAACGCTTCGAGACGTTCGGTTATTGCGAACCAACCAGAAACCACTGCACGTTGACCTCTATGACTTTCTGCTCGGCGGCGATAAGAGCGATGACGTTCGTCTTCAGGACGGCGATACTATTTTCATTCCGCTCATAGGGCCGGTCGTAGGCGTGGCAGGTAACGTCAAGAGACCCGCGATATACGAAATGGCAAAGGCAATGACACTGCGTGAGGTGCTCGATTTGGCTGGCGGCGTCAACTACGCCGGCTGGCTTCAGCAGGTCCAGGTGGAACGGGTCGAAAATCATAAAAGAAGAATTGTGGTTGATTTCAATATCGCTGAGCCGGCGGGTATATCTGGCAAGCAGGTTGCCGATACTCTTATTCAGGATGGCGACATTATAAGGGTATTTAGCGTTTCACCGTTTGAGCAGAACGTTGTCCAACTGACCGGGCATGTAGTAAGGCCGGGTAAGTATGAGTGGAAGCCGGCAATGCTACTCGGGGACATTATCAATTCCTATGACGTTCTCCAGCCGCAGGCGAATCTGGAGTACGCGGAAATCGAGCGGCTTGTCGAGCCGGATTACCATCCAATAGTTGTTCCGTTCAACCTGGGCAAACTGCTCGAAGGCGACCGGTCTGAGAACGTCGAACTGGCCAGATTTGACACGATTCGGATTTACCGCTGGGACGAAAAAGCCAAGCGAAGTGTCTCGATTGCAGGCGAGGTCTATCGACCGGGAGAATACCGCTATATTGCGGGTATGAGATTGAGTGAGCTGCTCGATGCCGCGGGCGGCCCACAGAAGAACGCCTATCTGAAGGATGCTGAGTTGACTCGCAGACACATAAGTCAGGCCGGAATGCAGATGGAAAAAATGGATATTGACCTGGAAAAAGTTGTCGCCGAAGACCCAGCCCAGGATATAGAACTGCAGGATTACGACCATCTGATTGTCAGAACGATACCTGAGCTTGAATTTGACCGCGTGGCTACGATATCCGGCGAGGTTCGCTTCCCCGGCGTGTACCCCGTAGAAAGGGGCGAGACCTTAAGCTCGCTTATCGAACGGTCGGGTGGCTACACCGAAGGGGCGTACCTGCGAGGAGCGGTTTTCACCCGTGAAAGCGCAAAAGTGGTTCAGCGGCAGCGGATGGATGAGCTTATCAATAAAATCGAAGAATCTGTTCTGACCAGCACAGACAGGGCGATAAGCGGCGCCATGGATGAGGAAACAGTCCAGAATCAGCAAATAGCTCTCAAGGCAAAAAGAGAACTGTTGGCCAAGCTGCGGGCTGCTAAAATTGACGGGCGCGTAGTTGTTAAACTGGAGCCGCTTGAACAATTCAAGGATTCGAAATATGATATTGAGATGGAGAGAGGCGACAGGTTGTTTGTTCCCGAAACCCCGGGCGTCATAAATGTTGTCGGCGAAGTATTCAATCCTACCTCGCTATTGTATGAAAAGGACAGGACCGTCGCCTACTATTTGCAGAAAGTGGGCGGCCCCACCGGGGATGCCGACGAGAAACAGATAAGCGTCATAAAAGCCGATGGTTCAGTCGTCAGTATCGCACAAAAAAATCCCGACAGCGTTTACTGGGATAACGAGGCACATCAGTGGAACTTCGGCGGATTTATGGGTATCCGGCTTAATCCGGGCGACACTATTGTCGTGCCCAGAAAACTGGACAAGTTCTTATGGCTCAAAACCACCAAGGATTTGACGCAAATCCTCTTCCAGGCGGCTCTGGCAGCCGGTGTGGTAATCGCATTGTAGCTTGTTTAGGAAACTATCGTTATGGATGATATGACACGCTCGCAAAGCAGCGCTGACAAGACGGCTGTCGGTGCTCCCGTAAACGCCGATGGTTCGTCAACCCGACAGGATGGTGAGGATGAGATAAATCTCGCCGATTATCTCCGCGTCATCTCAAAACACAGGAGGATGATTTTCTGGATTTGCGCGATTGCTGTCATTACCACGGCGATTGTCAGTTTACTTTTGCCTAAGAGCTTCGCAGCTACCACGTCGATTGTCCCTCCGATTGACGCCCTTCAAAAAGGAACGAGTATGGCTGGTGGTCTGGGGGCAGTGAAGAGTCCTCTGCTGGAAAAAATGATGGATGTAACCAGCATCGCTAATATGTATGTGGGCATACTGCAAAGCCGAAGCGTCGCCGATGCGATTATCGAGAGATTTGATTTGGCAGGGGTTTACAAAATCAAAGATAGCGTTTCTTCTGTCAGACAAATCCTGCAAAACAGAACATTCATCAATGTTACCGACGAAGGTATTGTTAAAATCACTGTTGAGGATGGAGATCCCTGTCGGGCGGCGGCCCTGGCCAATGCATACGTTGAAGAGCTGGACAGGCAGAACAAGCGACTGTTTATAGGACAAGCCTCGAGCAAAAAAATCTTTCTCGAAAATCGTTTGAAGGAGATAGAACAGGAGCTTAGCGGAATCGACAACCTGCTGAGCAGGGACGCCAAAATCAAGGAAATGCTCTTCGAACTGCTCACGCGTGAATACGAAATCGCAAAAATCGAAGAGGCCAAGAGCATGCCGACGATTCAGGTTCTCGACAAGGCCGTTGTCCCCGAAAAAAAGTCCAGGCCGAAAAGAAGACAGATGGTCATCCTCGCCGGCGTGACAAGTTTGTTTATCTCGGTTTTTGCAGCGTTCGTCCGTGAGCATCTTGCGCGGACGTCTTTGAGTTGAATGTGAGATTGAGCGGCTCGTGAATTATGAGTTGAGAATGTAGAATTGGGAAAAGCCTGCCTGTTCATTCATCTTCTTAAATTATAAATTCTTCATTCTAAATTCTCAACTGTAACTGACGGGGACGGAGTCTAATAAGGTGAATCACTGCTGATTATGAGATAAGAAACCCCGACCGAATTAATCTATCGGAGAGAAAATAGAGAGGCACAGCAGCGAGTATACCAAAGCCGGCGACGGCGAACCGTCCAATACAGTTATGGTAGTACTATAACCATGCTGGAAGTACGAAGTCAGAAGTACGAAGGACTAAAATATCGTACTTCTTGGTATGCTCTGCGCCTTCGGCGTTTCAATTCAAGGAGAGTATTTTATGAGAAACGAAAAACAAGCTTTAGTCTGTGGGGCGGGAGGCTTCATTGGCAGTCATCTGGTCAAAAAACTCAAACAAAAAGGTTTTTGGGTTCGTGGGGTAGACTTAAAATATCCAGAATTTAGTAAAACGGCTGCAGATGATTTTGTCATAGGTGACTTACGCGACCCCGTCTTATGCAGAGCTATAACTGACCGACCTTTTGATGAGGTGTATCAGCTGGCTGCCGATATGGGCGGGGCAGGTTATATTTTTACAGGTGAACATGACTCCGAAGTAATGCACAATTCGGCAATGATAAACCTCAATATGGTTGATCTCTCCTGGAAAGTAGGGGTTAAAAAGATATTTTATTCTTCATCTGCCTGTATTTACCCCGAGTACAACCAAATGGACCCGGACAACCCTAAGTGTTCGGAGGACTCAGCTTATCCAGCTCAGCCGGACAGCGAATATGGATGGGAGAAACTATTTAGTGAGCGTTTGTACTTGTCCTACTACAGGAATCACGATCTGGCGGTTCGTATCGCCAGATTCCACAATATATTTGGCCCCGAGGGTGCATGGAACAATGGCAGAGAGAAGGCTCCTGCGGCGCTTTGTCGGAAGGTCGCAGAAGCCAGAGATGGAGGAGAAATTGAGATCTGGGGGGACGGTAAACAGACGCGGTCGTTCTTATACATAGATGAGTGTCTCAAGGGCGTCCGTAGACTAATGGATTCAGATTTCATAGGCCCAGTTAACATCGGCTCTGAAGAGATGATAGCAATAAACGGTTTTGCTAAAATGATTATGGAAATCGCGGGCAAAAAACTGAAAATAAAACATATTGAAGGCCCTCTTGGGGTTCGAGGAAGAAACTCTGATAATAATCTAATTTATGAGAAAATTAGCTGGAAACCCGCGCAAGCACTTAGAAAAGGTATGGAAAAAACGTACCAATGGATAGAAGCTCAAGTGAAGAAAAGTAATCAAAAACTGACAGCTTTAGTGTAGTTTCTCAGCCTGTCATGTCGAGAAGCTATCAAATGTACATGGTTAGGAGGTAATTTGTTGTATTGGGGATTGTATTGTATAAGTGGAATCATAACAGTATTGAGTCGGAAAGGGAAAGTTAAAATTGGAACGAAAGCGATATCTCCATACTGATCTTCGCAATAAACACTATTGCGAGTGGATGCAGTTTCTCCGTGACTCAGAAGGATGGACTAAGAGTCAAATAGGGGAATATCAACTAAATCAGATTAAACACATTGTTAAATATGCTTATGAGAATACAAAAGGTTATCGTAGGCTTTATGATAAAGTTGGCATGGCTCCTGACGAGCTCAAAACTCTGGATGATTTTAGAAAGTTACCATATGTAGAAAAGGAAATGATAAGAGACGCCTTAGAGGACTTTGCATCTGATAACATTAAGAGAAGGCAATACGTTACAACTGGCGGCAGCACAGGGATTCCTTTTGGTTTCTATCGTGATAGGATTGCCTTTGCAAGGGAATTGGCATCAAAAGCGTATCAATATTATAGAATTGGATGGAAAGAGGGGGTTAGGCAGCTTGTTTTTCGAGGGTTAAGCATAGGCTCTAAAAAACATATGCAATTCTACCCCGGATTCAATGAATTGAGATGTTCTTCTTATCATCTAACGAACGAGCAAATGGAGGTTTATAGAAAAAAGGCTTTTGAATATCGCCCGGACTTCATAAAATGTTATCCTTCTTCAGGATATATTTTTGCAAAGTTTCTAAAGGAAACACATAAGTCGTTCCCCCCCATTAAAGGTATTATTTGTGCTTCGGAGAATTTGTATGACTTTCAAAAAGACTTATTTTTAGAAGTTTTTAATAGCGCAAGAGTATTTAGTCATTATGGTCATTACGAATCAGCCGTTTTGGCCGGTTTTTGCGAATACGAAGACACTTATCATGTTCTTCCGCAATATGGCTATGCAGAATTAATAGATAAAGACGGTAAAACCGTCGAGCATCCTGGGCAAGTGGGAGAGATAATTGGCACCTCCTTTATTATGTTTGCCACGCCATTTATTCGGTATAGAACTGGCGATCTTGCCGTTCTAAGGGGATGGGGCTGTCCTTCTTGTAAAAGGCCCTACCAAATCTGGGAGAAAATCGATGGACGACTTCAGGAGTTTATCGTTACTAGTACCGGCCATTATATATCAATGACAGCTATTAATATGCATGATGATATTTTTGACCATATTAAGCAATTCCAGTTTTATCAGAAGGAAAAGGGTAAAGTAGAGTTTAGGTTTATACCAAAAGACAATTTTAATGACAATAAGGCTCATGATATAAAACGCAGATTGTTGGTAAAATTCAGTGACGATGTTGACCTTAAGATGTGCAAGGTAGCGGAAATCCCTCTTACTAAAAGAGGGAAGCATAGATTTTTAATTCAAAAGCTTAATATCGAATACCATAATATCTGAAGGCTTGATAAAATATGAGTAGCAAGTTTAAAGTTGGTGTAGTTAAATTAGATAAACCTTTGTATCCGGAAGGATCTCCATACAATCCGTCTATGGCATATCCGGAATACCCATTTCACCAGGCGATAGCCCAAACAGAGAACTTGGTTTACGATGCAGTCAGAAAATTATTTTTCAAGTTAGGTTACGATGCCAAGAACTATAACAAACCACAGTGGAACCCCTTAGGATTCCTGATTGAACCTTGTATGTCTGTGGTAATAAAGCCCAACTTTGTGCTTAGTAAGCATGCAGAAGGCAAAGATCTCTACTCTATAATAACACACCCTTCGATTTTGCGTGCCATAACGGACTACTGTTGGATTGCTCTCAAAGGTAAAGGGCGAATTATCATTGTGGATGCCCCTCAGTATAATTGTGATTTTAGGGAACTGCTTGAAAAAACTAAGCTGGATAAAATGTGTGGTTTTTATAAGGCATTTGAAGGTCCTGCGGTTGAGTATTTAAATCTTCAGCCTTATTGGTCAAAGACCAGGCATTTCCCCTCATGTATAAGAAATCTGCCGGGAGACCCTCAGGGCAGTGTTACATGCGATTTAGGGACTAAGAGTGCCCTGTACGACTGCCCGAACCCTGCAAGATTTTATGGAGCTGTATATCACAGGCATGAATCTATCGCTCACCACTCAAATGGTAGAAATGAGTATGAAATTTCTAAAACAATACTTAGTGCTAATGTTTTTATATCTGCTCCAAAATTGAAAGTGCATAAGAAAGTAGGTGTTACTCTGAATGGTAAAGGGCTTGTAGGTATTTGCACAAACAAGAACCTTATAATTCATTATCGACTGGGAACTCCGAGCGACGGTGGTGACCAATTCCCTGACGGATTATTGACACGCAGACAGAGCAGAGTCATAAAATTTGAGCGTTGGATGTACGACATTTTTTTAGCTAAACAGTCTGTCTTTTTCGAGATGATTCATAGGTTTATATATGGATTTTTGTATCTGAAGCTAGTTAGACACCTTGGATATGAAATTCCAAGTGATAAGAGGTTGCTTGATGCCGGGAATTGGTATGGCAACGATTCTGCTTGGCGAATGGTTGTGGATTTGTATAGAATTATATATTTTGCGGATAAGTATGGCACTTTTCACGATACCCCCCAAAGAAAGATATTTTCAATAATAGATGGTGTCATTGGTGGTGAGAATAAAGGACCACTGATTCCGGACCCAAAACCTGCTGGGATATTGTTGGGGGGAGAAGACCTTATAGCTACCGATTTGGTCGCTACCAGACTGATGGGCTTCGACCCCAATAAGATAAAACAGTTTTCTGTATTAAATGATGCACATTTTAACTTTGGTGTCAGAAGCTTCAGTGACATTGAAGTGGTCTCGGATGAACATATTTACTTAAGATGTTTAGAAAACAAAACTGATAAATTCTTGTTTTTTGTTCCATACCCCGGATGGGTGGGACATATTGAAGTTTGAATTCCAGAGAAAGGGTGTTTATGGTAAGAAGACCAGTTGTTAGAAAAGTGTCAGTGGCTGGCATTGGAAAACTTGGTTGTTGTTTTGCCGCTTGTGCTGCGTCGCGGGGATTTGAGACTTTAGGTGTAGATATAAACGACTATGTTGTAAATTCAATTAATGATGGGATATCGCCGATAGTTGAGCCAGGTTTACAGGAACTTATCACAAAAGTAGGAAAAAAATTAAGTGCTACCAAAAACCACAAAGAGGCCATTGAAAAAACAGATATTACATTTATTATGGTTGCGACTCCAAGTGATCCTGATGGAAATTTTTCTAATGAATATGTAGAAAAGGCGCTAATATTTCTGGCCAAATCACTCAGGAAAAGCAAGAAAAAATATCACCTCTTTGTTATCAGCAGTACTTTGATGCCTACTTCGATGCGGGAAAGGATAATCCCTCTTATCGTAGAAAATAGCGGTAGAAAACTGGGCGAGGATTTTGGTATTTGCTATAATCCTGATTTGGTTGCCCTTGGTAGCGTAATCAATGATTTCTTGAATCCTGACATGGTCATCATTGGGGAAAGTGATAAATATGCGGGGGACATACTGACTGAATATTACACGAAGTTCTGTAAAAACAATCCTCCAATATGTAGGATGCCAATTATAGATGCCGAGCTTGCTAAAATGAGTCTTAATGCTTATATAACCATGAAAATAACCTTTGCGAACTCGTTGGCGAATATTTGCGAAAAAATCCCTGGCGCAAATGTTGACAACGTTACAAAAACAATCGGTAGGGACAAAAGAATTGCGCCATATTACCTTCGTGGTGGCTTGAGTTTTGGCGGGATGTGTTTCCCCCGAGATACCAGGGCATTTAACGCCTTTGGAAACAAAATCGGATACGACACAAAACTGATAAAAGCTGTCGACGAAGTGAATGCTTACCAGGATAGACACCTGGCTGATTTGGTATTAAAACAAGTTACAGAAAGGAAGGAAAAGAAAGTTTCAATTCTTGGGCTTGCGTTCAAACCCGATACCCCTGTAATTGTTGAATCACCGGCGATAAAGCTTATTGACAATTTGCTTGAACACAAAATAAAAATTGTTGTTTATGACCCGCTGGCAGTGGAAAACGCAAGGGCGTCATATGGCGAAAACATTATTTATGCTTCTTCCGTAAAAGAATGTGTCGCTCAGTCTGAGGTCTGTGCTATTACAACCGCCTCGAAAGAGTTTATGTCAATAGACGAAAGTTATATTGTTCATAATCCTACGACTATTATTGATTGTTGGAGAATAATAGACCCATCGAAATTGGGTGGTAAGGTGAAATATACAGCAGTAGGAACGGTTTGTTGAGCGCGTTCTTAATGTTTCAGTGCATTTGACGGAAACGATAGAAATATGAGAAAAACAGATGACTCAAGATGGGATATTAAAGCTCGCTATACAACTTGCCAAAAAACTTGTTCCTGAACCTGTATATATCCAGGCTAAAATTATATTGGGCCCTTTGGTTTGGAAAATGGTAGGCGGACCGAAGCCTCCACATGGAGTTAAAGTGAGAAGAGTTAAAAAGTTCCAGAAGTCGTACGGGCTAAACATTTTTATTGAAACCGGCACCTACATGGGTGACATGGTTAGCGCGATAAGGAAAGATTTTCAAGAGATATACTCTGTAGAGTTGGATAAGTCTCTCTGGGAGCGCGCGAGCAAAAAATTCTTCTCTTTTCCCAATGTCCACATTATACATGGAAGTAGTGACTGGGTCTTACGCAATTTGATTCCAAACATAAAACAACAATGTCTGTTTTGGCTGGATGCGCACTATTCCGGAGGGATTACTGCAAAAGGAAATTTAGAATGTCCCTTGGTTGGAGAACTTGAAGCTATTCAAAATCATTTTATAAAGAATCATGTGATTCTGATAGATGATGCGGATGATTTCATAGGTAAAAATGGCTACCCCACACTTAATGAGGTTCAAGCTATTTTAAAAAGAATTAACCCTGAGTATAAAGTGGAAGTCAAAGATAATATTATCCGGGCCTATATTCCAGATTCATCAATTGGGGGCGATTACAGCGGATAGTTTAGCGGTTATCGAACTATATTGGATTTCATGGAGCCGCTTATAGTGGCGAGATCCAATGGGTGTGTTAAAAAATGAGTCAGACAGTGAAAATACAAGGTAATCTGCTAATAAAAAACACAGGCCTGAATCTTATAGGTCAAGTGATACCACTTATCGTGGCAGTTGCTACTATACCTTTCATTATTCGTGGTCTGGGGGCAGATCGCTTCGGAGTCTTATCCCTTGCCTGGGTTGTTATTGGATATTTCAGTATTTTCAACTTAGGTTTGGGGCGAGCAACGACCAAATTTGTGGCAGAAGCATTGGGAAAAGATAAGAGCGAACGAATTCCTACTATTGTGTGGACATCGCTGATCTTGCAGCTTTTTCTTGGTGTTTTGGGCAATATTATTTTAATAATGGTAACACCTATTTTAGTCGAACAGGTTCTGAACATTCCTTCTGATTTTATAGAAGAAACTAAAAATACATTCTACCTTTTAAGTCTTTCTATCCCTGTAGTTATATGTTCAGCATCTCTGAGTGGAGTGCTGGAATCGGCGCAGCGTTTTGATCTGGTTAATGCAGTTAGAATTCCTTCAAGTTGTTTAACTTTTTTACTCCCCGTGCTTGGGCTTTCTTTGGGTTTTAGAATGCCAGGTATTGTTATTTTACTGCTTGTTTCACGTATAGGCACGATGGTGGTTTATTTGATGTTATGTTTTCGTGTTTATCCAAAGATAAAGAAGTCATTCTTGATAGATACCAAAATGTTCCGTCCATTATTTACATTCGGAGGATGGGTAACTCTCTGCAGTATCTTGATCCCAATATTGGTATATCTTGATCGTTTTCTTATTGGAGCACTCTCCACCATTGCTGCTGTGGGTTACTATAGTGTTTCCTATGATATCATTTCACGTGTGGGGATTTTTCCAGCAAGCCTCACTCTGACATTGTTTCCTGCTTTTAGTACCCTGGAAGCTGATAGAGATAGACTTAAACGTTTTTACGTTTATAGTTTGAAGTACTTGCTTCTGATTATGGGCCCTATCATTTTTGTTCTTGTTATTTTTGCAGGCAATATTCTACACCTATGGCTTGGGAGCGATTGGGCGTCAAAGACCACTTTGGTTTTTCAAATCCTTGCCATTGGTATATTAATGAACGCTTTAGCACAAATGCCGGCAAATCTTCTTGATGGGATTGGGCGTCCAGACCTGAGAGCTAAGATATTCCTATCATACATTTTGCCTTATATAATATTATTGTGGTTCTTAATCGGTAAGTTTGGCATTGTGGGAGCGGCCTTAGCTTGGACACTGCGTGCGGGTTTGGAATTATTGTTGTTTTTTGGTATGGCCTGGAAAATAACGCGCCTCAACCCAGCTACTTTCATCCAAAATAGATTGCCGCAGGCGATAATGGTATATGGAGCAATGGTAGCAATTGGGTTGTTTATGATTGGAATATGTGGCAAAATAATTTTAACACAAGGAATCATAATTGTCGCATGCCTTACCGTGTTTGCACTGGTTGTATGGAGATATGTTCTGGATAACGGAGAAAAAACCAGTTTTATTCTTAGCAATAAAAAATGTTAGATGAGAAATGAAAGAATATCTGGTAGCAACGGCTTGGAGGTTATTTATATTAGGGGGTAGAACTATTTTAAAGGCATTTAGGGTTGTAGGGGTTGATATCAAACCGCAAGCATATACCCACATAATTTCTGTGGTGAGAACGATATTGGTACTTATAATTCCAGATAGGATACAGGTGGACGGTATAAGACTGTGGTTGGGAAGAGGAATCCATTGCAAGATTAATAAGTTTGAATACATAGTAGGGTACGAAAGTTTCACAACACACATACTCAAAGATTACTTGAAAAAAGGGGATTATTTTATTGATATAGGCGCTCACATAGGGTGGTTTTCTTTGGTGGCAAGCAGATTAGTCGGCTCTGAAGGAAAAGTTTATGCTTTTGAACCCGAACCTAACAACTTTGCTCAACTTCTTAAAAATATCGAGGCTAATGGCTATAATAACATTGTACCTGTCCCAAAGGCAATCTCTAATATAAAAGGTATTTGTGACCTAAGACTTGATAAAAAACCAGGATTCCATTCTTTATATTTAGCTCCTGAGCAAACCGGAACAATTAAAGTAGATGTGACAACTTTAGATGACTTCTTTGATAGGGAGGGGTGGCCTCCAGTCTCATTTATCAAAATGGACACACAGGGAGGTGAGGCAAATATTCTTAATGGGGCTAAAAATCTTTTAGAGAGAAATCCTAATTTTAAAATGATTATCGAGTGGTGGCCTGAAGGGCTCGAAGCTGCTGGTGTTTCACCTCAGTCTTTTTTTGAAAATATTCAGTCGCTTGGTTTTAAAGTTTTGGCCATCGACGAGAAGTACAAAAGATTATTGCCTATCGATTCCTGCAATCTTTTGACAGGTGCGAACCTTCTGGCTGTGCGAAAGAATGTAGTAGTGGAAAAGGCAGAGTTCTATAACACCGGAGAATTTAAATAAAAACAAAATTTGATTATGATAGAAAAGGGTAGATGAAAATGCTAACTTTATTCAGTACCCCAAAACCCTTTCGTGGGCATATCAATATTATTCAGAGGAATGCCATTCGTAGTTGGACACTTCTTAAGCCAAGACCTGAGATTATACTCATAGGCGAGGAAGAAGGTACAGCGGAGGTCTGCAGGGAATTTGGTCTTCGCCATATTGTTGAAGTGGAGCGGAATGAGTATGGTACCCCATTAGTCAGTTCGTTGTTTCAGGTTGCACAGGCAAGTGCAATCTATCCTTTTATGTGTTATGCCAATGCCGACATCATTTTTACGAGCGAATTCATGCAAGCTGCTCAGAAAGTCATACAACAAATGAAGGGTTGCCAATTCCTTCTTGTTGGCCAACGTTGGACTGTAGAATTGACTACATTGTGGAATTTTGACTCTGATTGGGAATCAAGACTAAAAGAGTATGTAAGGATTCATGCTCCGCGGAAGCTTTATTCGCCACGGGCTATTGATTATTTCTTTTTCCCAAAGGGTCTTTGGGAGAATATTCCTCAATTTGCCATCGGACGATCGCGATGGGACAACTGGTTTGTACACAAAGCCTGTGAGATGAAAATTTCTGTAATTGACGCAAGCCCTACAATAACTACAGCGGTTCATCAACACCACGATTATTCACATACATATGGAGGCTTAAAAGGGGTAGAGTCTAAACGTAACTCGCAGATATTGTCTTCTCTGTCATCGATATGGGATGCTAAATATGTGCTCAGTTCCGGGGAGTTAAAAAAAGCGCCAATCATACACCGTA
>CAYNVP010000051.1:0-2447 GCA_964400665.1 uncultured Pirellulales bacterium | reverse complement strand
TTCGGCAATACTGTTTATCCTTTCTTATACCCTTTAATCTTTGCAAAAAGGTGTCTACAATTGGCTATACAGACTATTAAAAAGGGCTTCAATCTTTTTCAGGCTCAGTTTGGTTTTAACTGGCTGAAAGGGGCCTTTATGCTTTTGAGGTTTATGGCTGAATACAAAATCTATCTTCGAGAGAGTAAAAACCCCAACTTCAAAACATCGGTTCGGTTTCTCTATCCTCAGCTGATGGACAGAACAAGTAATACACCGGTTGAGCCCACTTATTTTCTTCAAGACACCTGGGCTGCGGGCAGGATATCCCAAATAAAACCGCAGCACATTTACGACATCGGCTCCTCAGCAATAGCAGTTGGAATCATTTCTCAGTTTGTCCCCGTAACGATGATAGATATCAGGCCGATTGATATTGAGCTGAAAAACTTATATTTCATATGTGGTTCGATTTTAAATTTACCTTTTGAAGATAACAGCATTGAATGTTTGTCTTCATTATGTGTTGTTGAACATATTGGTTTGGGGCGATATGGCGACCCGATTGACCCATGGGGCAGCGAAAAGGCTATTAAGGAACTGAAGCGTGTTTTGAAGCCAAGTGGAGATTTACTTTTTTCCGTCCCTGTAGATCAAGAATGCAGAGTATATTTTAATGCACACCGTGCATTCACACGAGAGTATATTTTAGAATTATTTCAAGATATGAAATTGATTGAAGAGAAGTATATCTATGGGAGAACAATCCAGGGGATTTATGAAAAATCAAAAGGATTTGGCACCGGGCTTTTTTATTTCAAAAAGGTTCAGATGTGATTGTCGTCCAATTAATATTCTCCCCAAAAAGCATCGTGTGTTGTTGTTACCTTTTTTACTGCTTGGATGGTTGTACTAATAAAGTCTGAAATTTGATGACGATGAGGCATCAATAATGAACAAAGTATCATTGTGTATACCTAATTATAAAAATGCAAAGGCATTTGGAGTGATTCTACAGGAATGGATTAGCTTTATTGGAGAGAGACCGGATGAAATCGTAGTAGTGGATGGAGGGGCCGACAGCGAAATTTTTCAGGTATATGCCGATTTGTTCAAAGAAGGTTTAATTGATAAGTTGTTTGTTTTAAATCCTAACCACCCTGAGAATGACAAGGATTTATGTCATATTCAAGAATTTTGGTCTGGCGCGTTATCAAGAAATGAATATATTATGTTTATTAAGCCCGATACCTTGCCATATAGAAAAGGGTACGAAAATTGGTTGGATGAGTATAAAAGCCTATTAGAAGACTCGAAAATCTTTTCAATTTCAGGTTCATACAGTACAACAAAACCCTTGGGAGAATATAACGAAGATTTTTATTATTTACAATATACTTCCTTAAATTTTTGTATTATGAAAAGAAACAGCTACTTTGCTGCTCTCGATTTTGTGTGGGAGATGGTCAAGAAAGGTTGGCAGTGTGAGAACCCATATAGCAAGATATCGCCCGTCCACGCGAGGTGTTTAGTAGAAACTGCGTGGAAAATTTATTGCGAAAAAAAAGATTTAATTGTCTTGGCAAGAAAAGAAAATTCAAATTGGACAATTTTTCATACTAATTTGAAAGATGATAAGATAATTAAAGCATTAGAAAAATACAAAGCAAGGAAAAACATAAAGCATTTTATGAATAGCTCAGGAAAATATTATAGTGGGCATAATATATACTTACATTGTTTCCTTAGAATAGAGTCACTTGTTCGCCGTAGCGTATATTATTTTGTTCATGGTGATATAGATTATTTACTTAACAGATTTAAAAAGCGGATAAAACTATTCTTGGGAAACCGTCAATGAATACATCAGCAATCTCAGAAGATCATATTTGGAAAGTATTATTGCAAATATTAGCAGGAGTTGCAATAGGTCTAATCATAGCCATGGAGAATATATTATTTTTGGGTGCATTGGTAGGTTTAGCCTTCTTTATCCTATTATTAAGGAAGCCCGAATTGTCTTTAGCTATCCTATTTAACGGAACAATTATTTATTTTTATTTAATGTATAAGTTAGATATAGGATCAAGCAGATTATTAACAGGTGGTTTTTATGCCTTTCTGGCATTGTCTTGCCTTTTAGGTGGAGTCCTTTTGAACGCAAGAAGATCAGAAAAATTTAGACTTTTATCGGTTGATGTATTGTTTATCTTTTTCTTTTTCTGGGTTTTTTTGAGCCACTTTATATTTTATGCAGGGAGCGAGTTGGCTTACATAAAGATAACTTATGCTCCATTGTTAGTTATAGCCCCATATTTTGGCATTCGGCTTTTATCATCAAAAGAAAGAATAGAGAAGTTTTTTAATTATTGTGTCCTTTTAGCAGCTATTTTAATAATTCCATCTTTATATGTACTTCTATTTAGCCCAATGTTAGCTACGGCGGCGGGGTTTTCTATCTATTTGAT
>CAYNVP010000050.1:0-15202 GCA_964400665.1 uncultured Pirellulales bacterium | reverse complement strand
CACGGCCCGCACCACGTCGCCCAGATATTGACTAATCGCAGTTTGCCGGAATCGTTTTTCATAAGCTCGCGAACGCCTTTGGCGTCTATCAGGTTTACTTCGACGGGTTCTTTCGCCCATTGCCTAAGGGCTTGTTCGACCGATTTGCGTTTGTCGGCCCATTTGATTGAGCAGCCGAAGGTCTTTACCTTCTTTATTGCGACCTCCCGGCCTTCAAGCAGGGCGTCGATTGCATCCCGCACTAAATTCTTTTTGACTTTGCTCGGGTCTTCATTATTGTCGATGGCGCCCGTGTATTGGAGTTTTCGCTCTTTATCGAAAACAAATGCGTGCGGCGTGCTGACCGGCCCGTATGCACGGGAGACATCTTGTGTCCGGCCATCATAAAGATATGGGAAATTGAAATATCGTTCTTCTGCGCGAATTTTCATTTCCTCAAAAGAATCACCCATATCGCTGTAGCCCAGTTCGTCGAGACGGACCGCCAGCGGGTCGTTGGGTGAAATTGCAACGACTGTGACACCCTTGTATTTGTAATCGCTCGCAAGCTGCACAATCCGGCCTTCGTATGCCTGAGCAGTCGGGCAGTGATTAGCGGTGAAGATTATGACAAGAACATCGGCCTTGGCAAAATCGCTCAAACGGTAATTTCGCCCATCCACGCCGGGCAGGTCGAAATCCGGCGCCTGGGCACCAATTTCGAGGACAACGTTCCTTTTTTGTTCCGCGCTAAATCCGGTCATAACGGTCAACCCCACAAAAAGCATTGCTAACAGTAATCTGCCGTTCATATTTATTAACCTCCGGTCAAAATTTCGTCGTCATAACACCATATAATAAGCCACCGAAGACAGATAATCAATTACTAATCAGAGACCGCATTTTCACTTTACCACAGCTTTTTGTGATGATAAATTGGAATATCATTTCTGAGGACTCTGAAAGGGCGGCTTATGAAAGTTATTTCTGTAATTTCGATTGGCTTGGTTGTGTCCCTTTGTCTTTCGTTCGGCGCAAAAGCCGGCGTCGTGGCGCCGGACGCAAAGGTAGAAAAACTGGCGGATACTTTCGCCTTCACCGAGGGCCCGGCAGCGGACCCTAAAGGCAACGTCTATTTCACCGACCAGCCAAACGACAAAATCTATATATGGTCCGCCGAAGGCGAGACCTCGCCGACAGGCGGGTCAACCGATGGTAAGCTGTCGGTTTTTCTGGACGGCTGCGAACGCTCAAACGGGCTGTATTTTGACACCGACGGCTCACTGCTTGCCTGTGCCGACCTTCACAACCGGCTTGTCTCGTTTGACCCCAACGGGCAAATGACCATCCTCGTCGAAAACTACAAGGGTAAAAAGCTCAACGGCCCCAACGACCTCTGGCGAGACCCAAAAGGCGGCATATATTTCACCGACCCTTTTTACAGAAGAAAATACTGGGCCGACCCCAATATGGAGCAGGACTGTCAATGCGTCTATTACCTCGCCCCCGACCGCAAAACATTAACTCGCGTCGCCGACGACCTTATGCAGCCCAACGGAATCATCGGCACGCCCGACGGCAAACTGCTTTATGTCGCCGACATCGGCGCCAACAAAACATACGTTTATAAAATCAATCCGGATGGGACATTGACCGACAAGAAGCTGTTTTGCTCGCTGGGTTCAGATGGAATGACTATCGACAACGAAGGCAACGTGTATCTGACGGGCAGAGGAGTTGCGGTTTTCAACTCAGCGGGCGAAAAAATCGAACACATCAATATCCCCGAATCATGGACTGCAAACGTTTGTTTCGGCGGCTCGGAATTCGATACCCTCTTTATCACCGCCTCCAAATCACTTTATTCAGTAAAAATGCGGACCAAAGGCGTCACCTGGCAAACCACAGCCGGGCGGGATAACGACCCGGCCGGCAAAAAGTGGATATTCGAACTGACGGTTATTGACAAACAGACCGGGCAGCCCATTCCAAATGCCAAGCTCAAGGTAACCGCTGCTGACAAAAAGAGCGTAGCCGAAACCAACAAAGACGGCACGCGAACCATAGTGTTCCGCAAGGGTAAGCCGAATTACCTCAGTATTGAGGTAACAAAAGATGGCCTTGTCCCAATTCGACTGGCGTGGCGCCCCTCTGAAGGGCCGCCCGAAATTCCTGCTGGCTATAAGGTTGCTCTCGAATCCGGCACGTCGATTGGCGGGGTCATCCAAGACGAGCAAGGCAAGCCCATCGAGGGGGCGAGTGTGTATCTGTTGATTCCCGAAAAGAATGAAGCGGAACGAGTGGCAATTGCGGATTACGAGGTCAAGACCGATGTGGCAGGTCGCTGGCGATGTGATATTGTGCCCGAAAAACTTGACGATATTTGGATTCGCCTCGCACATCCCGATTTCATCAGCGACGAGATGTACGGAAAGACGCCGAAGCCGTCGATTGAGAAGCTGCGGGATATGACCGGCGTGATGGTGATGAGAAAAGGCATCACGGTAGCCGGCAGGGTAGTCGATGCCAATGGTGAACCGATTAAAGGCGCCACAGTTGCGCAGGGTTCAGACCGTCACGGAACTGAATATCCAAGCAAAAAAACCGATGCACAGGGCTGGTTCAAGTTCAATAACGTTCGGCCCGGCGTAATGGTTTTGACCGTTCAGAAGTCCGATTATGCGCCCGAATTGAAAGAGATTACGGTTTATGAAGGGATGAGGGATATTGGGTTCAAGCTGGGACCGGGGCAAACTATCAGAGGACAAGTCGTTGATGTCAACGGCAATCCGATTTCGGGGGCATTTGTCACAGCAGATACCTGGCGAGGCCACAGGTCCATCGAATGGGAGGTAGATACGGACGCCAACGGCAGATTCTGGTGGAAAGACGCTCCGACCGATGAGGTCTTGTTCGATATGGGCCAAACCAGCTATATGAGTGTGCGCGGCCGCGCTATGTCGCCCTCGGATTCTGAATACGTAATCACTATATACCCGCAGTTGAAAATAAGCGGCAAGGTGACAGATGCAGAAACTGGAGAGCCGGTAAAGCAATTCAAAATAATTCCCGGCATCGACTGGGGGACCGGGCAGCCGGTTTACTGGGAGCAACGCAATTCCAGAAACTTTTCCAACGGGCACTGCGAGGTCGGTCTCGACTTTCCCTACCCTGCACATCTGTTGCGTGTTGAGGCGGAAGGATATAAGCCGGCCATTTCCCGACACTTCAAAAGCGAAGAAGGCAGCGTGACATTTGACTTCGAATTAGTCAAAGGAACCGGTCCCAGCGGTGTCGTTAAACTGCCCGACGGCTCTCCGGCTGTCGGTGCTGATGTTATGTTGTGCACAAAATCGCAACACGCTTATATTCAGAACGGTCGGGTCACACAGAGAGAAGATTCTGTGGTTGTCAGGACGGATACCGAAGGACAATTTTCGTTTCCGCCGCAGGTCGAACGGTATGCGCTCGTGGCGATTCACGACGAAGGTTACGCGGAGGTGACAGCCGAGGAGCTCGAAAAATCCTCCACAATAACACTTCAGCCGTGGGGTAAATTAGAGGGCACGCTGCGCATCGGCAACAAGCCGGGCGCAAACGAAAACATTGCGGTATCGTATTTTTCTGACCCGCCGTATGACCCCAACGAACCGCAGGTATTTTATGATTGCCGGACGACCACCGACAGTAACGGGCGTTTTGCGCTGGAGCGGCTGAAGGCGGGGCAGGCACAAGTCGCCAGAGAAATCAGAACCAGCGACCGGATGACGTCGTTCAGCCACGCTGTGCCGGTGGAAATCAGGGCCGGACAAACCGCGACGGTTTCAATAGGCGGCACCGGTCGTCCTGTTACAGGCAAAGTCGTGGCTGACGCTGATTACAACGAACCTGTCAACTGGTCTTTCGGACATAGCATGATTATGCCGGAATTTCCCAAGCCGGATAATTACGAGAAAATGACGGACGAAGAAAAAAAGGCGTGGCATATACAGTGGCAGGACTCCAATGAAGGAAAGGCCTTTATGGAAAACCTTCGCAGAAAATATCGCTGGTATGCAATTAAGGTAGAATCAGACGGCTCGTTCCGAGTTGAGGATGTTCCCGAAGGCAAATACAATCTCAGTATAAGTGTTTTTGAACCGCCTGCAGCGAGGCAATGCGGCTTCGGCGAATTAATCGGCTCGGCTCATCGGGAATTCGGAATCTCTGAAATGCCCGGCGGGCGAAGCGACGAGCCCTGCGACGTAGGAACGCTTCAACTTGAAATACACAAGCGCCTCAAAATCGGCGACATCGCCCCGGTATTCGAAGTCAATTCACTCGACGGCGGGAAGATTCGACTGGCCGACTACCGCGGGAAACTTGTCCTGCTCAATTTCTGGGCAACCTGGTGCGGGCCGTGTATGGCCGAGGTGCCGAGCTTGAAAGACGCGTTCAATGCGTACGGAAAGGACAAGCGGTTCGTGATGATTGGTTTGTCGCTCGATAGGGACCCAAATACGGCAAAGAAAGGCGTCGCCGGCAAACAGATGAACTGGCCTCAGGCATTCCTCGGTGATTTGTCGAAGTCAGATATTGCCAAGGAGTATGGAGTGCAGGGTATCCCTTCGACGTTTCTGATTGACCCGGACGGCAAAATCCTCGCAAAGGGCCTCAGAGGCGGACAAATGAAAACAGAAGTCGCTAAGGCCATCGAAAAGATAAAAGACCCGCCGAAAAAGGGGGGCGTAATAACACCGGGGGCAAAGGTCGAGAAGTTAGCGGATGGTTTCAGCTTTACAGAAGGGCCAATCGCAGATGTAGAAGGCAACGTTTACTTTACCGACATACCGAATAACCGAATCCACAAGTGGTCAGAGGGCAACCTATCGACCTTTCGCGAAAATTCAGGCGGAGCAAATGGTCTCGATTTTGACGATAAGGGCAATCTGCTGGCCTGCGAAGGCGGCGACCGCAGAATAACCCGAATCGATATGCAGGGAAACGTCACCGTCCTATGCGATAACTACAAAGGCAAAAAGCTCAACAGCCCAAATGACCTCTGGCGTGACAAAAAAGGCGGCATATACTTCACTGACCCCGGGTCTGGAAATAGAAAAGATATGGAACAGGGAGGCAATTATGTCTTTTATCTGCCGGCGGACTCCCGCGAGCCAATCCTCGTTGTCGACGATATGGTCAGTCCCAACGGAATCGTCGGCACAAAAGACAGCCGGCTTCTTTACGTCGCCGACTATGGAGGCCATAAAACCTGGGTTTACAAAATTAACACCGACGGCACATTGTCCGACAAAAAGCTCTTTGTCCCGATTGGCGCCGATGGTATGGAGCTCGATGAGCAGGGTAATTTATACCTGACCGGCAAAGGTATAATCATTGTCAGCCCTGAAGGTAAAAGAATCGGTTCCATTAACATCCCGAATCCGCCTTCGAATCTCTGCTTCGGCGGTGAAGACGGCAAAACGCTTTTCATTACCGCCAGAAGTTCCCTTTTTTCCATCAGGATGAACGTAAAAGGTCAGTAAAATTGCAATTATTCTCCGGCTCATTGAGACAGGGAAAAAATATGACGGGTCGGGAAAGAGTTTTGAAGATTTTTAAGGGCGAGCGTCCGGACCACCTGGCGTTGATGCCGATTACGATGCAGTTTGCGGCAGACCGAATCGGAAGAAAATACCGCGATTACGTGACGAATTACAGGGTGCTGGTAGAGGGGCAGTTACGTGTGGCGGAAGAGTTTGGTTTTGACCAGGTCGGCTGCATTTCGGACCCTGCGCGTGAGGCGGCGGACTGCGGGGCATCGGTCATATACGCCGAGGACTCTCCGCCTGCCATAGACGGGCAAAATGCGCTTCTGGCGGACAAGAGCAAGCTGGCGTCGCTTAAGATGCCTGACCCGCTGGGAGGCGGGCGAATGCACAACAGGGTAAAGGCGGCGGCTCTGTTCAGGCAGAAGGTCGGCGGGGACAAAATCATCGAGGGTTGGATAGAAGGCCCCTGCGCTGAAGGGGCCGACCTTCGCGGCATCAACACGATAATGACGGATTTTTTCGAGGACCCGATTTTTGTGCGCGACCTGTTTGAATTTGCGATTGAGCTGGGGCTTAGGTTCGCAAAGGCGCAGATTGAAGCGGGCGTCGATTGTGTCGGAATCGGGGACGCAGCCGCGTCCCTGGTCGGGCCTAAGATTTATCAGGAATTTGTATGGCCTTATGAGAAGCGACTGATAGACGGGATTCACAAGCTCGGCGCTGCGGTCCGGCTGCATATATGCGGAGACACAAGGGCAATTCTTGAAGGTATGGGCAAACTGGGCTGTGAAATGGTTGACCTCGATTATCCCTGCCCCGTGCGGATGGCGAGAGAAAAAATGGGGCAGGAACAGGTTATTTGCGGCAATATAAATCCCGTGTCGGTCCTGCGGGATAGCCCCGCGGATGTTGTTTACAAGGCGGTCGAAAACTGCCATAAAGAATCAGGCGGGAATTTCATAGTCGGGGCGGGATGCGAAGTCACGCGGGATACGCCGATAGACAATATCAAGGCGCTTGGACATTACGCATTATATCATTAAACTTCTTTAGTGAAGGGACGGTATATGAAACTATCAAATGTAACAATATGTTTTGTACTTGCTGTACCACTGGCGTCAATGTATCTCGCAAAAGGTGTCGAGTCAAATCCCGGTTGGTTCGATTCGGGACTGGGAAATCTTCCGCTTCTGTCAAACGCCAAAACCCGCTCGATTGGCCCGGAAAATCCCACGGGCGAAAAAGGCAAAGGCGGGATGGCAAAACTCGGCGAGGGAACGGCGTCCAGGGCCGCTCGCGATTTGGGTCGGGGCTGGAAGGTAAATCCGTATATTCAGATTGCGCCGGGTAAAACCTTTGTTCTGGCCGACATAAACGGCTGCGGCGCAATTCGGCACATCTGGATGACGCCGGCGGGAAACGACCGCCTTAATATATTGCGAATCTACTGGGATGGCGAGGAGACGCCTTCTGTGGAGTGCCCTCTCGGTGACTTTTTTGCCTGCGGCATGGGCGAATATGCGCAGGTTACTTCGCTACCCGTCTGCGTCAATCCCAAAAACGGGTTCAACTGCTATTGGCCTATGCCTTTCAGGAAGGGCTGCAAAGTCACGGTAACAAATATCGACAAGAGCCAGATGACGTTATATTTCCAGATTGATTATTGTCTAACCGACATTGCCGAAAATGCCGCCTATTTCCACGCCCAGTTTCGCAGGGTCAATCCTTTGCCTTTCAAGGAGGTTTATACGCTCGTTGACGGCATCGTCGGGCGGGGGCATTATGTAGGGACATATATGACCTGGGGCGCCAACAGCGCCGGCTGGTGGGGCGAGGGTGAGATAAAGTTCTACATAGACGGCGACACGGAATTTCCGACAATCTGCGGAACAGGCACGGAAGATTACTTCTGCGGCTCATACGGATTCGACAATCCCAAAGGGGGCGGCTATCAGACATTCAGCGGCCCATACGCGGGTATGCCGCAGGTAATCAATCCGAAGGGGCAGCCGGTCAGAAAAACGAGGGTTTTCGAGAACGGCAAGTTCGTCGAAGAAAGGACTGTTTACAATCCGAAAGACCAGCCGAGATTTTCTTTGTACCGCTGGCACATAATGGACCCGGTAAGGTTCGAACAAAACCTGAGGGTCACTATGCAGGCACTGGGCTGGCAGCAGGACGGCAAATACCTGCCTCTGCAGGACGATATTTCATCCGTCGTTTTCTGGTATCAAACCGAACCGCACGGGCCCTTTCCAAAACTTCCCGATAGAGAGCAGTTGAAGATTACGAAGTAAAGGCGGGACTATGACCAAGGCCGGCTGCGATATCAGGATAGGGACGTCCGGCTGGTATTATGACCACTGGCGGGGCCGATTCTACCCCGAAGACCTGCCAAAAAGCGACTGGCTGAGCTACTACGCGAGCCAATTCGACACCGTCGAGATAAACAACACCTTCTATCATTTGCCGCAGGAGCAGACGTTGAAAAAATGGCATAAACTCGCGCCTGCCAACTTTTTGTTTGCCGTCAAGGCCAACCGCTACATCACACATATTAAAAAACTCAAGGGTACAAAGGATGAATTGAAGCGTTTTTTCGAGCGGATTAAGCTGTTAAAAAAGCACCTCGGCCCGGTTTTGTATCAACTGCCGCCAATGCTGCACAAAAACCTGAAACTGCTCAGCTCGTTTTTAGAACTTTTGCCCAAAAAGCGGGTAGCACGGGCTTCCAGCCCGTGCCTGCACGGCCAAGATGGCCGTGCTACGGCCGTCTTTGAATTTCGACACGAAAGCTGGTACACGGATGACACCTTCAAACTGCTCGACAAATTTGGAGCCGGCTTTTGTATCCACGACCTCAGCGGCCAGCTTACGCCGAAGATAATCGCCGGCAACGTGATTTATATTCGCTTTCACGGCACTTCAGGCCGATACGCCGGCAACTACACCAGGCCGATGCTGGCTAAATGGGCAGAGTGGATTAAAGCAAACCGAGAAAGTGTGAGCGCCGTTTACGCCTACTTCAACAACGATGTCCTCGGCCACGCCGTCGCAAACGCGAGGACCCTGAAGTCACTGGTTAAATAGCATCTCTTAGCTAATAATATTGAGGCCTTTTTTGAGGGCGTATTGGCGGGCTTCCTCGACTTCTTCAGGGGTGGGTCTGCGGTTTATCTTGAGATGCGACGACGCCTTGAAACGTGCCGCGATTGAAACCAATCGTGGATTCGGCAAGCTCATCGCGGGATGGCCGAACCTGCCCAGCATTATTAGTTCGGCTTAATCTTGAAGTCGGGATTCACATCGCCGTAGTTCTCAATATCGGGGGCAACTTTGCGAAGTTCTTTGAGAAGTTCTTCGGCATCAGCACGCCAGATAGTGCCGTCCTTGAGCCTTACTGCACGGACGTAGGCAATGCCTGTGAATACCTCTTCCGCACCTGAGCCGATAGTTATGTCACTTCCCATATATCCGGGGTTCAGCGGCGTCCAGTTTTCACCGTTAATGCCCGTTACAATCCAGCTCGCCCCATTTATACGTTCATTGAAAGCATCATACCTGAGAATGACAATCTCGAAGGCGACAATCGGTTGACCGCCGGTGTTCGTCCAGGCCATACATTGAACGAACCGGTAGCTGGACCTCTCGTATCGGTTTTCGAACGAGAAATTACTTAAACGGACATGAGGGCAGTTGTTGACAATGAGCGGTTTTCTGTCAGGGTAATTCACTTTATCCTCTGCGTGCAATTGCCCCTGCGTCATAAAAATAAGGAGCGAAGATAGTATAAGGGTGCGTAGAGTACAAACAGAAATACGATGGCTCATCGGTGGCTCAATTCCATATTGGGCTAATCTCCTCGTTTTCATTTTTTGCACCTCCACTAACTTTTGGCATTCCGGTTTGGCTCTTATCTTTTGCCATGCCACAAAAGACGATTATCATCGTATGTTTTATAGCGGGGCAGTCAAGGAAAAAAATCGATAGACAGCCAACAGTCGAACTGTTTAAGTAATAACGTTCAAATCTTTTGCAAGTGCGTATTGACGGACTTCTTCGACTTCTTCGGGGGTGGGTCGGCGGTTTATCTTTGGGTGGGACGAGGCCTTGAAGCAGGGGCGGTACTGGTCCATAACGTTGATTGAGGTATTAGGGCTGATTTGTTCAGATAAGAAGTCGATTACTTTGAAACTGCCCGCCAATTTGTTGGGCATCACCAAATGTCTTACTAAAAGCCCGCGCCTGGCAAGTCCTTTTTCTATTTGCAGGTCGCCGACCTGCCGGTGCATTTCCTTGACAGCGGCAAAGCAGATTTCGGGGTAATCGGGTGCGTTTGCAAACTCTTTTGCAGCGGAGCTATCGGAAAATTTCATATCGGGCATATAGATATCCATTAAGCCCTCCAGCAGCTTGAGCGTCTCGACCAAGTCGTAGCCGCCGCTGTTGTAAACCGTCGGCAGATTCAATCCCTTCTTTCGAGCAATCTCACAACCTGCCGCTATTGCGGGCGCTATATGTGTCGGCGTGACAAAGTTGATGTTGCTGCAGCCGTAACTTTGCAAATCGAGCATAAAATCGGCCAGCTCGTTGAGCGTAATGGGCTGGCCGTGGCGAAAATGGCTTATGTCATAATTCTGGCAGAACTCGCACTTGAGGTTGCAGCCGGCGAAAAATATCGTCCCTGAGCCGCCTCTGCCTACCAGCACGTTCTCCTCGCCGAAATGCGGCCCCTGCGAGCTGACCACCGGCATATCGGCGATGCCGCAAAAGCCGGTCTCACCTTTACCGCGATTTATCCGGCAGTTACGCGGGCAAATCACGCAGGGATTCATCATTGCCCACAACTGCTGAACGGCAGGACTAAATGAGCGAATGTTTTCCGCCGGCAATTTCATTTTGTCTTAGAATTGAAAACCGACAATCAACGTTCAGCACGTTTAGCAGCATCAACGACGTTGTAAAGCAGCATCGTAATGGTCATCGGGCCGACGCCGCCGGGGACGGGTGTTATAAGAGAGGCCTTTTCCTTAACATTCTCGAAATCCACATCCCCGACGAGACGATAGCCGCTTTTTTTCGAGGGGTCCTCAATGCGATTGATTCCGACATCGATGACGACGGCGCCTTCTTTTATCATATCGGCGGTGATGGTATTGGGGCGCCCGACGGCGGCGACGACAATATCGGCTCTTTTTGTGTGTTCAGCGAGGTTTTTGGTGCGGGTGTGGCAGACGGTTACTGTGGCATTACCCAATGGGTTTTTCTGGATGAGTATATTTGCCAGAGGTTTTCCGACGATGTTGCTTCTGCCGACGATGACGACATTGGCGCCTTCGATTTTTACTCCGCTTTTAAGCAAAAGCTGGACGACGCCGTGAGGCGTGCAGGGCAGATACGTCTTTTGCCCCAGCATCATTTTACCAACGCTTACTGGATGAAAACCGTCGATATCCTTGACCGGGTCGATTGCGAGCAACACTTCGGTTTCATCAATGTGTTTGGGCAAGGGCAATTGCGTCAGGATGCCGTGTATTTTCGTGTCTTTGTTTAGTCGGTTAATAACAGAAATCAATTCCTTTTGCGGAGTATTTTCGGGCAGGCGATTGTCTTCTGAGAAGATGCCGATTTCCGAGCAGGCCTTTTGTTTTGCGGTAACATACGACTTTGAGGCGGGGTCGTCGCCTACCAAAACCACTCCGAGGCCCGGCACTATGCCTTTTTTGGCAAGGTCGGCAACTTCGGTTTTAAGATGAGCCCGCATCTCAGCGGCTATTTGTTTGCCGTCTATTATCTTCGCCGCCATTTTACACTCCCTGCACCCTGCCGGTATTGACATCAACATCAATGCGCCGAAAGGCCGGGTCCGAGCCGGTGCCCGGCATCAGCTTGACCTCGCCAGCCAGGGGCACGACAAATTCAGCGCCTTTGTAAACAAGCACGTCCCTGATGGGCAATTGCCAGCCGATGGGTCGCCCCTTAAACTCCGGGTCGTATGACAAGCTAAGATGTGTCTTTGCCATACATGTCTCGAATTTCTGCGTCGCCGCGTCCGCCTCAAGAGTTTTAAGCTTCTCAAGAGCGACCTCCGAATAAGAAACGCCGTTGGCGCCGTAGACCTCCTTGGCGATTAGTTCTATCCGCTTTCTGATGGGCATATCGAGGTCATAAAGGAACTTGAAATTGTTCTTGTTACTGCACGCATCAATGACGGCCTGGGCAAGCTCAATCGCACCATCGCCGCCTTTGAGCCAGTGCTCGGAGACGATTGCCGTTGCACCGTACTGTTCAGCCACTCTTTTAACCATAATATGCTCGGCTTTTGTATCGGAGCTAAAGGCGTTAATGCACACAATTGGTTTAACGCCGCTTTTTTTGACGATTTCGATATGTGCAATCAGGTTTTCGCATCCTTTTTCGAGCAGGTCGAGATGTTCTCTGGTGTATTCTTCACTGAGGGGCACGCCCGGCCTGACCGGCGGGCCGCCGCCGTGCATTTTAAGAGCACGAACGGTCGCAACTATGACTACCGCATCGGGACGCAGGCCTGAGATTCGGCATTTGAGGTTCCAGAATTTTTCATAGCCGATGTCGGTGCCGAAGCCGCTTTCGGTTACGTGATAATCACCGAGCTTTGTTGCGGTCAGGTCGGCAATAACCGAGCTCTGGCCTATTGCTATATTGGCAAAGGGGCCCGCGTGCACAAAGAGGGGCTGGCCCTCCATTGTCTGAAGCAGGTTGGGATTCAGTGCACCAACCATCCACGCGGTCATTGCGCCATCAACTTCGAGGCCTGCGGTTGTTATGTCTTTGCCTCTTCGGTCCTTGGCCACCACTATTTTCGCTATTCGGCTGCGAAGGTCCTTAAGGTCTTTTGCAATCGACATAATAGCCATAACCTCGCTGGAGACGGTGGCCTGGAAACCGGAATCCATTTCAACGCCGTTTCTTTTACCTCCCCTGCCGATTCTGATATTGCGGAGCGCCTGAGCGCAGTAGTCAATCGCCCAGCCGATTTGCACGGAGTCGGGGTCGATATCCAATCGGCGCAGCTTTCTTTTCGCCAGCCGTTCGTCGTCGTAGTTTCTTTCGTGCTGCATCCGGGCAGTCAAAGCAACCATACAGAGGTTATGCGCATTAGTGACAGAGTCGATATCGCCTGTGAGGCGGATTGAAAAAGGAATCAGCGGTATACACTGAGAAAGGCCGCCGCCGGCGGCGCCGCCCTTGATATTGAAGGTCGGTCCTGCGCTTGGCTGGCGAATTGCGCCTGTCGGCCGCTTGCCGCATTTAGCAAGCCCCTGAATCAGCCCGATTGTGGTTGTCGTTTTGCCCTCGCCGAATGGTGTCGGAGTAACAGCGGTAATATCTATGTACTTGGCAGTCGGGGCGTCTTTGAGCCGGTCGAGCACTTTCATAAAATCGACCTTGCCTAGCGTATGGCCAGCGGGAAGAAGCTCTTCTTTTCGCAGACCAATTTCTTCTGCGAGCTGGAAAATGGGCTTTATATTTTTTTCGGCCGCCTCGGCTATCTCCCAGTTTTTCATTTTCGTCGGGTCGAGCTTCATTAAACAGTCCTCTCTGCCTGCCGGCACTTTCTCTTAACCACGGATTGTCTTATCAGGATTAATATCATTTGCTCATAAGCGTGACGGCGGCGTTCGCCGCGCCATACAAAGAAATGGAATAATCCTTTATGGTATAAACCGGAATTTTCTTTAACAGCGGACTGATGTTGGGATTATAGTTTGACTCGAAGCTTTTCATGAAAAGATTATCTTCCAAAAACAGCCATTCGTTTTTTGTCACTATGCCCCCTGCAAGGTATATACCGCTAAAAGGCAGGAAAATGAGGGCAAGCCCTCCGGCGAAGCTGCCATACATCTTAATAAAGAGATTCATTATATCTCTGCAAGTCGGGTTTTCCCCGGCGTTTTTTGAAATCAGAGCGGGTTTATCTTCGTCCTTCGTCTTATCTATTTCTTTTAATACACCTTCTATTTTTATGTTTTTCTTGTTCTTGAAGTAGTTGTAGATGTTGCAGATACCCTGCCCTGAAACAAACAGTTCTACTCCGGGAGGCGCACCTATTTTTTCAGCGACATAATCTTTCAGCTTTTTTGTTTCGTCGTCAAATGCCGCAAAGCCGGAATGGCCGCCCTCAGACGGGTGTGCCCTGTATTGCCCGTCTCTGGCAGTGAGAAATCCCACACCCAGGCCTGTGCCTGCGCCCACTACCGCCTTTGTCGTTCCACTCGGCTCAGGGAAACGGCCTTCTGTAGTAGGAAGTTTAGTAATTTGCTTCTGATTGTTCACATCCAGAGTGGGAATCCCGTAGCCAATGGCTAAAAAGTCGTTGATGATAAGGGTGTCTGTTTTTATCGCTTTTTTTATCGCCCCGCCGTCGATATCCCACTTGCAGTTTGTAAGGTGGCAGTAGTTGTTTTCGACCGGTCCTGCCGCACTAATACAGCAGAGGTCTATTTTAAGGGATGGGATTTTCTCCTTCCCGGCGGCTATTACCTCTTTGAGTGGGTCTATAACCCCGTCAATCTTATTCGACTCAAAGACGCATTTTAGAAGGATAGTGTATTTTTTGCCTTTTTCTCCGACCAGGGCAAGGTTTGTGTTTGTTCCCCCGACATCCCCTGCCAGAACCATCATGTCCTGCTTAAAATCTGAACTCAGCCATCTCACTTCCATAGCTTATCAACTCCTTATCACCCTTGAGGTTATATCCTGGCCCATGACTGGAATCCTTTCTCTTTGATGACTTTTTTAGTAATTTCCGCATCTGTAAGCTTTGCGTGTTCGACCTGCTCCTTAGCGATGTCCATTTCATTTTCCCTGTACATAGTTTCCCCCAGCTTCAGATAAAACTTTATAAGCAGCTCGTCTCTTTGCTCAACTTTTACCTTGCCGTTGGTAAGGGCAATCTCCATTGCCCGGGTAAAACCATCCGCATCGACCCGGGCCTTTGTCACGTAAAATCCGTGTTTCCCACCTTCTCTTGAGCGAGAAGAAGACCCGGCCGTATGCTGGGGGATTCTGTAAAGGGTCGGTATTTCGCCTGCATAGACGAATTTTCCGCCGCCTGCCGAATATCTCATCCAGGTATTTGAATCCTCAGAAACCTTTTCCGGGGGGAAGGGATATTTATAGGCCAGTGCCGTATCCACCACAGTTGCCGAGGTTAGATTTGTGTATCCTTTTTCCGTGCCTATTTCTATCCACGCATTTGTCCCCTGAGGAGGATTGCCCTGATGGCCTTCGAGAATTTCAACGATGGATTGCGTCAAATTTTCCATAGGCACTACTTTGCTGTCCTCATCAATAACCTTAAAGGTGGTATAAACCACACTTGCCTCGGGGTCCTGCACGAAGATTTTCCTGGCCACTTCGAGTCGTCGCTTGTCAGAGATATCATCCGAATCGTTGAAGATAACAATGGGCGAATTATGCTCGTATGCCCACTTTATACCCAGATTGCGGCAATGGCCTGGGCCATTGTTTGTTTTCTTTTTAATAATGTGGATTTTGTCCGGGTGTTCTGCCTTTACTTCGTCAAGATAATCGACGGCCTCTTTGCAGGGGGACAGGTCGTCAATGATTACAAGCTGCCAGTTAGGGTCGGTCTGATTGAATATATTCTTTAGAGTTTCATCCAGATACCTTTTGGACACAACATTTTC
>CAYNVP010000049.1:6173-15212 GCA_964400665.1 uncultured Pirellulales bacterium | reverse complement strand
ATGAATATCCAAAGCAGAAAAATGCGGCAGGTCAATATGAAAAACGACAGCCGGCTGCTGGATGGCTATACCGACTGTCGTGAATCTTCGCCTTCGCAAGGACAACTAAAAGAGCATCAGTTTACCGAGCCGACGAAATACTCGCTGGCCGTGCGTTTTTGCCCGGCTTCACTTTGCGCCTGTTTTGGGGCGGGCTTGGGGTTGTTAACCATTTGCTCGAGCTGTTCTATTCGTTTGGCCAACCGCATACGCTGCCTCATCGAACCGGCGGAGCTTACAAGTATGATGCCGGAACATGTAATGAAAAGCAGATATGCCCAGCCATGTGCATCGCTCCAGATTGGATGCGGACGAACGAGGAAAGGCATAATAACCACAAGAAGACCCAGGCCAATAAGGTATTCAAGTATCCATATAAACTTTTTATCCTTCAGCATAACTAACTCCCTTAATTGCATTTCGGGCTTTTTTTATGCACGGGCAGATGACATTATCGCTGCCTTAAAGTCGACTCTTTTACCTTAATAACAATCGGCACTTATAAGCACCGGGGTTAGTAACGTTTCACCTTTCGATTCAAATAAAAACATACGCACAGACATAAACGAATTTTTTATAGGACGAAATAGAAGAGATATAAGTTTTGTCCAAGGGAAAATAAGGCCTGGTAATAGCGGCGGTCGGATTCGAACCGACGACCCTGGGCTTATGAATCCCATGCTCTAACCAACTGAGCTACACCGCCAACGGTTCGACAAGCTCACCGTCCGCCGTAAGGCGTCCTGCGGACTGAGCAATGTCG
The DNA here is from genome assembly GCA_964400665.1 of uncultured Pirellulales bacterium. Lineage (GTDB taxonomy): Bacteria > Planctomycetota > Phycisphaerae > Sedimentisphaerales > Anaerobacaceae > Fen-1362. The sequence goes on along the minus strand of CAYNVP010000049.1, from coordinate 14,410 downwards.
AAGGACTCACTTCAATCTACAAGAAATATTCGTCTCTTGCAAGCAATTCTTTAACGACAGTTTCTTTTGACACCGCTGATTGCTTCGGCTATTCTCTCCGCGAGGCAAAAATATGGCGAAAAGCTCAAAAGCGAGATACCGTCCGGCTGAAAACCGCTATGAAAAAATGAAGTACAATCGTTGCGGGCGAAGCGGCCTGCAGCTCCCCGCGGTTTCACTTGGGCTTTGGCATAACTTCGGTGACGTTGACGACTTCGAGACAGCCCGTGCGATAATACGCCGGGCATTCGACCTCGGCGTGACGCATTTCGACTTGGCCAATAACTATGGCCCCCCTGCCGGCTCAGCAGAGAAGAATTTCGGCAAAATTCTCAAACTGGATTTCAGGACATACCGCGACGAGATGATTATCTCGACCAAGGCCGGCTACTGGATGTGGAACGGGCCTTACGGCGAGTGGGGCTCGCGAAAATACCTGCTGGCCAGCCTGGACCAGTCCCTCAAACGCCTTGGGCTGGATTACGTTGACATATTCTATTCGCACAGGTTCGACCCCGATACGCCTCTCGATGAAACAATGTCCACCCTCGATACCGCCGTCAAACAGGGTAAGGCCATTTATGCCGGTATATCAAATTACAAGCCGGAGCAAACGACTGAGGCGGCGAAGATTCTGCGCCGTCTCGGCCCCCCCTGCCTGATTCACCAGCCGAGATACTCTATGTTTGACCGCTGGGTCGAAGATGGGCTTCTCGATGTCCTCGAAAAGGAAGGAATTGGCTGTATATGCTTTTCGCCCCTCGCGCAGGGGCTGCTTACAGACAAATATCTTAAAGGTATTCCCAAAAACAGCCGGGCAGCGAAGCCGCACGGCTTCCTCAAGCGCGAACAGATTACTGAACAAGTTTTGAAAAAGACCAGCAAGCTGAACGATGTGGCCAAAAAGCGGGGCCAATCCCTCGCCCAGATGGCTTTGGCGTGGGTGCTCCGAGACAAGCGGGTAACTTCCGTCTTAGTTGGTGCAAGCAGGGTCGAGCAGCTCGAACAAAACATCGCCTGCCTGAATAATCTCTCATTTACCTCCGAAGAACTCGCCAGTATCGATGGTATCCTCAAAAAGGCGTAGCTACGTTCAATAAAATGCACTTTCCCTCTGTCTTGGCAGATATTCTCTTGTAAACTCTACCTATCTTCTCTATTTGCCCTATCCTTAACATTACATAAGCCCGATACGGCGACTGTTGCCTTTAAGGTATTGTTCAGGTCATAGGGCATATATATATATATATATATCAGTTGATATTTGTCCCGGGATTTACAGGGATTTACAGTCATTGCTTTACATTGGTTCCAAAAAATGTTTTAATGGTGCACCAGTCAAAAGGAGGACTTCAAAAGTGATTGATAGTTTATGTGTAGTTTCAGGAAAGATGTATGCCGAATAGTAACGGCAACGGAAAGACGCCGATAGTAACCAGCAAGACGTTTTTGGCTGTGGGGCCGACGCTGCACTACAGCCACGCAAACGTCCTCAGCTTTTGGCTGCTGACTGTGGTCGCCTTTGCAGGAGTATGCCTTTTCTGGTCGAAAATTCTAACCGGCTCGCCGCTTTCATTCAGTCCCGAATCAATAACATCACCGCAGCATTGGCGTATAGGCCAACTGCTGCTGTCGGGTGTAAGTATCTTCGAATATCCCTGGCAGGTTCTTGTGCTTGCGATGCTTATGGCGGTTTTAGCCGTAACACCCGTGCTCACCTCCCAGCTTCTCAGCTTCATTTACAGTATGCCTTTGATTTTATGCGTATTCTTCCTTGCGGATTTGCCCGCCTTTGCGGTTTGCCTATTGGTAAGCTGCATTGCAGTCGCCTGCCGACCTCTGCGGTTCCGTTCACGCTTCATTTCGCTGGTGCTATGTATGGTGCCGCAGCTTTTGTACTGGGGATTTTTCGGCGGGGCAAAAGGTGTCGAGCCGATTAAATGGGGTTTTTCGTTTACTCCGTGGTTGAGCGCCTGGCTGATTGGGCTTGGCATAGCCGGCATAGTGCTGGGCATAGGGCATTTTACGCGATACCGGCCGGGGCAGATTTGGTTATCAACAACAATCGCGCTTGTCATCGCAGCCATCATCTTCAGGTTCATGATAGGGTTTGATGAGCTGGACTACCAGCTCTACGTAGCCCGCAATAATCCGGAGCAGATTACGGAATTCCACGACCACAGCATCACCAGGGCACTCGACCAGGCCATAACCAATCCTGCCGTCACAAGATATTTAGGCGGCTTTTTCTATCCGACGGAGCCGATAGCGCTGCGCAAAGAGCTAAAGGCCGAAATACAGGCCCAGCTTGCCCACGACCGTTGGCCAACGTGGTTCGCTGTTCCTGCAGAGTTGCGGTATCAGGAGAAAAGACAGTGGCTGCTTGGGCAATACGAGCAATTCATTATGCGCCGCTCCAAAAGCAAACGGATGCCCATTGCTTTGTATTTCAAGGCCCTTTTAATGGAATACAGCCCCGACACTCGCATACGCGACGCCGAGGAAACGCTTCATTTCTACAACGATTACCCATTCGAACGCTCGCGGGAGGTGTGGTATCGGCTATACATCGAATTCGGCAACAGCCCCGAATCACTCGAGGCCCGGTGGCGGATTGCGATGCACTGGGCCGGCCAGGAAAAGTTCGAGCAGGCTGAAGCCCTCATCGCCGATGCCGGGACGCTGCTCGATGAGCGGTTGAAGCTTCTTAACCGGGAACAGCCGACCGAAGAGTCCCTGTTCAGTATGTTTCACCCGCCGGCCGACTCAGTTATGACCGTCTCGAAACTGACCGAGCTGCAAAGGAAGCTCAGCCAGCTTAAGACCCTTATCAGCACGGACAACCGCACCGCCAAAGCGGATTCGGCGAGACGGCTGGCAAGATTTGTTATGCTCAATCCTTATGGTCCCGATTACGCCGACCGGCTTGATGAGCTGCTGGAGGAAATGGGCAAAAATGACCCGCTGCGGGACAACGTTCTGCTTGCCAGGGTAAAGCTCCTGCCGGACGAACAGCTCCGAGCCGAGCGACTGGCCGAGCTGCATCAGAAATATAAAACCACCGATGGCGGAATGCAGGCATTGTATGAGCTTGCCCTGCTGAAGATTCACTTCTGGCGCCAACAGGATGAGTCGAACGTCGAACAAAAAAAACAGTATCTGGCGGACGCGAGAACGGCACTCAATGATTTTTTGAAGATGTATCCCGACAGCTTCGGCGCCGAGCAGGTCAGAAAAAATCTTGAGAGCTTACCCGCCTCCGATTAAACGCGGACGGGTGTTTAGCGTCTCGCTTACAACAGGACGTAATTGATTGCTATCAAAGCAACTTTAGGAGGATTTATTATGTTATCACAAACACGCTCTAAGGAGGCAATAAGCGCCGCGATTTTTTGCCTGGGCCTTTTGTTCGGCATTACGTCTTTTACGAATGCCGGCGAAACAGCAAAACCCGACTGCGTTCTTTGCGGCTTCATAAAAGACGCCCAAACTGGCCGGCCCGTCAGGGACGCAATAGTCAGGGCAAGTGGCGGCCCCATATCTGACGTCCAGACGGACGCAAACGGATTTTACTGTTTTGAAAAAATCAGGGAGGACGGCAATTACAGAATCTCGATAGATTCAAACGAATACGTAGGGATATACGACTACCAGAAAATGCCGACTGTGAATCTCAGCAAAGACAAACAATCCGCCAGGGATTTCAAACTCGAGAGGGCCTGCATGATAAAAGTGCAGGTTGTTGACGAAGCAAACCAGCCCATTGAAGGCGCGAAACTAACAGCAACCATACCTGACGGAGTAAGAAACAAAAGGATCGGTACTGATACGCTTCGTAGACGCACAGACAAAAACGGATTTGTCCTTCTCGGCGGTTTCCCGCCCAGTACAAAGGGCTACTTGATTATAGCTACACACGGCAAATATGTTACAACCGGCCAGAGAAAGGATGGAGTCAGAATTGGTCGTATACAATGGGATTATGCCCCGGGCAAGCTCATAGCAATGCTAAACGACACCGATGTCGTAGAATCAGGCCGGATAGTTCTCCAAAATGGAGTCGACGTCAACGGCTACGCTCAATATGAAGACGGCGTACCGGCAGCGGACTTGAAAATCGAGGCCTATCCCGACTGGTGGGGTGGCAATTACTCTCCTGAGATGCTTCCGATTGACGCCAACGGCTTTTTTACGCTGCGACATATAGTACCCGGCATATATCGGCTTTACGCACACATACCAAGAGGACAAGGAGGCGGCACAAGCATTCCAATCTTGCACATCAAATTACCCTTGCCAAATGAAGAACTGCTGAGATTGACAATTCCCGAAAAATCGCCGCAGTCGCTTGTATCAATCCGAGGAAAATTGACCTTTGCCGGAGACAAAATTCCCCGTTGGGTTGACATACAGGCATATTCCCCGAACTATGGGCATCATTCGACTATGTGGCAAAATTATAGAGGCGATGTTTGTGATACGAATTTTATGATAGACCGGCTTGAACCGGGAAAATACAGATTAACATTTTCATCCAACGAAGCGGAACAAAAGGTCCTTGAAGGTGTTGTTGCGCCAAGCGAAGGACTCGAAGTTGAGCTTGTGTCCTTTGATAAACCGTTCATCAAAGGCACCGTTATAAATTCACAGAATAACCAGCCGATACAGAAATTCAAAGCCCGTGCGAGAAAAATGAGAATTTTACGCGGTGCGAACTATCAGCAATCTGATAAATGGCTTGAGGTTGACGACGCCGAAGGCCGGTTCACTATTGAGGCAACGGGACCGGGCATATATCAGGTTCAGATAGCAGCCGAGGGTTTTGCCTGGGCCTGGAGTGAAGATGTCAATACAGACCAGAATGTTCCCGTTGTGATTAAGCTTTCCTCAGGGGGTAGTATAAAGGGAACAGTGGTCAATGAAAAAGGCCAGCTTATCGACGGAGCCAAAGTCCTGCCACTATCGAAGGCAGGTGGAGTGAAGGTTCCGCCGGCCTACAAACAAGACCCGTTTGTTTCCGAAGATGGAGCCGTGGAGACGGCGGATGGTATGTTCGAATTGAAACACCTGGCGGCAGGCAGGGAAAGCATAAAGGTCATTCACCCCGATTACGCCTATTCGATTGTAAATGACATTGAAGTAAAAGAAGGCCTGACAACCGAAGGCATCGAAGTCGTATTGAACAGGGGCGCAGCGGTGGAGGGCTATGTGTTTGATGACCAGGGCCGGCCGCAACCAAATGTTACACTCTATATTCAAGATGTTTACAGCTCATCGGATGAAAGACACCTGGCCGAAGCAACAACGGACGCAAACGGATACTATCGGGCGGCAGGACTGCCTGACGAGCCGTTGACCGTGAAGAGGCAGGGAGAATGGAACAGTATGGGTGTTGTCTGCAGAATGTTTGTGCCGACAAGGGGAAAAATATCACATCTTGATTTCGGCGGTCAGCCAAACGTGACGGGACAGATAATTATTTACGCAGTACCCCTGTCCAGCCGCAGGATTATGCTTTCGACGATTGATGAACCGAGCTCTTCCATCTTCCGCTGTTACGCAATGACGGGCCCTGAAGGTGAATTTGCTTTTGGCGGAATACCGAACGGCAAATGGGCCGTCTATTATGATGACACCGAAAAACGCAACAACCGAATTAAAGTCGCAACATTCGAAATGGCGGGTCAGAATGTGGACTTGGGAGTAATACCGGCGGGCTTTGCGACAGTTAATATTTTAATCGAGTATGAACAGGGAACACCAACGTGGGACATCATAAAGGCACACCTGCAGGATGATAATAAACCCTGGAGCCAGGCGGTAACGGAAATAACCATACCAAACGATGAAAATGAACCATATATTGCCAAAAATGTTTTACCTGGCGAGCACTATCTCGTCCTGGTGCGTAAGGATTACTCCTCGCTGCGATACCCGATAGAGGTTAACGAAGGCGATTCTAACATCACCATCCGTTTGCCGAAATGCACAGCCGGCATCCACGGCCGGCTGACCGGCAAATTCCTCGGCTGGCAAACAGTGTGGACGAAAGACAGGACAGTTGTCGGCCAGATACAACCTGACGAAAACTTCAATTATAAACTCGACAATCTGCCCGCAGGCCGATATCTGCTCGGCGGCAATATGCTCATAGATTCTGCGACGTTACTCGAGTTCGAGCTGGCGGAAGGCGAACAAAAAGTCCTCGACATAGACGGCCCTGACAAGCCGCCCTACAAAATGAGTGCACTGCAGGTCATTGTCCTCGATGAAAACGGCGCACCGATAACAGGGGCAGACGCGAGGCTTCGAGGCGGCAACGATATAATTAAGCCAGTGGAACATATAGGAGGCGGCTTCTTCTTTTTTACAGAGCCGGGAACATATACCCTGCAGGCCGGGTTCCCCGGTTATAAAACGGCAGAACAACAGGTCCGGCTCGAAGATTTGAACACAATGAAAAGCCGTCCCAAACCTGTCCTTGTCCGGCTGGAAAAATAGGTCAACAAAGACATAGGCGCAATAAAAGAAAATGCTCGTCTTTCCCGGGGAGTTGGCGGCCGTTATTGACAATCCGCCCTGATTGTTTATCCTGTGGCAGGTATGTCTGCAAAGGTAGCGGCGATAATTTGTGCGGCTGGACCCGGAAAAAGATTCGGCGGCAAACGAAGAAAACAATTCGTCGATGTCGCCGGAAGGGCCGTGTTCCTAAGAAGCGTCGAGCTATTCGCCAACCGCGAAGACGTAAAACAAATCCTGCTCGGCATCCCGCAGGAAGATGAGGAAATTGTAAATATCCGCTATGGGGCGAACCTGTCGCTTTTTAATGTTAAGGTCTTTATCGGCGGAGCAACACGATTCGAAACCGTCAACAAGGCGCTCCAATTACTGAAAGACGACATCGAGCTTGTGGCAATTCACGACGCAGCACGCTGTTGCATCACCGCCAAATGGATTGACGAAGCTATCAAGACGGCTGAACAAACCGGTGCGGCTATTTTAGCTTGTCCCGTCTCTGCGACTCTTAAAGAAGTCAAAGACGGCGTCATCATAAAAACCGTTGACAGGACGATGCTTTACGAGGCCCAGACGCCTCAAGTGTTTGAAGTAAAACTATTAAAAGAGGCGCACGAGAAAGCCGACAAGACAAACACCGACAACATCAGCGACGATTCACTCCTCGTCGAGGCCCTCGGCCATAAGGTCTCGATTGTCGAGACCGATTCCTCCAACATCAAAATTACCCGCCCCGCCGACGTCGCCATTGCCGAGGCCATCTTCAAAACCAGGCCCAAACCGAAAAAGGACTACATCGGCCCATTCTACGAGGCTCAGTGGTAATTGTCCCTTTAAGCATATATAATGCCGGGCGAGATGAAACCCAAACTCAAACCCATATTGGCTGCGGCGGCTGCTATAACAGCGATTATAGCAGCGTACGCCTACTTTCGCGGCGAAAACGGTGAATTAGAAAAAACCATTCACGTCTCAGGAAACATCGAAACGACAGAGGTGCGGCTGTCTTTCCAGGTATCCGGCAAAATAAGCGAATTGTTAGTGGACGAGGGTTACGCCGTAAGCAAGGGACAAACCGTCGCCCGCCTCGACAAAGAACAGCTAAAGCGTGAAAAAGAAAACGCCCAGGCAGCACTGGAACAGGCACAGGCCAACTACAAATGGCTCAGGGAGGAATACAAGCGGGCAGAAGACCTCCTCAAAAGCGGGGCAATGCCAACCCAGCAGAGGGACTCAGCCAAAAACAAATTTGAAATGGCCGAGGCCGAATTGAAAGTCAGGGTCGCCTCTCTTGAAATCGCCAAAATAAATCTCGGCTATGCCGACCTCAACTGTCCCGTCGATGGCTATATACTGGTCAAAAGCGCCGAGCAAGGTGAAGTGGTGCAGCCCGGCAGCACCGTATTTACCGTCGCAGACCTTAATGACGTATGGCTTACCGCGTATATCATCGAAACCGACCTCGGCAGGGTCAAGCTGAATCAAAAAGTTGATTTGAAAACAGATACCTACCCAGGCAAGGTTTACCAGGGACGGGTATCATTCATATCGCAGCAGGCGGAGTTCACACCAAAGCAGATTCAAACGCCTGAAGAGAGGGTCAAGCTGGTTTACAGAATAAAAATCACCGTTGGGAACCCGAACCACGAGCTCAAGCCCGGTATGCCGGCCGACGGCTATAT
>CAYNVP010000049.1:0-6073 GCA_964400665.1 uncultured Pirellulales bacterium | reverse complement strand
GGTCGAATGAAGTATGGCAGCTATTAAGGCGGTAGGCCTTACCAGAAAGTTCGATGGTCTTGTCGCAGTAGATAATCTCAATCTTGAAATAGAGCAGGGTGAGATTTTCGGCCTTGTCGGCCCCGACGGCGCCGGTAAGACCACCACGATGCGGCTATTGACCGGAATCCTCGAACCATCCGCCGGCGACGCTTGGGTCGATGAAAAGCACATCGTTAAACAGGCCGAGCAGCTTAAAGAAACAACCGCCTATATGTCCCAGAGGTTCGGTCTTTACGAGGACCTGACTGTAATCGAGAACATCAATTTTTACGCCGACGTTTACTGCGTCCCGCGTAAAGTTAGGGCCGCAAAAATCGACGAACTTCTGGGTTTCAGCGGCCTGCTTGCCTTCAAAACCCGCCTCGCGGGGAACCTTTCAGGCGGAATGAAACAAAAACTGGGTCTTGCCTGCGCATTGATTCACACCCCCAAAGTGCTGTTCCTCGATGAACCGACAAACGGCGTTGACCCGGTTTCCCGCCGGGATTTCTGGCGGATTCTCTATCAATTGCTCGAACAAAAAGTAACAATCCTGTTGTCAACCGCGTATCTCGATGAAGCCGACCGATGCGCACGCGTCGGCCTTATGCACAGGGGAAAACTTCTCCGCTGCGACGTCCCCGCCAACATCAAAAAACAAATGCAGGCCGAAACTATGGAAGAGGCATTCATTTCAATAATTAACGAGTATGAGCGAGGCAAATCATAAAGCAGTCGAGGTACACGAGCTTGAAAAGCGGTTTGACGGCTTCGTAGCCGTAAACCGCATCAGCTTCGAAGTCGCCCCCGGCGAAATCTTCGGCTTTATCGGCCCAAACGGCGCGGGCAAATCCACAACAATAAAAATGCTGTGCGGAATTTTTGTTCCATCTTCCGGCTCAGGAACCGTCGGCGGATTCGATATCGTCCGCGAACAACCGAAGATAAAACAAACAATAGGATATATGTCGCAGCGCTTCTCGCTCTACGAAGACCTGACCGTCGAGGAGAATATCGACTTTTACAGCGGTATCTACGGTGTTTCACGCGAAAAGAAAAGACGCCGCGAACAGTGGGTTATCGAGATGGCAGGCCTCGATTCCTTCAGGAAAGCTCTTACAAGGACCCTCCCTGTCGGCTGGAAGCAGCGATTGTCTCTCGGCTGTGCCCTGCTCCACGAGCCGCGGATTATTTTCTTAGACGAACCCACCTCCGGCGTGGACCCAATCGCCAGAAGAAATTTCTGGCTCCTGATAAAACAACTGGCCTCCACCGGCGTCACCGTCTTCGTTACGACCCATTATATGGACGAGGCCGAAAACTGCGACCGAATGGCCCTCATTTACAAGGGCAGCATTATCGCGATGGGAACCAGCAGGCAGCTTAAAACCAGGTTCACGACAAACGTGGAGCCGTCTCTCGAAGACGTGTTCGTATGGATGATTGAAAGCTACGACAGGGAGAACGCCGGCAAATGAAACTACGAAGAGTCACGGCGATAGCCCACAAGGAGTTTATTCAGATTGTCCGCGACCTGCGCTCACTGGCGCTGGCGATTGCAATACCGGTGCTCCTGCTGATTCTGTTCGGCACGGCCCTGACGATGGACGTCGATAATGTCCGCCTCGTTATCTGGGACCAGGACAAATCCAAAGAATCCAGAAACTTCATTCTCAACTTCGCGGATTCCCGCTATTTCAAAATCGTCGGCTACTGCGACAGCTACACGCCGTTGCAGGATATGATTGACAAAAACGAAGCCCTTATGGCGATGGTGATTCCCGTCGATTTCTCGAAGCTCATCCTCGCAAACCAGCCCGCGCCGGTCCAATTGCTCGTCGATGGCTCCGACTCCAGCACCGCCACTATCGCAATCGGCTACGCCAATTCAATCGCCTCTGCAGTAAACGGCCGGCTTATGACACAAACTCTTTCCCGGTTCGCCATCAGTCAGCCGGCTACGCTCGATATGGAGCCGCGGGTCTGGTTCAACGAAAACCTCAAAAGCCGAAACTTCATTATCCCCGGCCTGATTGCCGTCATTATGATGATTATCGCCGCCCTTCTGACCTCGCTTACAATCACAAGAGAATGGGAGCGGGGCACAATGGAACAGCTCATCTCGACGCCCGTAAAGCCCGGCGAGCTTATCTTAGGCAAGTTCCTGCCCTATTTCGCAATCGGCTGTCTCGACCTGATTATAGCGATAGCTATGGCCCAGTTCCTTTACCATATCCCGCTTCGCGGCAGCCTGACTTTGCTGTTTATCGTCAGCGCCGTATTTATTGCAGGAGCTATGTCGCTGGGAATCCTCATCTCCGCTTCCGCCAGAAACCAGCTTACGGCCAGCCAGATGGCAATCCTCACGACCTTCCTGCCCGCGTTTTTGCTGTCGGGTTTCGCTTACGCAATTTACAATATGCCCCGCCCAATCCAGTTGATTACCTACCTCGTCTCGGCCCGCTATTTCATCACCGTCCTCAAGGGTATCTATCTTAAAGGCGTCGGCATCAGGGTCCTCTGGCCCGACATCTCGTTCTTAATAGCGTTTGCATTGATTATGGTTGTGCTGGCGAAACGCAAATTCAAAAAGAAGGTGGCGTGACTATGTTCGGCCGACTATATGCCATTATAAAAAAGGAGTTCAGGCAGACATTCCGCGACCCGCGTATGAAGATGATGATACTCGTTACGCCGTTCATCCAGGTAATAATTTTCGGCTACGCCGCAACCACCGACGTCAACCACATCCCCACCGCCATTTACGACCTCGACAACACCAGGCAAAGCAGGGACCTCATAAGGGCGTTTACCTCATCGAAACAATTCTCAATCGTTCAATCCATCAACAGCGACAGCCAAATGAACGAGCTTCTCGATAAATCAATCGTCAGTACCGTAATCCATATAGACCACGGTTTCGCCCGGGACGTCCTCGGCAACAACAAACCAAAGGTCCAGCTTATCGTTGACGGCACCGACTCCAATATCGCCGCCGTCGTCCTCGGCTACGCTTCAAGCATCATCCAGACATATTCACGCGACCTCGCTTCACGGCAAATCGATATCCTGCTCCAGAAGGTCAAGTCACTGCCCTCGATAGATTTACGGACCCGCGCCTGGTTCAACGAAAATCTTCTTTCAAGAAACTTTTACATACCCGGCGTCATCGCCCTGATTGTCTCTCTTATGTCGCTTATGCTAACCTCTATGGCAATCGTAAGGGAAAAAGAAATCGGCACCATTGAGCAGCTAATCGTCAGCCCCCTTACCTCGGCAGAGCTGATAATAGGAAAACTAATCCCCTTCGCCGCAATAGCCGTGATGGAGGCCGGCTTCGTAACCACCGTCGGCGTCCTGTGGTTCAAAATCCCAATCCACGGCAATATCCTTCTGCTGCTCGTCTCCACCCTGATTTATCTTCTCGTCAGCTTAGGCGTCGGCCTTCTCATTTCCACAATCTCGGCCACCCAGCAGCAGGCGATGATGTCCGTATTCTTGTTCTTCTTCCCGGCCAATCTGCTCTCCGGCTTTATCTTCCCAATACAGAATATGCCCACGTTTATCCGGTACATAACCATTCTAAATCCCCTGCGATACTTTATGGTAATCCTGCGGGGAATCTTCCTCAAAGGCGTCGGCCTGGCTGTCCTGTGGCCGCAGATACTCGCCCTTCTCATTATGGGCATAGCCATTCTTACGATAAGCTCCCTGCGCTTCCACAAATCCCTCGGATGATCCTTATCCACAGAAAGGCCTGCCCTGCCTGCCCTCGAAAGTCGTTATCGGGGGAGCTTGTCGAATGGGCACAAATCCCTCGGCTGATTTGTCGTTCTGTATTCTGAATTCTATATTCTTTGTTCTGTCTTGTGTCTTGCGTCTGGCGTCTTGTGTCTTATTAGTTCGTCCCACCTTTTGCCAATCCTCGTAAATAACGCCCGGTCTTGCTCGCTTTCCGGCGGAAAGTTCAGCCGGGCGAATTCGCCGTAATACTTCTTGGCCGCCTCGTCATAAGCGCGGGCCGCCTCGATTTCATTTTTGAATCTGCCTATCCGTACTTGTTTGCCCTTATATGTTATTCGACAGTCCCAGACGTTTTCGGTCTTGTCAAAATGTACGTTATGATATTTCGATGTTAGGTTTTTCCTCTTTCGCCTGTTAAGAATATTTTGCCTTTTCGTCGCGAAACGCAGATTGCTCCTGCGATTATCCAGCGACTCGCAATTCCTGTGGTCAACAAGTATGCCTTTGGGGGCGTGCATTATTTCTCTGTGCATAGATATTGTCCTCGTCTTATACGGGCCGGCTATCTTAAGTCGCGCCGCGTACCAGTTATGTCCGCCGCCGTAAAGTACCCACTTGAAATGCCTCAGGCGATAATAATCCTCCTGTTCCAGAATCGTCCATTGACCTTCACCCAGGTAAATTTTGCGAAACGTGTAGCCGAACTCGCAGAAACGATACAGCATCACAGGCCACACAAAAAAACGCTCCAGCCATTCCAGTAAGTTAACCTTCATAATCCTCTCCCTCTCTGCCACCAAGGCACAAAGACACTAAGTTTTTTGTTTTAGTTACAATTCGAAATGGAACTTCTGTCCCTGTTACCTTGCCCGGCTGGGGCTGCTTCTTGCGCTGCTGCGCTGCTGCCTTGCCCTGAACCCTACGTGGTTCAGGGCTACTACCTACCGCCTTCTGGCGGTGAGGTCAGTATTATACCATATCTACTACGAAAGTTCAATAAATATCAAACTTTTATAGGAATTTCTTATATCATCCTAACTGCTTGTGATTATGGTGGTTATGGTCGGCCGTATGCCTGACAAGGCACCAAAATATCGTGAAAAAAGCAAAAAATTAACCCCCCTTCCCCAGGCACTCCTCGAAAATCAACCAATGAATGCATGTGGAGTCAGGATTTAACGCTGGATACCCTAATCAATATTGGTACAATAAACGGGGAAGACCATTTAAAGCGGAAACTATCAGGTCAATCTTTGGTAAATTAAAGAAGGGAAATGCCTATGATTAAACATATTTTCTTAATGTTTCTGTTTTCCGTCCCAGGTATATCACAGGCATTGGCAGCACATAATATCATCCAGGGTCCGGCCCGTCGTAACCTTGTGGTTACCCGCCATTATGAGATTACCGTACAGAAAGGAAAGCCCTCGGTAGCGGAGATTCCCGCTCTTATGAGTTTCTGGGGCGCAACCAACTGGCAGGTCGTTAAGTCCTCGAAATTCGAGTACAGCGAGGAGCCCAATGACGCAGCAGTTACTTCGGATAACCTCGGTATGCCGCGTCGTTATTACAAATTGACGTGGAATGCTCCAAGGTCAGATAAAATTACGGTCGAACAGAAAATGAACGTGCAACTGGCCTATTTCAATAATCTATATACAACAGCGAAACTGCCTTATTCTGAAGACGTGAAAAAACGTTTCGCTGATTCTCTCAAAGCAGACAAAAAAGAAGGTATTGACCCCGACAACAAGGAGCTTGGTCCTATATGCGAACAGATAGTCAGTAATTCAAGCGATGCGGAAAGCGTTGTAGAAGGGGTTTGCGACTGGATTAATGAAAATATAAAATTCGAGAAAGGGCAAAGGACATCCAACGAGGCCCTGAGCCAGAGGCGGGGAAGCTGCACGCCTATGTCCCGGCTGGCATGTGCAATGATCAGGAGAATCGGCATTCCTGCTGAAACGGTGAAAGCAAAGTTTATTGACAGCGACAGCGCTCATACATTTATTGAAGTGTATTTTCCTGATGCCGGATGGGTCTTTTATGACCTGTCGAACTGGAACCGGGGATTTAAGAGCTTGGATTGTCTTATGACGGTCGGCTGGGCCTACAAGTCCGGAACGCCGGGAAAGATGAAATGGACGGATGGTTATTTCTGTACGGAAAAGGATACTTCCCCGTTTGTGGACCGGTCGATGGATGCCGTGAAGCACAGGAGAACCCCACGAAGAAAAGCAAATTATAATAGTAACAGTAATATTAATGACAATATTGTTGGTGTCCGCCGTATCAGGGCGGAGCCGCC
>CAYNVP010000048.1:0-15519 GCA_964400665.1 uncultured Pirellulales bacterium | reverse complement strand
TAAAGAACGACCTCGGCTGCGATGCGCTTGTGACGGGGACGATTGTATTCGGGCCTCTGGGGCTGTATGCGCAAAGTGATATGGATTTCATCGACAGCCACGCCTACTGGCAACATCCGAGATTTCCGGGCACGCCCTGGGACCCGGCCAACTGGTATATCGAGCAAAAACCGATGACCGACTATATCAATGAAGCAACTTTATTCGGCCTGGCGGGCGACCGACTCGGCAAGAGCAGCAGTTACACCGGCAAACCATTCACGGTCACTGAGTATAACCATGCCGCTCCATTGGACAGCCAGGCGGAATGTGTGCCGTTGATGGCTTCTTTTGCTGCCGCTCAGGACTGGGACGGTATATGGCTCTATGCTTACACGCACAACTCCGACGACTGGAACGATAACTTCCTCAACGGTTTCTTTGACATACTCCATAATCCCGCCAAGTGGGGATTTGTTCCGGCGGGAGCAAGCATATTCCGCTACGGCGGAATCGGGCCGGTCGGAAGCACGTATTCCTTTATCGGTTTAACAGATCCTTGTGACCCCCTGCCTGTCCTGGCGACGCTATATATGAGTTATAACAGCGATATGTTCGGGATTCTCGCACGCAACTCAAGCATTATACGCGAAGACCTGCTTAACAATCGAATCGTCAATACCCTTTTCGAGACAGGCGTCATTGATTCACCTAATGAACCAAATCAGACAATCCTAGACTGGCAGATTGATGGCAACGGCAAAGGGATTTATACGGCCATTGGAAATTCAGCGAGGATTTACGTTGGTCATAAAGAGAATTTTATGACTGCCAGCAACGGAATAATAGAAGTCAATGAGCCAAACTACGTTGCATTGACCATAACGTCTCTGGAGCCGGATTACACAAAAATTTTGCTGCCGCAAAGACGGAAATTTCTGATAACGGCCTGCGGGCGGAGCGAAAACACCGGGATGATATTCTCTCCCGACCGCACGACCGTAGGCACAAACTGGGGATATGCTCCGGTTCTAATCGAGCCGGTTCAGGCAACGATAAAATTCCCATTCAAGGGACTGACCTGTTATGCCCTGTCGCCTGACGGAACGATAAGTTACACCGTACTAACGAGCATAGAAAACGAGCAGACAATTATCGAGATATCGCCGATATACGAAACGATGTGGTATTTAGTGACGGTTTCCGGCGATTTAAACGGCGACGGGAAGGTATCTTTCGAGGATTTCTGCAAACTGGGACAATACTGGCTGCAAGAAGAGTCATCGGTTGATATCGGTCCGCTGCCTTATGGCGATGGTATAACGGACTATAAAGACCTTGCCGTCTTTACAGACACCTGGCTTTTAAATCTTAATCCTTAGGCCGGAACAAAGCAGGACGCCGGATAAAAACTAATTGCGCTTTCGAGGTATTATTGAGGCCTTATCTTAAACTCACTTAGGTTCACTGCAGACGGACTGTTCAAGCCCAACATCTGTTTCTTTATCAGCGCCGGAGGGCAATGCGTTGAGTGTCCAGTAAAGGTCGAGCACTTTCATTGCCCGCACGAAGGATACGTAATCGGACGGCTTGACTATAAAGCCGGCAACGCTATGGTCGAAGCATTCGAATTTATCCTGGTCTGCCTTTGAGGTAGTTAGGACAACCACCGGGATGCATCTCAAATGAGGATCGGTTTTTACGATTCTGAGAAATTCGTTGCCGCTCATCCTGGGCATATTCAGGTCAAGAAGTATTACGCACGGTTTGGCATTGGCGTTATTTCTCAGGTAGTCGAGCGCTTCTTCGCCATTGAGGACATGAGCAAGAGAGTTGCCGACATTAAGTTCTCTCATTGCCCTTACCACCGTCATAGCATCGACGGCATCGTCTTCCACAAGGAGAATCGGCTGTAAATTATGCATGCTTTCAATGACCCCTAATTAGAGAACTGTGCGAAATTCTGCCTGCCGCCGCACACAGGCAAAGACCTTCTAATATCATCGACATAAACATCGAAAGGTAAATAAGGGAAAATCCTCATTTTGGAAGCAGGATATGGCGTATTTCTATGAGGAATTTAGGTATGTTCGCTGACAAAAACTGTCACAGAGGCGATAAAAACAACCAAACACGGCCTGTCTGGTTATGGGACGTTAGTATGTCAGCCGACCTATATTTACAGGTCGTTTTACAAGCAATCCCCTGACTGTATCAAGAACTATAGTTGACTATCAGAGAGCCACGGGCTTACAAAGACTCTTTTCGCTGGCGGCAACCCGGCCACATATCTTGCAAAGAAATTTGGCGTTCTTCACAAGGACCTTGTATTCTTTGGGATTACTTATCTGAAAGCCCAGATTATTCAAATAGCACAGGTGCTTGTTATGACCCGCGTGCGGCATAGTCGTTTTTGCCATCGTATACGCCTCCATTACAAAAGTTATGTTATCTCTTTTTCATCTGTCTGACGTCGATGTATTATAGCAAAACCCAGCACAATGAAAAGTATGACCGCTGAGATATACCCGACCATTCTTGGCAACATCCAGCCGTGATGCGTCAGAGCAAGCGGCATTTGTTCGCCTGTGAGCAAGTCAAGCAGCAGGCCGCCGGCTAAGGCACAGCCAACAACGGTGAGGAGATAAATGACCGCAGTCCTTTTTCCGAGTATCTTCCATATTGTGACTATCGTCGCGGCGTTTGTCGCGGGGCCGGTAACCAAAAATACGAGCGCCGCACCGGGGCTTAATCCCTTCATCATCATCGCGGCCGCAATAGGAACGGATGCGGTCGCACAAACGTAAACCGGTATTCCCAAAATCATCATTATAAGCATAGCGGGTAATCCGGGCGGCAGCGATTCGGCAAAAAAATCGTCCGGCACCAAGGCGGAAATAAAAGCGGCAATAACAAGGCCCACAACAAGCGGTTTGGCAATATCCCGCGGCAACGAAACAAAGCCGTATCGAAAACTTCTTATCATCCTGTTACCGCCTGAGACGGGATGGCAGCATTCGTCCCGGCAGCTTTGCGGACTATTTTGGGAGCTTTCCGGGTTACGGTCAAAAATGTTTACAAGGGCACCGCCTACAACACCCGTTATGAACGCAGCCACCGGCCTGAAGACGGCAAAGAGCGGCCCGAGGAGACTGAATGTGACCAGAATACTATCGACGCCGGTCTGGGGCGTTGAGAGCAAAAAAGATATGGCGGCGGCCCTGCTGGCACCGTGTCTGAAAAGCGACATCGTGACCGGAATCACGCTGCAGGAACAAAGGGGCAGAGGAACACCGAAAAGGGACGCTTTAACGACAGGCCATACTCCCCTGCCGCCGAGGTGGCGTTCGACCCTCCGCTGCGGGAGCAGCACTGACAACAGGCCCGCCACAAAAAAACCAAACAGCAGGTATGGCGCCATTTCGAGGGCGGTTTGCCAAAAACCAATCGCTATTGATTCTATGAACGCAACCATAACTAAAACCTTATACTTTGGACCCGGCCAACATATCTTCCATATCTTTATCTACGTCGCCAACAGGGGCAATGTTGAATTTGTCAACCAGGACGTCGAGGGCATTTTTGCTGACAAACGCGGGCAGCGTCGGTCCCAGCTTCATATTGCGAATACCGAGATGAAGCAGCGTAAGCAGGATTGCGACGGCCTTCTGCTCATACCAGGACAAAACAAACGACAGCGGCAGCTCATTTACGCCGCAGTTAAAGGCCTTTGCCAATGAGACGGCTATTTGAACCGCAGAGTAAGCATCGTTGCACTGTCCACAATCGAGCAATCGAGGAATGCCGTCTATTGAGCCGAATTCGAGCTTGTTGAAGCGATACTTGCCGCAGGCCAGTGTGAGGATAATACAATCACTGGGGACTTTTTGAGCGAAGTCGGTGTAATAGTTTCTGCCCGGCTTAGCGCCGTCGCAGCCGCCGATGAGGAAGAAGTGTTTCAGTTTACCCTGTTTTACAAGCTCAACGACTTTACCGGCTGTGGCGAGAACGGCTTTGCGGGCAAAACCAATTGTTATAAACTTCGCAGGGGCATCTTCCGTAAAGCCCGGGGATTCAAGAGCGGCCTTTATTACCGGGGAGAAATTCTGATTCGAGATATGGACAACATCGGGCCAGCCGACGAGGCCGGACGTGAAGATTCGGGCTTTGTAGCTGTCTTTGGGTTTCTGCAGACAGTTGGTAGTCATAAGTATTGCTCCGGGGAATTGGTCAAACTCATTTCGCTGGTCCTGCCAGGCGCCGCCGTAATTACCCACGAGGTGTTTATACTTTTTCAAGCCGGGATAAGCATTGCAGGGCAGCATTTCGCCGTGGGTATATACATTGATGGATTTATCCTGCGTTTGCTTGAGCAACTCCTCGAGGTCTTTCAAATCGTGGCCTGAGACGACGATACATTTACCTTTGACAGGTGTAATTCGAACCTGCGTCGGCTCCGGATGGCCGTAGGTCCCTGTGTTGGCGGCATCGAGCAGCTCCATCGCCCTGAGGTTCATTTCGCCGGTAGAAAGGGCCAACTTCAACAGCTCATCCATATCGGTCGGCTTTTGCGTAAGCCGGTCGAGCGCTTTATGGATAAAGGCATAAATCGCATCTTCGTGTTTACCTAAAATCTGTGCGTGGTCGGCGTAAGCGGAGGCGCCTTTAAGCCCATAGACAATCAGCTCCTGAAGCCCTGCGACGTCGGGGCCGAGCTTGTCGATTTTGTCCGGGATGCCGACGAACTGCCCCTTACCAACCAAGCCGTCCAAATCATCAAGGTCATTCCACCACTGGACGTCGCATGTAAACTGCTCCGGCTTTTTGGCCGCCTGTTCACAGGCCTTTTCGTAGAGCGATTCTGCCTTTTCCCTTATCGAAGCCGCTTCCTTCAAAAGGACCTGAAATCGAACAGGGTCAAAATCCACGTTGGTCAGGGTGCTAAACAACGCCTTGGCCGTGAAGATATTTACACTTTCATCAACGAGCCCTAATTGTCGTGCTCGATGAGCATAGCGGGAAATATCTTTTAGTGCATAGACCAAAAGGTCCTGCAGGGCGGCGGTTTGCGGGTCTTTCCCACAATTTCCAAAGGCCGTACATCCACTGCCTTTTGCCGTCTGTTCACACTGATAACAAAACATATCCATAAAACATCCCCTTCTTTAATAGCGTCACTACCAACTACTTTTCAGGCACGAATCATTATGAGCAGCATCTTGAATTTTTCCTGCGCAGCTACGGCGTGCGGAACGTTAGCGGGCATAATAATTATCTGCTGCACTGAGACGGTTACTTTTTTACCGCCGATTGTCAGAACCGCCCTGCCATCAAGCACCTGAATGACCGCATCATAAGGAGCGGTATGTTCACTAAGCTTTTGGCCCCTGTCGAACGCAAACAGTGTAATAGTCCCGACACTCTTGTCGATTATCGTCTTACTCACTATCGAGTCGCCGGCGTAACTAACCAGTTCCACGAGCGTTGCGGGTTTTGCCAGACAACTTTCCAGCACAATGGATTTTCGTTCCTTTTCGTTCATTTTCTACTCCTTTTGCGTTTGCCGCCGGCCTGAGCAAGCAATAGCTGCTCAAGGGACAAGCCATCTAAAAAAGCGCTGATTTTTCTCTGAAGCCGACCAAGCTCAGGATTGATAGGACAACGTCGCGACAAACGGCAAAAACCCTTTTCAAAAAGACACTTGTTGAGCCGGACCGGCCCCTGAATGGTCTCGACCACCTGCCGAACGGTTATCTTCGAGGGATTTCTGTTGAGCATAAAGCCCCCGGCAGGCCCCATCTCGCTTCTGACAATACCCGCCTTATTCAGCCGCTGTAACAGCTTGCAGGCAAGCTGATAAGGTATATCCTGACGGTCGGAAAGCTCCTTTGTAGCCATCGGCCCATTTCCGAACCGGTTGGCAAGCTCAACCACTGCCCGCAGGGCATAATCAGTATTGCGCCGTATTATATCCATTGTATTATCCAACAACAGGACTATAGGACTAATATAGTCCTATTAAATACCGAAGTCAACACAAAAAGTTCATTTTTACAGAAATTTTTGTATTTTCAAACAGGGCTTTCTCAGGCCGATGCGGTAATACCGCCGGCAGGAGAAATATGGACCTGTTTTTTGAGCCCCTTCGACGAGCCGAAACGATACTCAGCCGAGGCCTTAAGAACGACCTGATTTTCGTCAACGGCTATCTCGACGTCCTCCTGCGGATATTTTTGCCGAATGACGTTGGCCAAAAGAAAGGCTTTTTCGAGGCCATCGCCCATGCGGTAGTTGGCGACTTCATCGGGCTGGGCGAGACGCTTGCCTTCGTATATCGAGGTGTCACCCATCGCCTTGAGCCAAGTGTAAACATCAGCAATAGATTTGTCGGCTGTCATACTTAATGAGACAGGACAACGTTCTACGGCCGCCTTGACAAACGGAACCCAGTCGCAGGTTTCCATATCACGGTATGCATAAAAAGCGAGGTCGGCGGTAGCACTGCGTCGGCGGAGGTTGTGCAGATAGTCGATAATCTCCTCTCTGGTCCAGTCAAAACCTATCTCAATTGCGGGGACTGATACATACTGCTTTTCGGGCGCAGGCAGCCTCGGCTCGGTATGGACAAAATCGGCAAGCTCATCGACAAAAGGTTTGGCGTCTTTTATCACCGGTTCGAGAAATTTGCTCAAAGTTGCTCTGCTATCAGGATTTCTTAAGTCGATTTTGTTTTTGGTCATAAAATCATCGAGCTGGTCACAGCGGATTCTGCCGGGAATCTCGTATGAGACGAAATCCTCGTCGGAGACCTCCTCCAGAAGTTTATCGTGCGTGCCGTTGGCTATGCGGAAGTTGCTGCCGTGCTCGTAATGGAACAGCGATTCGGCCTTTAGAAACTGTGGATGGCCGTGACAGTCACGACACAACTGGAAGTATTTTTGATAGTTAGGATTGAACCTCAGGAAATTGGCAAAGACGAGCAGCGAAAGGTCGCTCGATAAATACGAGCGAAGCTGCCCGATGAAGTGATTGTAGGCCTTTGTAGCTATTGTCGCCTGTTTATATAAGCAATGAATAAAGCCGGTCGGATGAGCGACAATTGTTACATTTTCGTTGCGCAGAGCCCGCTGGGCCTTGTTGGATATAGCGGTGCCGTTGAACCACATCGTTTTGGTAACGAGGCGCCTGTTGTTGGTCAGGACACCGTCTCGGATATCGATAAAGTTTTGCGAGTGCAGCGGCGTGAGCACCTGGTATATATCCTGAAGCGGGATGCCGCAGACGATAAACGCCGCGGAGGCGTAAAGCGTCGAAAGTGAGACGCACTCGCCCGCTTTTTTCGTATAGCCGGGCCTGCGGACAAAGGCCTCCATCGCCTCGACCGTTTCGGTTTTCCAATAGGGGATAACGTCGCTGTCATATTTATCAAGGCCAAAGTGTTTGCGGATATCGACGTCAAAGTAGTATTTGTCGCCCTCGTAGCCAAAAAGGGCGTTGCTTTTTGCGATTTCATCAGGCGACAAAAATGCGGCGAAACGCTTCGATTCTTTCGTCTTACTGGTAAGCCCCCAGGTTTCGAGGTCGAGATTGAAATCGTACTCGTCCATTATGAACTGGCGCAACCGAAGCAGTTTTTTGTAGCTGTCTTTGCCTTCGAGTTTTTTGAAGCAATCGAGGTCTCGCCAACGCCAGATAATCGGGCTCATAATGTTGGCAAGAACGAGGGCATAGACCAGCTCCGGAAATACAAAGACCTCCATATCGGAAAGCGTGATGGCTGAGCTGTATTTTTCGAGGTCTTCAGGCTTCATTTCTGCCAATCCTTTCTCTTTCGACACCACGACAGCAATTCGCAGACGTTACAAACATCGCGGCAATAACCTGTGCAGTCCTCCAGAATGCCGATTCTGGAAAGGGCGAAGTCGTATTTTACGGGGTCGGCCGGGGCAATCTCGGCAAAATGTTTCGTTATCTCGATGGCTGTTTTCAAAGAAACGTTCTTGTGATTATGAAAGCCGAGGATTTTGCACAGCCGGGCCATATGCACATCGACGGGGACAATAAGCTTCGATTTGTCGATTCTCCGCCAAAGGCCGGCGTCCACGTCATCGTGGCGGACCATCCAGCGTAAAAACAGGTTCAGCCGCTTGGCGGCGCCGCCGCGACCGGGACCCGCCAGAAGAAACGTAAGACCTCTTGGTATTCGGCCTTTGTGAGTGGCGCGGTGTATATCCAACAACGAATCGCAAAATCGCGTCAGGGCAAGAATGATATTTTCATCAGCGGCATCGTAAAATCCGAGGAAGAACTTTTCGATACTGCCGTGGTCGGCAATAGCCCGCTGGAGCAGGACGAACAAATCAGATATATTATCGCCGGTGTTGAAACGGTGCTTAAAATCCTCAAGTGCAGCCCTGTCTTGACTTCTGAAGTTACCGATAAACCCGAAAGGACTTTTACCCATTCGACCGAGCAGATTTTGCAAGCTGTTTTCAATCTGCTCGACCCGGCCGTAGGCCAGAGAGGCGGCCAGAAAACCGACAACCTCCATATCTGAAAGATTCGAATACTTATAAACAAACTGCAGCGGGTCAGGTTTGATTAACTCGTGACGGTTGTACTTGTCATATAACTTGTCGAGGACAGCCCTTAATCTCTCCGGCTCTATTCCGGCGGCAACGTGAGGCGAATTTGCAGTTATCGTATTCATCAAGTCGGTGCTCCTCAGGTCAGCCGGTAGTTTGAAATTTGTCAATCAGCTTTTGCAGGCGGTCAAAATCCGGCTCTCTTTCGAACGGGGGACGTTTGTCCTCGCGATATATACCGACATTGTCCTCGAAGGTAGTTTTATTCGGATTGATGTAGAAAATGCCGAGCGGCAGCTTGTCTTTTTCGAGTGCCCTTTTGAAAGCGGCGATGCGGTCGTGCGGGTCATGAGAGTCCTCAAGGTAGTATATGTGCTCCTTGAACCACTGCCAGGTGTTAATTTTATTGAACGTTACACACGGCTGAAAAATATCCACAAGGGCATAACCTTTGTGGATGATTGCCTTTTTGAGAATATCTTTTGTCTGGTCGGCGTCGCCAATAAAGGCCCTCGCGACAAAGCTGGCATCGAGGGCAATTGCAACCGCCAAAGGATTAAACGGCTCAAGAAAAACACCTGCGACCTGAACGGGAGTTTTGAAGCCGAGAGAGCTTGTCGGCGAGGCCTGGCCTTTTGTCAAGCCATAGACCATATTGTTGTGGACGATGTTGGTGATATCGGGGTTTCGCCTTATGGTGTGGACAAAGTGATTTCCACCCTCGCCGTACATATCACCGTCTCCGCTTTCGGTAATAACAGTCATAGCGGGATTGGCGGCCTTTATTGCGGTTGCGGGCGGCAGGGCGCGACCGTGAAGGCCGTTGAAAAAATTAGTCCTGAAGTAATGCGGGATTTTTGCCGCCTGGCCTATGCCTGAGACCATAACGAGACCCCTGGGTGCGATATCCAGCTCGGCCAGTGCGCGCTTAAGCACGGTAAGAATCCCGTAATCACCACAGCCCGGACACCAGGCGATGTCAATTTGCCCCATATCAAAAACCTTAGTATCCATAAATATCTTACCTCAAGACCTTCTTTAACTTCTCAGCGACCTCTTCCACGGCGAAGCTCAGGCCGTTGTATTTCAAAATGCGGTTCTCTATATCGATACCCGTATGCAGTTTTATCAGCTTGGCAAACTGGGCGGTGGCATTGCTTTCGACGGAAATTATCTTACGTGCTTTGGCCAGGTAGTCGGCGGTCTTAAAATGCAAAGGATAGACCTGGCTGTAATGTAAAAGCGAGGTGTCGTCTCTATCCAGCAGGGCAATTGCTTCTTTAACGATGTTATACGTCGAGCCCCAGCAGACAACGAGGCTCCGATATTTGCGTTTAGGGTAAAGTTCCGGCGGGAGCATATCCTTTTTAGCGGACTGGAGCTTTCGCAGGCGTTTATCCACCATTTTGGTCCTAAGCTGTAAATCCTCGGTGATGTGCCCCTCGATATCATGCTCGTCACTATCGACGCACACCAAGCCCTTACCAAAGCCGGGAATGCCGCGAGGTGAAATTCCGTTTTTGGTTATCTCGTATCTTTTGTAATCCGCAGCGGTTTTTACAAAGTGCTTCTCGACTTTGACATCCGACAAATCAAAGCCGGTGGTATTGTAATAGGTGTCAATAAAATACTGGTCGGTCAGTATCAAAACAGGCACCTGGTATTTATCCGCAAGATTGAAGGCCCGCGCAGTCAGATAAAAGGCCTGTTCGAGCGTTCCCGGCGCAAATAAGATTCTTGGGAATTCTCCGTGGCCCGCGTAAAGGGCAAGCTCAAGGTCGGCCTGTTCTGAGCGAGTAGGCAATCCCGTGGCAGGTCCCGGCCGTTGAGCAAGGTGGATGACCATAGGCGATTCGAGCATACCCGCCAAGCTCAATCCTTCGACCATCAGGGCGAAACCGCCGCCGGACGTTGTTACCATTGCGCGTGCGCCGGAGTACCAGGCGCCTATGGCCATATTCATCGCTGCGATTTCGTCTTCGGCCTGCTCGGCTATTATGCCAAAATCCCTTCCGTTTTTGGCAAGAAAGACCAGCACTGGCGTCGAGGGTGACATCGGATAAGATGAAACAAAATTGCACCCCCCCGCAATCGCGCCCAGTCCTACCGCATCGCCGCCGCTTAAGAGAATATGGTTCTTAACGCGTGCATCGGGGTTCACGTCGCGACTAACATCGGCCTTTTTGGCCATATCTTCGGCAAGTCGGAAACCCGCCTCGGCGGCCTGAACATTCTTCTCCGCGACATCGGCGGCTTTTTTGGAAAAAAAGTTCTTCACATAATCGCAAATTTCAGACAGCTTCATTCCGAGCAGACCCGCCAGCAAGCCGACAGCAACAACATTCGAATAAACTTTATTTCCCAGGTCGGTTGCAATTTTTGTAAAAGGCGCATCAATAAACTTGAAAGGCCCGCCGTGTGCCTCGTCTGCAAGTAATTCACTTTCGCCGATGACAACGGTGCCGGCAGAAATTCTGTTCCGGACGTGGTCTATGGCGCCTTTGTTGAGCGGGACGAGGATATCCGTTCTGCCGATGAAGGCCGAGACCGGGCGCGAACAAACCCGTATCTGTGTGGAGTTATTACCGCCCCGGACGCGAGACATATATTCCTTTGTAGCAAAGACATTGTAGCCGGCCAGTTTCAGCATTCGTGTCAAAACGGCCTCGACGGTCTGAATGCCCATACCCGCCTGGCCGCACAAAACTATCGAGATACCATCAGCTTTGGCAGATTTTCTTTTTGCCATATTCAGACCCGTTCACCTGTCATAATGTTGAGTTTAATGGCTGTGCGCCTCCCCGCCTAAAGGCGAGGTCTCGCCCGCCTTTGTCGAGGCGGACTCACCAAGATACGATACACGAAACTCCTTAAGCAGCGAGCGAAGCTTTTCGACATTTGTCAGGTCCGTGGTCTGCTTGGTCTTCATCGAGTAAACAAGCATCTCGTGAAGCAGAGTAAGCTGTTTTATGTATTTTTCGTAACCGGCGTCGCTCTTGTCGACCGGTTTTATACGCTGGGCCATAAAATAGTAGGTGATAATCTGCGCGGTATCCTCGGCGTGCTCGTCTTTGACGTTGACCCAGCGGACGAGCTGGTTCATATTCGGCTTTGGCTGAGCTGACAGCTCTTCTATTGATTTCATCGCCTTTTCAACCGTTGTAGTATTTTCGGCAATCGCTGCCAAACGCGCCGGGTCATCATAAATGCCACAGGGCATCTGACAATGTGAATACACAAGCGGCGTCACAAACGCCAACGTAACCAGGCAAACACCCAATATTAAATCTCGCTTCCGAAAACTTCTCATTTTCAGGCCTCCTTAAAAATTGTTTCGTTAATACTGTTCGAGATGATGAAATTCCGCATCTTCCAGCCAGGTTTGCGGCCTCGAAACAAACTCTATTATATTTTCGAGCAGGAAGTAATGTTTGTTCTCTTCTTCGGCCAGTGTGTTGAAGATTGCTTTTTGGCGCGGGTCTTCCGTCTCTTTGGCCTTTTGACGGTAAAAAGAGCGGCTGTCTCTCTCTATGTCCTGCGCCTTTTTATAAAGGTCAATCTGGCTGTCTCCGAACTTGAACTTTTCCCGGCTTTGCCTCATCTTGGCGAATATGGTCTTGGCATTAGTGAGCAGTATGGTATCGGTAACCTCGGCCGGCACGCCCTCTTTCATCTTTGATATAACATCGTAATGGTTGTGTTCTTCGTCAGCAAGCATAGTAAGAATACTGATAAGCCCTTTATGCGGCGCGCTGTCGGCAAGCTTGCGATATAATTCTTCAGCCAGCCGTTCTTTCTCCATAGCAAATT
Source organism: uncultured Pirellulales bacterium (assembly GCA_964400665.1). Lineage (GTDB taxonomy): Bacteria > Planctomycetota > Phycisphaerae > Sedimentisphaerales > Anaerobacaceae > Fen-1362. The sequence goes on along the minus strand of CAYNVP010000048.1, from coordinate 3,145 downwards.
CAAATATGTCCATAATCTTTCTCCTTAAAAAGTCGCGGCTAAATCGCCCATAAGCTTCGCCATTTTCTGCCGTCCGATTCTATAAGCCGGTCTGCTTCCTCGAAACTCTCACATCCAGCCGGGTATTCACAGGGCGAATCCTCCCCGGTTTCCCACGCCCGCAGAATCGGCCCCAGCAGCCGCCAGCAGACCTCTACTTCATCCTGCCTGGTGAAAAGCGTCTGGTCGCCGAGCATACAATCGAGGAGCAGTCGCTGATACGCTTCCGGGGGCTCGCCTCCGAAAACCTCGCTGTAACTGAATTGCATCCTTAGCGTCCCGATGCAAACCTTGGAGCCGGGACGTTTTGCCTGAAAGCTGAGTGAAATGCCCTCTTCGGGCTGGATTTGTATGACCAGCATGTTCGGCGGCAAATCAGACAGGCCTGCTGAAACAAACATCGAGTGAGGGACTTTCTCGAATGTAATGGCTATTTCGGTATCTTTTGTGGCAAGGCGTTTGCCTGCCCTGAGATAAAAAGGCACTCCGCGCCAGCGCCAGTTGTCAATAAACAACCTCGCAGCAACAAAGGTCTCGGTCCTGCTGTTAGGGTCAACGTTCGATTCCTGCCTGTAACCGGGGACGATTTTGCCCTCCAACCTGCCGGAGACATACTGGCCTCTGACAAAATCGGCAGTCGCGCTTTGCGAGGTCAGGGGTCTGATGCATCGCAACAATTTGACCTTCTCATCACGAACGTGGTCCGGCTCAAACGAGGCGGGCGGTTCCATCGCGACAAGCGCCAGCATTCCAAGTATATGGTTCTGAAAAATATCGCGCAGCGCCCCCGCCTTGTCATAATAGCCGCCGCGATGCTCAATACCAACCGACTCAGCCACTTTAATCTGTATGTTATCGATGAAATTACGATTCCAGACCGGTTCAAAAATTGTATTAGCGAAACGCAGCATCAGGATATTCTGGACGGTTTCCTTGCCGAGATAGTGGTCAATACGGTATATCTGGCTCTCGCTAAAACGGCCCTGAATAATTCGACTAAGCTCAACGGCGCTTTCGAGGTCCCTGCCGAAGGGTTTTTCAACGACAAGGCGAACGTTTTGGCAGCCGGGGCCGGGACAGGAAAGGCCGGCCTTGCCCAATCCTTCGATTATGGTGCTGTAAAGCAACGGAGGCACGGCAAGATAGAAGACACGATTACCGGTGACATTGTGCTTTTTCTCAAGGTTTGTCAGTCGGGCTGCAATAGCACCGTACAAAGAATGATTTTTGTAGTCGCCGGTAACGTAATATAGTGAACTGATAAAACGACTGAGTGAATCGCCCGAAACAGCGTGCACATTCTTTCGGATGGCGGTTTCGGCGTCAACCCGGCACTGCTGGTCTGAAATCGGAGTCCTGCCGCATCCTAAAAGATAGAAGTTTTCATTGAGCAAATCCCGCCTGAAAAGCTCAAAAATGCTCGGAAGCAGTTTGCGGTGCACCATGTCGCCCGACGCGCCGAAAACAATCAGACCACAGGGAGGGGCTTTCATCTCCGCACAGGCGATTTCCTGTGATGAAACTGTCAGTCGAATGTCATTCATAAGGGACGACTCTAAAGGTCGCTATACTATTGTAGCACCTCAACTCTAAAACGAGATTATTTTTAGAGCGGCTCAAATTCGCTTTTGGGCGCACCGCAGTCCGGGCAGACCCAGGTGTCGGGAATATCCTCAAAGGCAGTCCCCGGCTCAACCCCGTTGTCGGGGTCGCCTTTGGCCGGGTCATAAATATATCCGCACATTATGCACTTATATTTCTTCATACAGTCATCTCCGTCAAATCCTTATTTCAAAAGATTATACGCACAGGCAAAAAGTAATCCCTGTCCCCAAAACGAGTTATCAAAGAGCTAAGAACTCATCGATTTATTGGTTTCTTTGCCAGTATTGTCGCAGATTCAGCCGTCATTGGTTCACAATCCGTCTGATTGAAAACTGCGTTTAACGACGACTACCTCAGTCCTGTTTGAGACTCGCAAGCTGCAGCTTCAATAAGGCCAAATGGCCCAATTCTTCTTCAATAATTGTCTCAACTTTGTCTCTGCTGACGCCAGGGGCGACAAGCTCTTTCAGGGCCGTGTAGAAAACCACCGAGTCCTTTTCTGCGTTGATGGCGATTTGCAGAATTTCACGCATTGACTCGCTGCCGGTCAGTTTTTCGGTGCGGCTCTTCTTGCCTTCCGTGCCGTGGCCGTCCGCCATCGCCTGAAGATAAAGAATGGCCTGATTTTCAGGGTCGAAGGTCTCCTGCTTCTTCTCATCGGGGCTGAGCTGTGACCTCATTTCCTGAAATATTTGACAATGGTTGTCCTCCATCTCCGCCAAATTGACAAAAAGCGTTTGCGCCACCTTGTCGCCGGCCCTTTTTGCGGCCTCGCGATAGAAACCCGCGGCGTTGCGTTCGATTTGCTCAGCCATTTCGAAAATCTCGTCTGCATTGAAAGTTATAGCCATCATTCGTCTCCTTCGACATCCGTCATTTCAGTATCCCGATTTCCCGGTGCTTTTCTGCAATCTTTTCCGCCAGCTTATCCAGTGCATCTAAATCTTCTTCTTTGGGCAGGCCTTTTGCGACAACCGGCTCTATGATTTCCACTTTCAGATTACCCAACATACCTGCAAGCTGCTCGACCATTTTGCCGGCCCAGCTAAAAGAGCCGATAATCGAAACAAACCTCGTCTTGGGCCGCAGTGCATTCGTCAGCATTGCTGCGTAGGCCGCCGCCGGATGCGGACCTATAAGAAACGTCGGCGAGCCGATAACCACCGTAGCCGCATCCACAAGCGCTATCGCCAATTCGCCTATATCGACTCCTACGAGGTCAAATTGCCTTACCCTTATACCCAGTTCAGCCAGCGAGTCAACAAAATGCTCCACCATTCTCCGCGTGCTTTCGTGCATCGAAACATACGCTACAATCACTTCGTTTTTTACATCGTCGCTTACCCAGTCCTTGTATGCGTCGATGATGAACTGCGGCCTTTGATAAACAGGGCCGTGACTGGGCGCTATCATTTCTATCGCAAGGGATTCCATCTTTTTCAGGTTGTTTTTTATCGGAGTCCTGAATGGCATCATAATCTCGGCGTAATAACGCTTTGCA
>CAYNVP010000047.1:0-15704 GCA_964400665.1 uncultured Pirellulales bacterium | reverse complement strand
AGCCATAAACCCAATGTGGTTTATGGTGAATCCCACTTAAACATATATGGCAAGGTCTGATGCGAGTTTCCCTTTTTCCCCCGGCAAGAACTATATATTTGGGCCTTGGCCCACCAATCCTGTTTTGAAGTCCCCTGATAGCGTATTGCAAAACAACCTGCCGAGCCGTATAAATTACTCCGTTATAATCGCCGATTCGACAGCGAGATTCGTAAAAAAGAGACTTCAGATGGTTGCAATTCGCAGAAGATTTTGATATTATAGGGGTGTTAAAAAGCTTAAATATGAGGCCATTGTAGTGAATAACAACGTATCACCATCGCCGCACCCAGCCATCTGTCCAATCTGCCGTTCGGAGAACGATTTTACGAGTACAGAAGTGCGTATTGCAGAGCGAGTTATCTATGTCTGTGAAGAGTGCTTAGGTTATTTTTTGTTTCCCCCAATGTATGTGGAATACTTGGATTCTAAATGGTCAAAATCCCGTAAAGAAAAATGGGAGAACGATATACAGGTCGGACACAAGTTTGCACCTCGTATCTGCAAAAGAGCAGAGTACTATCTTGGCCGGCCTGTCCAAAGCATATTGGAAATAGGCTGTGGCTCGGGTTTCATGGGGGAGGGATTCAATTCTTTTAGCTGTGATTACACAGGTATCGATATAGACTCCAAATCAATTGAGTTCGCACAAAGTAGAGGAATTGACGCTTATTGTCTTTCTGTAGAAAATGCAGGAAAGGATACCCTACCACGCTCCGAGTATGATCTCATAATATCATCAAATGTATTTGAACATCTTGATAATCCTTACACAGCTTTTCAGAGTCTCAGGAAAATTTGTGGCGGAATCATTATTACTATTGTACCAAATGCTAAAGGTTTATTTGCTTTACTAAAGACCAACAAAAGCATGCAGAAACTTATTCAGCTTGTTAGTGGCTATAAGCGAGAAAATGCATATTCGATTGATGGATATTGGCATAATATCGGTTACAGTCTTGAAACCTTTAGATGTCTATGCGAAAAAACTGGTTTAGAACCATTAAAGATTGCGCCTATGGGCAAAAATGATCGCGTTTTCGGATTTGTGCAGCGAAATTCCTCATTCAAGTACAAACTGGCTGAGGGTATTGCTGGCTTACTGGGTATGGATAATGAGATAATTTCAATTGCCACACTAAAGTCATTTTAACAAAGATCCAGCATAACTTTCTTAGATACTTCATCGGAGAACAAAAAGTGTGATACAATTTTCGGGGGCGAAAAAGCCATAAACACTCAATTCATCCATACGCAACTGCTCAGCTCCAACTTCATACATCACTTTTTGCGCGTGTCTGCGAACCTTAGCTAAATCTGTCTCATTAGCCAGATCTACGCAAATAAACTTGGCTCTTTCAATTGTTCGCCTGATCATTTCCTTTATTCTCAGTTTTCTGGGGCTCGAACCTTAAAAAGGTGTGGGAAAAGAATTCTCTGGAACGACACTGGGAACCATACACCGGTTTCCCACGTCGTCGGGGTGACAGACAGCTTTGCTGCCGTCAGAGGGTCAGAGCCATAAACCCAATGTGGTTTATGGTGAATCCCACTTAAACATATATGGCAAGGTCTGATGCGAGTTTCCCTTTTTCCCCCGGCAAGAACCATAAAATGTGAGCTCTTGCCTGCCAAATCTGTTTCGAAGCCCTCAGCCGGCATATTTAAAACAACACGTCGAAGCGTATAAACTACCCAACATTAACTGCTGCTTTGAAATGAAAGGAGTAACCTTAATGAAGAAATATTTGAAACTGGCCCTGTTCGGATTCCTGACGTGGCTGATACCTTTTGTAGTTTCATTTTTGATATTCCCGTTAAGGTCGTCATACCGTCCCTTTTTCGAGTCAATTATGGCTGTTGTAGTTGCGATAAGTGCGGTGCTTTTTACGGTTCTCTATTTGAAAAAACTCACTATCGGCTTTCTGCGGGAAGGCATTTTGACGGGCGTAATATGGTTCATCATCAATATCGGCTTGGACCTTATGCTCTTTATGGAAGGCCCGATGAAAATGTCTTTTGCTGACTATATGATGGATATTGGATTTACGTATCTGATTATCCCCACTGTTACCATCGGTTTTGGTTATTTACTTCAGCGAAGGGCAGTATAATTCTGCTGCTACTTTTGCCGGCATATTGTAAAACAACACGTCGAAGCGTATAAACTACCCAACATTAACTGCTGCTTTGAAATGAAAGGAGTAACCTTAATGAAGAAATATTTGAAACTGGCCCTGTTCGGATTCCTGACGTGGCTGATACCTGCAAAAAAGCCGGCTTCCATAAAGTTGTCATCAAAAGGGTCCCTCGCCACAAATGCTTCGGCGTCGTCATCGCTCAAAAATAATTGTAGGGTGGCTTTAGCCCACTAATTATGTTTCGAAACGCCCAACCTGTATATTGCAAAATTGCCTGACAAGGTTATTATTTCTGCTATGAAGTGTCCTGTTTGCTCAAATAAGCTAAGACCACTCAAAAGTAAGGCCGCCGTAGTTGATATATGTGATGGGTGCAAGGGCATCTGGTTCGATAAAGGCGAGCTTGTCCGAGTCGTCAAGGCGCTTAGCAGCGACGATAGGATTAAGCCTGAAAAGGTAAAGCTGTTTCACAGTCGGAAGGTTAAGGGTGTCTATCAGCTTCAGGAGGGGACAAGGAGTTGCCCGCGATGCAAAGTAGGTATGCGTAAATTTAATTATGCCAGTGACTCGAATGTGTTTCTCGACAAATGTCCCGCTTGCGATGGTATCTGGGCCGATTCAGGGGAGGTGAAAGCGATTGCACAATATCTCAAAGAGGACCCCAGGGCATCCGCCGTAGGTTATTGGCTCGCCGAGCAATATGCCCGGCCGGAGGAGGAGGTAGGTGGTCTGTGGAATCCCTACCTGTTCTTTTTCCCCCGGCTGTTGATTCCCATCAGAGACGATATTCCGAGAGAACGTTTTCCGATAATGACGTTACTGCTGGTCGTATTGTGTTGTGCTGTGTTTTTCGGTGCGGCGTACGCGGGCTGTGACTTGAAGGAGCTTTTCGAGACGTATGGATTTATCCCGGCGCATTTTTGGGGCCTCGGGCTGATTAGCTCGATGTTCCTGCACAACGGCATTCTGCATCTATTCGGGAATATGTTATTTTTATGGCTGTTTGGTGACAATGTCGAGGACCGCTTCAGTCGACCGGGCTATCTTGTGTTTTATCTCTGCTGCGGCTTGTTTGGCAGTTTGCTGCATACCTTGTTCAATTGGAATTCAACAACGCCCGTTGTGGGCGCCAGCGGCGCGGTGTCGGGTGTGATAGGCGCGTATGTTGTCTTTTATCCGTCCGCAACGATTGAGTTTTTCTGTTTGGGGCGGACGGTGGAAATTTCGGCCCTTGCATATCTTGGAAGCTGGTTCGGCCTGCAGATTTTATCCGGGGCCGTTGAAGGCGATACAGCGAAAATTGCCTATTTTGCACATATCGGGGGGTTTGCCCTCGGTGCCTTGGTAGCTTTCGTGAAAAAATACAAACAAGTCACTGAGCCGGCCCCTGATCGATAACACTACCTGCTGGCGTATTGCAAAACGACCCCATTCAACGTATAAATTACCCTGTTATGACCGCGGATGCAAAAAAGCGAATTGAGCAGTTACGTGCCGAGATACGGAAGCACGATTACCTATATTACGTCCTCAATCAGCCGAAAATCTCCGACCAGCAGTATGACAAGCTCTTCGCAGAGCTAAAATCGCTCGAAGAGCAGCACCCCGAGCAAATCAGGCCCGATTCGCCTACCCAGCGGGTATCCGAAAGGCCACTCGAGGGTTTCAAAAGCGTTCGTCACGCAATCCCTATGCTGAGTATTGATAATACCTACTCCGCCGAGGAATTGCGGGCGTTCGATGAACGAGTGGCAAAGGGGCTTGAAAGTAGGGATTACGATTACGTCGTAGAGTTGAAAATCGACGGCGTCGCAACGAGCTTGCGTTATGAACGTGGTATGTTAGTTACCGGCGCCACTCGCGGCGATGGCCGGGTCGGCGACGATATCACCGCCAATGTCCGCACGATTAAGGCCATACCCCTTTCACTTATCAGCGACAAGGTAAAAATACCCGAGGTTCTCGAAGTTCGCGGCGAAGTGTATATGCCTACAAAGTCATTTGTTTCATTAAATAAGCAGAAGGAAAAGGCGGGCGAGCAGTTATTTGCCAATCCCCGTAACGCCACCGCCGGCTCGTTAAAGCTTCTTGATTCGAGAATCACCGCCAAAAGGAACTTGTCATTCTTCGCCTACGCCACCGGCGAGATTTCACACCCGTTGGCCAAAGACCACTACGAGACATTACAGGTGTTTAAGAAAGTGGGTCTGCCCGTCAATCCTAATATCAAAAGAGCCAAAAATATCGATGAAGTCATCGAGATTTGCAATAGCTGGGACACCAGGCGGGAGAAACTTGATTACAAAATAGATGGAATGGTCATTAAGGTCAATCGTTTTGACCAGCGGGATATCCTCGGTTTCACCGGTCGTGCGCCGCGATGGTGCATTAGCTACAAATTCGCTGCCGAGCAGGCCGAAACGAAAGTAGAATCAATCGACGTCCAGGTCGGTAAAGGCGGCACACTGACGCCCGTCGCCAATCTGACGCCTGTTTTGCTAGCAGGCACGACCGTCAAAAGAGCGACCCTGCATAACTTCGACCAAATCAGCCGACTCGACGTCCGCGAGGGCGACACAGTCATTATTGAAAAAGCGGGCGAAATCATCCCGCAGGTCGTCGAGGTCAAAAAAGAGCGCAGGCCAAAAGGGGCAAAACCGTTCAAGCCGCCGAAAAAGTGTCCCAATTGCGGCGGTGACGTGAAAAAAGATGAGGAGGGCGTTTTCCTTCGCTGCGTCAATCCACATTGCCTCGGCCAGTTGAAGCAGCGTCTGCGTTTCTTCGCCGGCAGGGGGCAAATGGATATCGAGCATCTTGGCGAGGCCCTGATAGACCAGTTGGTTGACGCCGGCTTAGTCAAAAACTTCGCCGATATCTACAAACTCACAAAAGATGACCTCGTCGAGCTTGAACGTATGGCGGACAAATCCGCCCAAAATGTTATTGACTCAATCGAGGTAAGTAAAACAAGGCCTTTATGGCGACTCGTCGCGGGACTGGGTATTCGCCATATCGGCAGCCAGACCGCGCAAATCCTTGCCGAACACTTCGGCTCACTCGACGACCTTATGAAAGCGAGTCAGGAAGAACTTCAGGTAGTGGAGCAAATAGGACCGAAGGTTGCGGAAGCTGTCTATGAGTATTTCCATCACGAAAGAAATGTTGCCGTTATTAAGGAGTTATTGTCGGCCGGCGTTGAACCGAAATCGCCTGAAAAAACCAGAGCCAAAGGCAAACTCGTCGGCAAGACCATCGTCGTAACAGGCACGCTTGAAAACTTCAGCAGGCAGCAAATTGAAGAGGCAATCAGAAACGCCGGCGGCAAAACATCCTCCAGCGTCAGCAAAAGTACCGACTTTGTCCTCGCAGGCGAAAATCCCGGCAGCAAACTCGACAAGGCATTGAAATTGGGGGTTGAGGTGCTAAACGAAAAACAATTTTTGGTGATGCTCGAAAAATAAAAATCGAAACCGCCTGAATGCGTCATCGGGAAAATGAAGAAGCCATACGAAGGACATGAAATTGCGTATAAGAAGATGAAGGAAAAGGGCATTCGCTCTTGGGATGAAAATCAGGGTGCCGGACGCAAAGAGATAGATTCGGATACGAAGAGGTTTCTGGCCGATGCTCTTGCTCAGCCGTGGGTGCCCAAAGGCGGCAGAGCAATTGAGCTTGGCTGCGGAACCGGGCCGATATTGAGGTGGATTTGCAGAAAGAATTTTAGCGGATTGGGTATCGATGTGAGCAAGACGGCTGTCGCTATGGCAAAAGAGCAGTCGAAGGGCCTGAACGTTAGATTTAAGCAGGCTGATATTTGCAGCATCAACGTTGGGAGAATCGGAAAATTCGATTTGGTGATAGACGGTCACTGTTTGCATTGCATTATCCAGCCGGAGGACCGCAAAAAGTTTCTGGAAAACAGCTTTAAGCTGTTGAAAAAAAGAGGTGTTTTTATCGTAGTTACTATGTGCTGCCCGTCTGATAGAAGGATATTCTCGAATCTGTACAGTGAACAAAAGCTCATAAATCATACTGTTTATGTGCCGTATGATAAAGCCAGGGAGTATGAGGGTTTTATTACGTTTAATGGCAGGGATTATATACCTACACGCAGAGTGTTGCACTGGAAGAGTATATTGTCTGAAATCCGGAAACAGGATTTTAAAATTAAGCTGTTGCGATATAACGAAGCGACCGAACAAGACCCTTTTGGCTCGCTTTCAGTAGCAGCGCTGGCTTGAAGATTATCAACGGAAACGAATTTATGGAGTTGCTGTGACATCCGACGAAAAATATATGCAGATTGCACTACGACTCGCACGTCGCGGACTCGGTTTGGTCGAGCCGAATCCGGCCGTTGGAGCGGTGATTGTCAAAAATGGTCGGATTATCGGCTCCGGCTGGCACAAGAAATTCGGCGGGCCTCACGCCGAAATCAACGCCCTTGAGGATTGCAAAAAGCAGGGGGGTAATCCAAAAGGCGCCACGATGTATGTTACGCTTGAGCCGTGTTGTCACTACGGCAAAACCGGTCCCTGCACCGATGCCATTATAGCTGCCAAACTAAAAAGGATCGTTGTTGCAACGCTTGACCTGTCGGAACACGCGAACGGTAAAGGCATCCGGCTACTTCGCAAAGCTGGTCTCAAAGTTGACGTTGGCGAGTGCGAAGCTGAGGCGAGGATACTAAACGCGCCGTTTTTTAAATTTTTCTTAACAGGCAAGCCCTGGGTGACATTGAAATGGGCGCAGTCAATTGACGGCAAACTCGCTGCTGACCGGCGCAGATGGATAAGCTGTAAACAAAGCAGAATGGACGCACACAAGCTTCGAAGGCGCGTCGGTGCCATACTGGCAGGAATCAATACTGTTCTGAAGGATGACCCGCTTCTGACGCCAAGGCCCGGCCTCGGCAAAAAGCCCTTGCGAATCGTTCTTGATAACCGATTGCGCATTCCTCTCGATTGTAAATTGCTAAAAACGGCGTCAGACGTCCCGCTTCTTATAGTGACAAAGGCCGTTACTTTGCGGGTAAAACCCAAAAGGGCAAAGCAAATTATCGACAGGGGGGCTGAGATACTTGGATACCCCGCTTCCGGCTCAAATCTTAAATTCCTGCTTATTCAACTAAGCAAACGAGGTGTCCAGCATTTGCTCGTCGAAGGCGGCCCAACCGTCATCGGCTCATTCCTGAAACAAGATCTCGCCGATGAAATCATCATATATGTCTCGCCGAAAATCATTGGGGGCTGTGGCGGTGCTGATATAGCAGACGGCTTGGCCGGCCCTGACAATACGCTGCAATTGCATCGTGTTCAGTTAAATTTCATAGGTGATGACCTTCGAATAACCGGATTAACAAGAAACGGATTGAAAGCAGCCGGAATCTCACTCGTCTCGGCGAAGGCCGAGCCGTAGCCGGAAAGGGTTGACTATGAAAAAAATAGAAGTATTTGGCCTTCAGACAATACCAAAAATCAAGCAGGGCGATAACCTCGCTGAAATAATTCATATCAGCGCCGGGCAGGAGATAGGCGGCTTACAAAACAAAGATATCGTTGTGCTCACCAGCAAAATCGTCTCAAAGGCACAGGGCAGAATACGCAGAATGGCCGATGTTGTCCCGGGCGATAAAGCCCGCTACATTTCCAGGAAGACCGGCAAAGACGCACAATGGCTCCAGATGATTTTCGATGAGGGTGACGAGATTCTTGCGATTATGCCTTTGAAAGGCGTGATTGAAAAACACATCCTCAGCGCCTCTGACGACGCTGCTGTGACCAATGAGCTTGTCGAGCACGAGCAGGCCCTTTGCGTAACGCTCGGCAGGGACGGCCGCCTGCATACCTGTGACGCCGGAATCGACGGCTCAAATCACGAAAAGGGTATCGTCAGTTTGCTGCCCGCCGACCCTGACCAGGCCGCTAAAGACATCCGAATGGAGTTGCAAAAGATAACGGGCAAAAAGCTGGCCATGATTCTGGCCGATACCGAAATGATACCCTTCGGCACAATGGATTTTGCCGTCGGCTCATCCGGCATCGACCCCGTCTCGAAGCAATTCGGCCACAGGGATATTTACGACAAGCCCAAATTCGGCGGCATTGATTTGACCGCCCACGAACTGTGTAGCGCCAGTGCCCTCGTTTTCGGCCAGACCGGCGCAGGTATTCCCGTCGCGGTCATTCGCGGCTATGAGTTTGAAATCAACGAATCCGCAAACGTCGCCAACACTATGCTTGCCAGCGCCTCACAGGGCACAGGCCCCGCCATAAGACAAACCCTCCTCGCTACCTCCTACACCAAACCCTTTTTCAAACGCCTGCTTTTGCAGCTTGCTTCCTGGTTTGTATGAATTGTTGAATCATTCCAACAACCGTTTTCTTTGCAGTATGTGGAAATAGTGCTGTGCGAACCGGTGCGCCTCGTCACGGACGTATTGAAGCAGTTTCAAAACGGGCGATTGCCTCGGCAGTTTCAGCGGTCTGCGTTTGCCCTGTAGATATATCTGCTCTTAGCAAACTTTGGCTCAGAAAACACGCTTTCACCGACCTTTTCTGCCAGTTCCGCCAGCCGCTCATCTCTCTTTTTGGCACAGATATTGTGGGTCAGGTTCGTATAGAAAACTGGGGCCACAATCAAGAGCTATCTCAGAACAACTAATTGGCTGCTTCCGGTTTAAGCCTTGATAAAAATTCAGCAGTAATTGTCGAACTAAACTCTGTCTAAGCCCGATAATCATTTTGTTCCTAGTGCTATGGGGCGGAAAAGAAAAAACTTCAGCTATTCTCACAAATTACTGTGAAATACTCTTGATTTTTATGGACTAATGAGATATACTTATTCATACAGTTAGCGGGGCGGTCAAAATTGAAATGGGGGGTGTTCATAAAATTTCCACTATTGAGCACCAAAACTAAATTGCTTAGTGACGTGTCTATGTAGACTCCCTCAGTGGATATATTCTACAAATAGTTATTCTGTAAGGGCGAGAAAATCACGGATGTCAGATATAAGTATTTCCACACCTTAGAATTTCACGCACCTTAAAATTATGTAATATTCGGAGGGTGAAATGAAAGATATTAAAATCAAAGTGTTGGTGAAAAAAGCCTATATTCCATGTGTTGCTTTAATTTCTATTGTCGCTCTGGCATCGGTTGTAAACCCCGGAAATGCCCTGGCCGGGCTGACCGCTCAGGACAATGAAGGCACTTACGATAACCGTATATTGAAGACCTCTTTCAAAGAGAAGCAATGGACCGCATCACTCGGTATTGAGGGTGAAGCAGCCGCAATTTTCGATGGCCACAGAAGAGCAGGGGGTAATGAAACATCCATTGGAGATATTTATATCAACCTGATTGGGGACCTTGTTCATAAGATGGACAATTGCCGTCTTGGGGTTGAGCTTGATTTGGTGCCTTCGGGCAGTGTGCTCAACTTTGGTGACCCGGCTGAAACCAACCAACACAACCAGCATCGGATGAGAGCTGATGGCTATTTGAACAGGCCTGATGTTCTCGCCCATATCTTTTATAACTGGTCCTCAGAGGAACACTACGTAGGCGTTAGATTGGGAGCCATGAAATTTGCAGGGCTTGATCCAATAGAAGGCAGCCCCACTAAATATTATGCAGCCAGACTTTCACCTCTCGAATTAAGTCAGCATTATGATAAGGGGGTCCTTTTTGAGTATGCCTGCAGGTCTGACACCCTTGGCCCGGTTTTTAATGTGAATGTTGGTGTAATAGATGGCGACTGGCGCATGGGGGAATCCAGCGTGTTCAGCTATCATGATTCGAGAGCCAACGGCTATCCGGGCTATACATTCACTTGGGATGTCTATCTTTCTGCCCTCCTGGATAAACCTGTCCGGGAAAGGTTTGGTACTGTTAAATTTTCCGGGTCATGGATGCACAATGACATTGGTTCCAACGGGGGACAGAAAATTCGTCTCGCTCACGCACTTTATGCATTGAGCTATACCACACCGTCATTTTCGGATATGAGATTTGAAATTCGGGGATTCCTTGGAGACTTTGAGCAGGGTGACACATGGGACCCGCCGTTGGAATCAACCAGGGCTTGGGGGCTGGAAACTGCGCTGCGGAATATCTCTTTAGGCGATGTAGGGTCTCTGGACCTCTATGCAGGATATTCAGAAATGAAGCTTGATTCGGGCGACCCTGCGGGTATCATCTGGTTAACTAATAATACAACCTGCGAAAAGCAGTGGCAGTTAGGTGCTGTGCTGTCAGAACCTTTTGGCGTACCTGATCTCTACCCGTTCGTTAGTATCACTCTAAGGGATATGAATGGTCTGGGTGATTGGGGGACAGTGGATAAGAATCATCAGTACATTTATGTCGTAGGGTTAAAATACATGTTTTGACATGCCGGAGAGAGACGACTCGTGAGCATTTCAGTCCCCTTTGCCTCCGAGCATTCTCTTTTTTCTCAGAATATGGAAATAGTGCTGCGCAAACCTGTGTGCCTCGTCGCGGACGTATTGCAATAACTTCAAAACAGGCGATTGCCTCGCCAATCTTAATGGCCTGCTGCTTCCCTGCAAATATATCTCTTCCTCCCGTTTCGCAATCCCCGCCAATTTTACATTGATTATTGATAATTGATTATTGGTTATTTGCTGTAAAGCAGTTTCAGCAGCGTGTAATTGGCCGAGGCCGCCGTCAATTAAAATAAGGTCGGGCCAAAGCTCCTCGCCCCGCAACGCGTACTTGTATCTGCGTTTGACAACCTCGGCTATCATCGCGTAATCGTCGATTGCCCCAACCGTCTTGATTCTGAATCGCCGATACCCCGCCTTAAAAGGCCTGCCGTCGATAAACTTCACTAATGACCCGACCGCTTCTTTGCCGCCGATATTTGCAATGTCGATACCCTCGATGATTCGTACCGGATTGGGACTGTCCAAAATCTTTTGCAGTTTCACTAATGCCTCGGTCGGCTCTGCTGCGAATACCTCCGGCTGAACGTCCTCATCCGGCTCGCCACGTCTGTCCAGTCGCTCAATCAGCCGAATCCGGTCCCGCAGCATCCCTGCCTTCTCGTATTCTTTCTGTGACGACGCCTCTTCCATCTCCTTTCTCAGTTGACGCAAAACGGTCGAGCGTTTCGAGCGAAGGAATTTGATTAGGTCTTTGATGATATTTTTGTATTCACTCTTTCCAATTCTTGCCGCGCAAGGCGCAACGCACTGGTTTATGCTGTATAAAATACAGGGCCGAAAGAACCTTCGTTTCTTATCGTCGGCTCTTATATTTAAATTGCAGCTTCGAAACTTGAATATCTTCTGCAGCTCGACAAACACGCCCCGCAAATCCTTAGCGCTGGCGAATGGCCCAAAGAGGCGATTCCCTTTTGTGCGGGGCTTGCGGGTGATGTAAACGCCCGGAAAATCATCGCCTGTCGTAATCTCTAAATACGGAAACGTCTTGTCATCGACGAGGTCGGTATTATAGGGGGGCCGAATGTCCTTTATAAGCCGTGCTTCCTTCAGCATCGCATCGACTTCCGTTTCGGTCTCAATGAAATCGATGGTTTCGACCTTATTGAGCATATCTGCTATTTTCGGTCCGCGCGTCTCCGCCACGTCGCTTCCCTGCTGAAAATAGCTCGCAATCCTCGACCGCAGGTTCTTCGCCTTTCCGATATACAGGACCTCTTCCTTCGCACCCTTCATAAAATACAGACCCGGCCCCGTCGGAAATCTCTTTATCTGCTCGCGTATCGATTCTAATTCACCCATATGTAGGTTATTGTAATATCGCTTTGCCTGCCCCTGCAAGTCGTAAGCAGGGGTCATTCCCGCGAAAGCGGGAATCCAGGTATTTATCCCGATATTTTCTTGATGGGTGTAGTAAGTTCCCTTGAAAAGATTTCAAGCCCTATAGGGGTTTTGGATGATTTTTAAGAAAGCCGAATCGCGATTTGGGATTATTGATTATCCGTACGGTTTACTACCGGTCCTTGCCGGATTTCCATTGCGACATCAGGTCTGTAAACTTGCTGAAAAGGTATCTGGAGTCGTGCGGGCCGGGCGATGACTCCGGATGATACTGAACGCAAAATGCCCCAAGTCGTTTACATCGGAAGCCTTCCAAGGTGTTATCGTTGAGGTTAATATGCGTCAGCTCGACGTCCTTGTCTTTGAGAGAGTCGATATCCACGCAGAAGCCGTGATTCTGTGCAGTTATCTCGACTTGGCCTGTATCGAGGTTTTTCACGGGATGATTGGCGCCACGATGGCCGAACTTGAGTTTGAACGTTTTGCCGCCGAGGGAAAGCCCAAGAATCTGATGGCCAAGACAAATCCCGAAGATGGGGACCTTGCCTAACAGTTTTCGTGTGTTTTCGATTGCATAAGTGACTGCCGCGGGGTCGCCGGGGCCGTTGCTGAGGAAGATACCGTCCGGCTTTCTTGCAAGGACGTCTTTGGCGGACGTAAACGCGGGCACTACCTGAACGTCACAGCCGTGATTGGTAAGCAGCCGGAGAATGTTCTGCTTGATACCGAAATCGTATGCAACCACCTTGTGTTTCAATTGAGGTTTGGCGGTCGAGGGTTTCAGAACATCCACCACGGGCTTGTCCCACTTATAAGGTTTTGTCGAGGTTACGTCCTTTACAATGTCTCTGCCGACAAGACCGGGATATTCAGCGAGTTTTTTTGCCAGTTTGGCCACGTTAAATTCAGTCGAGGATATAATGCCTCTCATTGCACCTTCGGTGCGGATGTGTTTGACGAGCTTTCTCGTATCGATGCCCGCTAAGCCGACCACGTTATTGGCCTTGAAATACTCGCTTAGCGAGCGTTGGCTTCTCCAGTTGCTGGGGGTTTCGCAATTCTCCTTGACGATGAAGCCGGCGGCGTAAACCTTTTTGGATTCGACGTCAAGAGAGTTGGTGCCATAGTTGCCGATAAGCGGATACGTCATCGTGATTATCTGCTCATAGTATGAGGGGTCAGTGGGGATTTCCTGATAGCCGGTCATACTTGTGTTAAAGACCACCTCTCCGCACTTCTGGCCTTTGGCGCCGAAGCTTGTGCCTTCGAATACCGTACCATCTTCAAGCAATAGAATCGCCTTCATTATTTCAGTCCTCCTTTACGGTGGTGCAGTTGGAGGGCCTTGACGCCTATTCGTTCTTTTTTAAGGGCATCGATTGCTTTTGCTACGGCTGTTGCGCCTCTTATGGTCGTTACGTATGGCACCTGTTTGTCGAGGGCTGTTCTTCTGATTGAAAACGAGTCTTTTACCGTTTGTTTTCCGACCGTGGTATTTATAATCAGGGCCACCTGCCCGTTGATGATTGAATCGACTATATTTGGCCTGCCCTCGCTTACCTTTAGCACAAACTCGGCGGGGATATTGTTCTGGATAAGAGCGATGCACGTTCCTTTAGTGGCGGTGATTTTGAAGCCCATCTGGTGCAGCTTGCGGGCGACCTCGATGGCCTTTTTTTTGTCGTCATCTTTGACGCTGATAAGCACTGTGCCTGATGTGGGTAGTGGATTGCCGGCGGCTATCTGGCTCTTGGCGTAAGCGATGCCGGCCTCGTCGGCGATTCCCATCACTTCACCCGTCGAAAGCATCTCAGGCCCTAAAATTGTGTCAACTCCGGGGAACTTCAAAAATGGGAATACCGCCTCTTTGACCGAATAATGCCTGGGCCAAATCTCCTTTGTGAAACCAAGCTCGTCCAGAGTCATCCCTGTCATAACCTTCGCCGCAAGTTTTGCAAGCGGCACACCGATGGCCTTGCTGACAAAAGGTATCGTCCGCGACGCACGGGGATTGACTTCGAGCACATAAATATCCCTGTCTTTGACGGCGTACTGGATGTTTATCAGTCCCATTACCTTCAGTTCCAGCGCCAACATTTTTGTCTGGCGCTTGACCTCGGCAATAATTTTATTGTCCAGTGATATAGGCGGCAGTGTGCAGGCGCTGTCGCCTGAATGCACGCCGGCCTCTTCGATGTGCTCCATTATCCCGCCGATGACTACTCGTTTGCCATCGCATATCGCATCAACGTCTAATTCAGTGGCGTCGTCGAGGAACTTGTCAATGAGTATGGGGTGTTCGCCCGAAACCTCGATGGCGTTCTCAACGCAGCTTTTGAGCGCCTGCTCATCATAAACGACCTCCATCGCACGGCCGCCTAATACAAACGATGGCCTAATCAAAAGCGGATAGCCCAGCTTGTTTGCGATTTTCAACGTCTCATCATACGACATCGCCGTGCCCGACATCGGCTGGCGAAGCCGGAGTTTCTTGACGACCTTATTGAAACGCTCGCGGTCCTCGGCCCTGTCGATGCTGTCGGGGCTTGTCCCGATGAAATTGACTCCCGCCAGTTCCAGCGGCACGGCGAGTTTAAGCGGCGTCTGTCCTCCAAACTGAACTATTACCCCCTCCGGCTTTTCTTTCTCGACTATCGACATTATGTCCTCGAAGGTCAGCGGCTCGAAGTACAACCGGTCCGATGTGTCGTAGTCGGTGGACACGGTTTCGGGATTGCAGTTGACCATTATCGATTCGACGCCGATTTCCTTCAGCGCAAATGCCGCGTGGACGCAGCAATAATCAAACTCGATACCCTGTCCGATGCGATTGGGCCCGCCGCCCAGGATGATGACCTTTCTTCTTTTGGTTGGCTTGGCCTCACATTCTGTTTCGTATGTCGAATACAGATAGGGCGTAGCTGCCTCGAATTCGGCGCCGCAGGTATCGACCATTTTATAGACCGGCTCGATACCCACCTGTTGACGCTGTTTGCGAAATTCGTGCTCAGGCGTCTTCAAAATCGACGCTAAGTATTTGTCGCTGAATCCGTACTCCTTTGCCTGCCGGATCAGGGCGGCGTTCATTTTAGCCGG
The DNA here is from genome assembly GCA_964400665.1 of uncultured Pirellulales bacterium. Taxonomy (GTDB): domain Bacteria; phylum Planctomycetota; class Phycisphaerae; order Sedimentisphaerales; family Anaerobacaceae; genus Fen-1362. The sequence goes on along the minus strand of CAYNVP010000047.1, from coordinate 617 downwards.
CCCTGCAGTTCTTATTTTGCCTTCGAGTTGAATGATGTCCTTTATGTTGTTCAAAAACCACGGGTCGATTTTCGTCAGACCGAAGATTTCCTCAACGCTAACCCTTCTCCGCAGGGCCTCCGCGACGTACCAGATTCTGTCCCAGTAAGGCGTCCGCAGCTTGTCTTTCAACTGGCGAATAGAAAGCTCACGGTTTATGTGCCTGTTATCCAGCGAATAACGGTCTATTTCGAGCGACCTGATTGCCTTTTGCAGCGCCTCTTTGAAGGTCCTTCCTATGGCCATCGCCTCGCCCACAGACCTCATCTGCACCGTCAGCGTCGGGTCGGTTACGCGGAATTTTTCGAACGTAAAGCGGGGCCATTTCACAACGCAATAGTCGATAGTCGGCTCAAAGCAAGCGGGCGTTTTTTTCGTTATATCATTGGGAATCTCATCCAGCGTGTAACCGACCGCCAATAGCGACGCAATCTTCGCTATCGGAAAGCCCGTCGCCTTCGAGGCCAGCGCTGAGCTTCGCGACACACGCGGGTTCATCTCAATCGCGTAGAGTTTGCCGTTGTCCGGGTTGACGGCAAACTGGATATTTGAGCCGCCCGTCTCGACGCCTATGGCTC
>CAYNVP010000046.1:0-15730 GCA_964400665.1 uncultured Pirellulales bacterium | reverse complement strand
ATGTCCTCCGGCTACCCCCGGTCTCACGCACTTTGGGCTCCGTCTTTTTGGTCGTACAGACTCTCGGCAGGTCATACGGGGAACTATAATCAAGTTCAAGACCCCACCCCATTGGATCCTAATGTATGGTATTTTGTCGCAGTTACTTTTGAGCCTAATGGAGCTTCCGGGCGAATGGTTTTGTATAAGGATGGTGCTCAGGTAAGTGATAATAATACTGTCACGACCCAGATTGCCAGCCCGGATACTTACATAGGAAGGTTTGACTATGGCCTTTCCTTCAAGGGCGCGATTGACAACGCGATGATATTTGACAGGGCGTTGACGGCTGCAGAGATATCGGCCTTGTATAATGGTGGAAATGGAACAGAAACTCTATCAGAGAGCCATCACGCGTCCTATACGGCCAACGGCTGGAGCTTTGATGTTAATGAAGATATTGCTGTCAAGGTTGACTTCCACTACAGCGGTGTCAGCACAACAGACGGCTGGATGGGAATGAGCATCGGTGACGATGTGAATTATGTTTCTATATCGGTTGGTTCTGACAATGATGCTTCGTATTACTACTATGAGGCGGTAGTTGACGGCAACCCGGTATTTGAGCAGGAGCCGAGGACTGCCGATGACGGGACGCTGTATGTCTCGTATGACTCGGCGTCCAAGACTTTCTACCTGAGCCATACCGGCTTCGGCAGCGGCAACGCCTATGTCGGTCAGTGGGCTTTGCCGGTGAAGTCATCAATTGGCGGCGGTTCTTCAGGTGCTACACTTAGCGCCGGTGAGGCGTATCTTGACAACTTTGAAGTGGTGACATCGGAAGAGTTGCTTCTCAACTGGCCACCGATAACCGATATTGACACCAACGGCTTCATTGAGCTGGACGATTTTTTAATGATGTGTGAAAATTGGCTTTACGCCGGGGCCGGCGATTTCGATAATAACGAGATTGTTGACTTCTACGATTTCGCGGAGTTCGGCCTGGCCTGGTAAGATGTCGGAATAAGAATTGAAAAGGAAATGGCCCGCGCCGAAGCATTTGAGCGCGGGCCATTTTGTTGTCAGGGTGTTTGTTAATAACGTTTATGCAAAAAGACAGAGATTTGTCATTCGACGCATTCAGAGGGCTTGCCATAATCGCTGTTATTGCGATTCATGCGTCTGAGATTAGTTCGCCTATAAGCTCATCAGCCGGCGAATGGAAATTTCATTTTGTTGCGTATAAGCAATTGTTAAATTTCGCTATTCCTGCATTCGTTTTTATTTCCGGATACTGGTTGTCGAAGAAGTCGATTAAGTCATTGGGAGACTACAAAAGTTTCTTGATGAGGAGACTTTTTCGAATTTTGATTCCTTATTTTGTGTGGTCATTTACCTATATTGTATATGGAGCTCTCAAGACACACACAATCGATGTGGGGCAAACAGCAATTACGCTTCTGACCGGCAGGGCGCCTGGGCCGTACTATTACTGGTTTGTTATAATGATAGCACAATTTTACATAATAACTCCTCTTTTGCTGTATCTAAATCGCAGGCGATATGGGCTGGCATTGATTATCATCTTAAATGTGCTCGCCTTGTCGGCCCGGTATGTTTCAAGGTTATATTTAAATTGCTGGATTCCATCCACCATGCTGTTTTATTCATGGATTATTTTTTTTCAAGTCGGTTTGTTGGTGGGAAACAGCGGCAGCGACATATTCGGCTCGAGACATATACGTTTTTTTGTTCTTCCTGCTATATTGTTATCCTTGCTGGTTTCGCAAGCAGAGGCGATTATTATATTATCAAGATTCGATAATTTGTCTGTTGCGGATAATCCATTGAAATTCTCCTCATTTTTGTATTCTCTGTGCGTGATTCTTGGGTTTCTTTTTGTGAGAACGCGTTTAAGGCATTGGCCAAAATGGGTGGTTACAACCGGCCGTTACTCTTTTGGCATATACCTTATACACGTGGCTATTCTTAGGCAAACGATTGAGGTTCTTCAGAAATTCGGAATAAACCGTTCATTACAGCCATTATATCAGTTTACACTTGTTGCGACCACAACAGTGTTATGTCTTCTTGTAATTGGTACTGCGAGAAAGTTGCTTCCGATATCCTTCTGTAGCAACATATTGGCTTTCGGAAGTGGCAGACAGCATTCAGCGCATTCTCACAGGCCACTCGAGCAAAGCGAGCAAACGAAGTTTAGCGTTGGCTGTGGGATTGAGGAGGCGTGAAGAAAAAAATGTTTATCAAATGGAAGCCTGTGCCGGATTTAATCCTGCCGGTTGCGATTTTATTAGTTTTTTCGGCTTCTGTGCCGGCCGCGGGTACTACACGCATAATGCCTTTGGGGGATTCAATAACGAGGGGTGTATCTGGTTCCGATTACGATTGGGGTTATCGACAACCTTTATACGTTAGTCTAATGAGCGGCGTTTATGATTTTGATTTTGTCGGGAGCCAGTTCGACGGCAGTTTCCCGGACCCAAACCACGAAGGGCACGACGGCTGGCGGGCTGACCAGATACTAACGAGTATAGGGGGCTGGCTGGTTGCATATCAGCCCGACGTCGTCCTGCTTCATATCGGGACCAATGACATTACACAGGGTAATCAGGACGCCAACGAGGTAAATGATATTCTGGATGTGATTGACGATTATGAGGATGCCAGCGAAAAAGACGTTACGGTTATTCTGGCTCTTATAATCAACAGGCGAACCTATAGTCCCGCAACAACACAGTATAACATAGACGTAAATTATATGGCTCAGAACCGTATTGCCAATGGAGATGACATTATTATCGTAGATATGGAAAGTGCATTGAACTACACAACGGATATGTATGACAATCTGCATCCCAACGACAACGGCTACATAAAGATGGCGACGGTTTGGTATAACGCTTTGGTCGGTTACTTTGGCACCAAGGCCTTGATAATCTACTCAACGGACAACGGTAATGTGACCGTGCCGGGCGAAGGGGTGTTCCGCTATGACCCGAACGCTGTTGTGAACCTGATAACCACACCGGATGTAAACTGTTATTTTGTTAACTGGACAGGGACAGCAGTTAATGCAGGCAAAGTGGCTAATCCGGACTCCGAGATTACTACCGTTTTCGTTGATGATGACTATGCGCTAACGGCCAACTTTGCCCAAAACGGGGAAAACGAGCTTATAGAAATTGACCATAGCTTGGAGTTGAGGGCCGACGGCACGCTTGGTGACTTTACTGATTTTTACAAAGCCAACGGCTGGACTTTCGATACCGCGAAAGATTTCGCGTTCAAAGTTGATTTTCACTATAGCGATGTCAGCGCATCGGACGGCTGGATTGGAGTAAGTGTTGGGGATGATGCTAATTATGTCTCGATATCGGTCGGCTCCGACAGTAACGCTTCGTATTTCTATTACGAGGCGGTTGTGGACGGCAACATAGTAATGGAGCAGGAGCCGAGAACTTCCGAAGACGGGATGCTGTATGTTTCGTTTGACGCGGCGACAAAGAAATATTATCTGAGTCATACCGGCTTCGGAAGCGGGAATGCCTACGTCTGGCAGGCGTCCAATCCGACGCAGGGTCAGTGGTCATTAGCCGTTGATGTGTCCGTCGGCGGAGGTTCTGCCGGCGCAGCTATCGGCCCGGCCGAAGCGTATATCGACAACTTTGAGATGCAAAAGGGCAGCCTTCTCGGCTGGCCTCCTGTAACCGACATTGACGGTAACGGCTTCATCGAGCTGGAGGACCTTGCGGAAATGTGTGAGAACTGGCTCGAAAGCGGCCCTGGCGATATTGATGACAGTGGAATTGTTGACCTCTACGATTTTGCTGAGTTCGGCCCGGCTTGGTAACTTTCAGATAATAATTTAGAGCAAACCAAAAACGGCCTGTGCAGTTAATTATGCGCACAGGCCGTTTTGTTTTATGGCATTTCGATGCCTTCTTAGACCCTGCAATAATCGCCAACTCCCAGTATCCGGCCGGCCTGTATTGACGTAAGTTCAGTATTAACAAGGACAAAGGCGTTTGTCAGGTGCTCGTTGGGATATACAGCCGCATTGTTGGCACCTCGGCTCTAAGAGTAACAAACTCTTCTTAAAAATTTTTCAAAAAAAATCGATAATTTTCTTGCTTTTAACGGACGAATGTTGTAAAATACCCCCGCTAATCAAGAGTAGGGGTGAGAGATTAGAGAGGAGAAAGCGCATAATGAACCGATTATTTATCGGCGCAGACGTTATATTAGCCTTTTTGAGAAACCTCGCGATACGCGCTATCCTTCCTTTTCTGTTTGTTTTGGCTCTTTCGGGGTATGTACAAGCCGACGGTCTCACTCCGCGCATAATGCCTTTGGGTGATTCCATAACAAAAGGGGTGTGTGGTTCTCCTGTGTACCAATGGGGTTATCGAAAACCTCTCTATGACTTGCTCACAAGTGATGGTTTCAACTTCGATTTCGTCGGGAGCAAATTCAATGGCAGTTTCCCTGACCCAAGCCACGAGGGTCGTGATGGATGGAGAGCCGACGAGATACTCAACGGACGGACAAGCGCACCGGCTGAAGGCAAGCTGGCAGATTGGCTGACTATAGACCAGCCGGACGTTGTCCTGCTCCATATTGGAACTAATGACGTTACGGCCGGTGGGCTGAATGCAGACGCTAACGAGGTTGATGCCATTCTCGATGTAATCGATGCGTATGAGACCACCAGCGGCAAACACGTTACTGTAATTCTGGCTCTTATAATCAACAGGAGGATTGATAGTCCTGCTGCAAAACGGGCTCGGACAACGCAGTTTAACAGCGACGTCAATGACATTGCTGTGAATCGAATTGCCAACGGTGATGACATTATTATCGTTGATATGGAAAGCGCGTTGAGCTACGACATTGGCGTTGATATAGCCGATGAGGTGCATCCCAACGACAACGGCTATGCAAAGATGGCAGGGGTTTGGTATGACGCTTTGGTTTATTACTTCGGCCAATTTTCTATTTCCGGCTATGTGCTCGAACCTGACGGCAGCACGCCTGTGGAAGGCGTGCTGATACAGACAGATGGAGACATAAATGCTGTAACCGATGCTAACGGCTTCTACGAGCTTCTGGTGGATGACACCTGGTCGGGTGTTGCTGTGCCGCAAAAAGAGGGCTTTATCTTTGAGCCGAATGGCTTTTCCTACGCCGATGTTAATCAGGACTACACCGATATGAATTACACGGCCACGCTTAGGACCTTTAAGATTTCCGGTTTTGTGGTTGAACAGGACTACATTACGCCGATTAACGATGTCAATGTATCAGCAGAGAACGGCGGCGGGCCCTGGACGAGCAGATATGGCGGCGGGTCAACTCTAACGGATGCGGATGGCTACTATGAGCTGTGGGTGGACTACAACTGGTCGGGCAGTGTAACGCCCCGTAAGTATGCCTGCGCCTTTATGCCCGACAGCATACACTATGAGGACGTCAACCAGGATTATTCCAGCCAGGACTATACGGGACATACGTTCGACTTCAGAATCACCGGCTTTGTAAGCAATGATTGCAACGCTCCTGTAGAAGGTGTGCTCGTCGATGCCGATAACGGCGGAGGCCAGGACTTAACCGATGCCAATGGTTTCTACGAGGTCTGGGTCGATTCCGCCTGGTCCGGGGTGTTGACGGTGAGCAGGCAGAGTTACACATTTGAGCCGGTCTGGATGAGTTACGTCGATGTGCAGGCCGACCTGGACGGCCAGAACTACATTGCCAATAGTATTTATGACCTTGATTGTGATGGTTCTATCGGCTGGAGTGATTTCGATATACTTATCGATAATTGGCTCTTGATCGGCCCCGCAATTCCGGGCGACTTCGTCGTCGATGACACTGTAAACTTTCTGGACTTCGCGGACTTCAAAAGGGTCTGGGATAATCAATAACAGGCTGTGTGTGGAATACTCACGCCTCTTTTTCACTCGTTCCTGCCGTATAGCCAGTGCTCGTCGGTGAATTCGTATTCAAGCAGCTCTTCGGGCTTAAAAAAAAGCGCAATTTCGTATTCCGCCGATTGTGCGCTGTCAGAGCCGTGGACGAGATTAAATCCCCTCGAACAGCCCAGGTCCCCCCGAATTGTCCCCGCCGCCGCCTCATACCCGAGCGTTGCACCTAACATTCTGCGAGATATTTCTATCACGCCCTTGGCCTGCCAGACCATTGCCAGCACTGGGGCCGAGCACAGGAATTTCACCTGCCCTTCGTAGAATGGTTTACCTTTATGAACTGCATAGAGCTTTCTCGCAAGCTCGATATCGGGACGCAACAATCTTGCCCCGACCAGCTTGAGGCCTTTTTTCTCAAATCGGCTTATGATTTCGCCGGCGAAATGCCGCTGTATCCCATCCGGTTTGATTAAAATTAGTGTTCGCTCGGCCATTTGTCCGATTTTGCCCAGTCGCAGAGTTGGGCCCCTGCGACGGTTGGGCTACACACCTTTGGGGACGATGTAAATTTCCACGCGCCTGTTCTGCGGGTTGCCCTTCTTGCCCGGTTCGTTGGGGACAATTGGTCTGAATTCTCCGAAACCCCGAACGCTCACACGCTCCGGCACAATACCGCTGGCCGTCATAACGTCTAAAACCGATATCGCCCTGTGTGCCGAGAGGTACCAGTTGTCGGGGTGCTTTGCGCGGGTATCGGGCTTCAGGATGGGCAAATCGTCGGTATGGCCGGCGATTATGATGTCGAATTGCCTGGCTTGTTCGGTATTGAGAATCCTGCACAGCGATTTGACGGACTCCGCGGCTGTGGCCGCGACCACGTCGCTTCCCTTGTCAAACAGCAGGTCGCTGTTGAATTTGACGATGCCCCTGCTCGCGTCGAAACTGACTAGGTCGCTGCCTTTGGCCCAGTCTTCGAGCATAGAGCTGAGTTCGGCCGGCAGCTGGGTAGCGCCTAACAACTGCTTCTGCATCGCCTCAATCAGGGCCTTTTTCTTGGCTATTTCTTCTTCTAAAGCGGCTATTTTCTGCTGCAGCGCGGTCATCTCGATACTGCTTCGGCCGCCCGTCGCCTCCAACTGTCTTTTCAACTGGTCAAGCTCGAGTGTTGCGGCCTGAAGCTGGCTTTCGAGCTCTTTTATGCGTCTTTGCTGTGTGGCGTTCTGAATCTTGAGGTCCTTGACCTGCTCAGACATACAGCCGCTTGTGATTAGCAATGAAACACATACGATACCGGTTACGAGGATTGTTCCGAGTCGCATCTTTCCCATCCTTTCAAGCATGTCAGACTGTTAAATTCCTTTTTAATTCGTCTCCCGGCGGGCCGGGACTTCAATTTGGTAAATTGAACCATTTTTCCGTCGGCAGTCAAGACCAAAATTGCAAAATTTGATGGACGGATTAACTGCGCAGAGAACGACTATTTGTGGATTAGGAGGATAACTTAAAAGAAGCCTACTTGCCCTTTTTCTCTTTTTTGGGTTTGGGCGGTTTTTCTTTCTTTACCTTGGGCGGCTTTGGCTTTTTGACCTTCGGCGTTTTGGGCTTTTTTTCGCCGCCCATTGTTGCGCCAATCCCGATAATCAGCAGCGATGCGACAGCTAAACTGCCGGCGATATACCATATATAGCCCTGCGCTGGTTTCAGAATCGTCGGCATCATATCGCTGAAGCCCGCGACCGCGACTATAGCGGTGTAGATGACGACAATCAGGGGTATAAAAAGCATAATACCCATCGCGTTGCTCATTGCATCGGGTGCCGGCTCGACATACGCCCGTGCGGCTGCAACAGCCGGAGCCGTAAATTGCGGCTCAGGGAACTGTCCCTCTGAGAGTATCTGGTCTGCCTCGGCGGCGACTTCCATTGCCGAACCCTCTGCTGACCCCTCCGCTGGAGCGGTGGGTTTGCCCTCTTCGCCGGGCGTCGTGTAAATCTCGTCTAATATCCCGCCTAACGAGGTGTCATCGGCCTGCAGGGACAGGTCCAGAAGGCCTGAGCCGGAACCGAAGGTATCCAGGCTTACGTCTTTCTCGATTTCTTCAAGCGACGCCTCTTTCCCTGCCGCTGGTGTCTCGCCAAGTCCCTTGAATGTCTCACCACCGGTATCTCCTCCGAGCGCCCCTGCGGTGTCTGTATCGCCCAGCACTTTGATTCCTTCCTCGACTATCTGGGTATCGGCGTCGGTCAGATGAATTTCTTCGCCACCCTTTTCGGGCGTATCTGGTGCGAGAAGGATTTCTTCTGCTTCGGCTTCTGTCTGGGGTGTTGGCGCGGCGGGTTTTTCGAGTAGCGGCTCTTCTACCAGTTCCGGTTCAGCGGGCGCTTCGGCCTGCGGCTCTGCTTCGAGCATCGGTTCGACAGGCGTTTCGACTTCCGGTGTAGGAGCCGATTCCACTTCCGGTTCTTCTTCCAGCATTGGTTCAGCTGGTTTTTCCGCCTCTTTTTTGGCCGTCATCACACCCGTGTCACTCATCAGCGCTGTAACTTCATCGACCTTGAACAACAGATTCGGCCCATCGCGGAACTCTCGCAGCCGACCTGCCTTGACAAGCTGCCGAACCTCGTCCTCGCTTTTTCCCAGCTTTTCCGAAACTTCTCGAATTGAGTAAAACATACCAGCCATAATTATTTAATCTCCAATACCTCGAACAGGTCCTAAATATAGCTATTCCGCATCCTTGCCCCCTTATTATACGTCAATTATAACCGTTTTGTTGAGCAAATGCAAGCCAATTTCCAGCTTTTGCCCGGCTTTTAGTTATGGGACGTATCTGCGAAGTTCTTCCGCTTGGGAAATTAAACCTGCGTGGTTTTATTGAGGTATGCGAGTTCGGTGTGGGTGAGGAGTCGGAATTTGCCTACGCCGAGGCCTCGGTCGGTGATTTTGCCTATGCGGGTGCGTTTGAGCGATTTGACGGGTAGCCCCACGCGTGCCAGCATCCTGCGGACCTGGCGGTTAAGCCCTTCTGAAATCGTTACCTCGACCAATGAACTTTTATAGCCGCGTTTGAGTATTTTGACTTTTGCCTGAGAGGTTTTGCCTTCTGCGAACCAGATGCCTGTTTTTAGTTTTTCGACGTGTTCGCCTTCGATTCGGCCTTTGACCTCGGCGATATAGGTCTTGGTCAGGCCGTATCTCGGGTGCGTCAGGTGGTTGGCAAGCTCGGTATCGTTGGTTAGAATAATCAGGCCTGTCGTGTCGATATCGAGCCGGCCTACACAGAAGATGCGATGCCGGGTGGGAACAAGGTCGATTGCTTTGGTTCTGCCCTGCGGGTCAAAGTTAGTGCAGATAACGCCCCTCGGTTTATTGAGAAGGAAATAAACCTTCTGCTGCTGCCGAATCCGTCTGCCTGCTGCTATAATAGTGTCTTTATCGGGGTCGGCAAAGGCGGGCAGGCGTTCCACTACCGAGCCATTTACGCTGACCAGACCTTCGAGGATAAGCTCCTCACATTTCCGCCGGGAGGCGACTCCCGCGGCCGACAATATCTTTTGTAATCTTTCTTTTGCCATGGTCACTGACCTAATCCCAAAGGGCCGATAATTCTGCCCAAATTTACTGTAAGCCGGTTTTTTTGTTGACTTTAGGCAATTTTCAGACGATATTATAAGCGTTATAAACCCCGAAAACCAAGGTTTTACTTTTCAAAGGAGTCGTTAATATGCCTATCGGTAAGAAATCTGCAAGCGACACCACCCTCTACGCCCTCATAGCGTTCGTGGCGCTGTTTATTATCGCAGCCACCGTAGCAGTAGTCTTCTACCTCAATTTTGAGGAGCAGCGAGGTATTGCAGAGACGGCCCAGAGACGCCTCGACGAGATTGCCAGCCCAGACGAGCTGCAAAAAATTGGCGCTCTTGTCGGAACGGATGAGCGGCCCCGTAAAACCCGGCTTAGATCGATGCTCGATTACCTCAACCAGGCAGTATCTTTAATTGTACCAGGGGAATCCGGCGAGAGGTCCGCCGAGGTCAAGGTCCAGGAAGCTGCTACAAAGGTCAGGGAAATGGTTGCCGCCATTGCAAAGCAAAATCCTGAACTGACAGACGTTGACCCGAATTCTTCAATGCTGCAGATAACCGAGAAGTTGAGGACCGTCCTGGCAAATACAAAGGCCTCCGAAGCGGCCGCAAAAGAAGAGCTTGCAACCCTGCAAAACAGGTTCGACGATGCAATGAAGGCAAGTTTGGAGAAAGAGCAGGCCCTGCTGGCTGAGAAGGAGAAGTTCCAGCAGCAGTTTGAGAAGGCCCGCGCCGGCTATGACGAGCTTAAAGTTCTATTGGAGAAAAAGACCGACGAGCAGGTCAGAGACCTCTACTCAAAGCTCGACGAGGAAAGGACCGGCCATGAGGAGACCAACAAGCAACTGTTAAGGTCTCAGGCGGAGTTTCGAACCGCCGAGGAGAGGATTCAGCGTATATTGAAAGAGGACGTATGGCCCATTCGGCCGCCGCCGGACGTTGAGGTCAAGGCCTTCGAACCCGATGGGAAGGTGATTTTGGTCGATAGCCAGTCCAAAATAGTCCACATCAACCTCGGCGGCAATGACCACGTTTACAGGGGGCTGACCTTCTCCATCTATGACAAGAACCAGCCTATCCCGAGAGACGGCAGGGGCAAAGCGGAAATCGAGGTTTACAACGTCAGTGACAGTATCTCCACAGCGAGAATTATCCGCTCTGAGCCGAGGAATCCAATCGTGGCTGATGACATAGCGGCAAACCTTATCTGGGATTCCAGGGAAAAGAATACCTTCGTAGTCGCGGGCGATTTTGACCTCAATGGCGACGGTGTCAGCGACGCGGATGCCCCCGAAAAGTTAGAGGGGCTGGTAAAAGGATGGGGCGGAAAGGTCGCCGATTCGGTAACCGTCAACACGGATTTTGTGATTCTCGGGACGCCGCCGAAAATTCCGCCCAGACCGACCCTTGAACAGATGGAAATATACCCGGACGCGATGGAAAAATACGAGAATTCAGTAGAGCGGCTGGCAAATTACAAGCAGGTTCAAAGTCAGGCCGAAGCGCTTTGGATACCCATACTAAACGCTGACAGATTTCTCTACTTTATCGGATACAAGACGCAGGCCGGCGAACCCGGCGCGTTTTAGATTACTCTTTCTGTTTGTAGCTCGGTTCGACGCCGATTGAGGCGACGTAAATTTCACCGGTTTGTGCCTTCGCAGTTTCGAGAACGAAACCTTTCTTTAGCGCGACGAAGGTCACGGTGCAATTGGCCTTTATCGCAGCGCCGAGCGTTTCACCCGTATCGCAATCCAGCCCTGACGGTATATCAACGGAGAGGATGGGGCAGCCGAGTGAGTTTATTGCCTCTATGAGTCGTTTATATTCGTCGCGCAGTTGTCCGGTCAGGCCCGTTCCGAAAATGGCGTCAACAATCATATCGGCTTCCTGAGCAAAGCTCGCCGCACGGCCAAAGATGTCGGACTCGGTGTCCACGTTTAGATTTTCGATTGACGCACCAAGTCCTTCGAGAATGTCGAGGTTGATTTTGGCGTCTCCTTTTATCCTGCTGCGGTCGCCGCAAATCACAACAACGACATTGAACTTTCGGTTGAGCAGATGCCTTGCTATGACAAATCCGTCGCCGCCGTTGTTGCCCGTCCCGCAGAATATACATACCCGCGGCTTATCTATTTTTGAGAGTTTCTCGGCAATCAGCTCCGCGCAGCTTCGTCCGGCGTTTTCCATTAATACAACGCCCGGGATGCCAAGCTCGTTTATCGCCCAGTCGTCAAATGAGCGCACCTGGTCTTTGCTCATCAATAAACATTTCTTGCCCGGCTGATACTTTTCCATAATGGTTATTGATAATCCGTCATCAATCATCAATAATCAATAATAAAATGAACATACTCTTGACAAATGATGATGGGATTTTTGCGCCGGGGCTGTCAGCCATATACAAGGAGCTTGTGAAAATCGGCGAGGTTTCCGTTGTTGCTCCTGCGGTGAGTAAATCCGGGGCAAGTCACAGTGTGACATTTAACCGTCCGCTGGTGTGTAGAAAAGTTGACGTGAACGGGCAATTTTCCGGCTACAGCATCGAGGGCTCTCCCGCCGACTGCGTGAAACTGGCGGTTATGCAATTGTGCGAGCACCCCATTGACCTGTTGGTTGCGGGCATAAATAACGGCGCCAATGCCGGCATCAACATTTATTATTCCGGGACGGTAGCGGCCGCTATGGAAGGTGTGCTTCTTGGCATTCCTTCGGTGGCGATGAGCGTTGCCGCCGAGGAAAAAATGGATTACGCCGCTGCTGCGAGCTTCTGTGTGCAGGTTCTAAAGGAGCTTATGCCCATAAAGCCGGGCGCCGTGGTAAACATAAACATTCCTTTGCTTTCACACGGTCAGCCGAAGGGTATCAAGGTCGTGCCGCAGTCGAACAAGGCGTTCGACGAGTACTATATACCGCAGACGGACGAGAAGGGTCAGACAGTATTTCAGCTCGCGGGCGGGCCGCATCCCTTGGAGGACCCGCAGGCCGACATTGTTGCTTTGATGGAAGGATACATAAGCGTTACGGCTCTGGCGCCGGATATGACTGATTATAAAAAGACCAAACACATCCGCAAAGCCCTTGCCGGGCTGCGGCTGCCATTAGAAAGCCGGTGAGCCAATGACAAATATATATGAACAGCCCTGGCTGCTGCTGGCTGTATCGGTGGGTTTTTTGCTGGCGGTGTTTATATTTCGCGCGATATTTCCTCAAAGACACAAATGGTGGCTGTGGCTGTTGCCGGTACTCTTGGCGGCATCGGCTTTTGCCATCGATTATTTTGTCGAAACCGATGCTGAAAAGGTCAGGAACATTATTGCCAAAGCCGTAAAGGCCGTCGAGAAGGAAGATGCTGAGGCGTTGGTGCCCCTGTTTTCGGATGATTACCATGACTCTTTCCACGCGTCTAAAGAGGCCCTTTTGAGCAACTGCAGATGGCGGCTGTCGGAGCCCATTATTGAGAAAAATGTCCTAAGAATCATTTCGTTAAAAGTCGAGCCGCCGAATGCCCGCCTCGACTCGCCGTCTTCGGCGAGGCGGGCCGAGGCCGTTTTCACCGTCAGGGTTGTTTTCGACCCGCAGGGGCCAATCTTCGAATACAGGAAAATGATGCCTTTCAAGCTCCGGGCCGATTTCCGCGAGGAACGAGGAAACTGGTTTTTCAGCCGGGTCGAAGTCCTCGAAATCGACCTGCAGCCCGCTGACTGGAGACTTATCCAGGGTATGGGCGGCGAAATATTTTGAGCCGGCGCTCGACGGCGTCAAAGCGTCCTGCTATACTCTTATTGCTCATAGAGGAACCCAAAACCGTTACTAATAAGAAGGAGCGCTTATGGATTATAGACGAGTCATACCCTGTCTTGACGTGAAGAATGGTCGCCTGGTGAAAGGCGTTAATTTTGTGGATCTCAAGGACGTCGGCGACCCGGCTGAAAATGGTGCCTCATACAGCAAGGCCGGCGCAGACGAGCTGGTCTTCCTTGATATAACCGCAACGCTGGAAAACCGAAAGACGCTGCTGGATTCCGTCAAACGAACAGTGGATAGAATCTCAATACCGCTTACCGTCGGCGGTGGCATCAGCACCTGCAGGCACATCGAAGAGCTTCTTAGTGTCGGTGTGTCGAAGGTTTCAATAAATACCGCTGCCGTCAAGAAGCCTAAGCTTGTTCAGGAAGCGGTCCGGGGATTTGGGTCTGCCAGGATTACCATTGCGATTGACACTCGCAAGAACGCCGCCTTGCCGTCCGGCTTTGAGGTTGTAGTAAGGGGCGGTACGGCTGGGACGGGCAAAGATGCCGTCCAGTGGGCAAAAAAGGTTCAGGACCTCGGCGCGGGGACGATTCTGCCGACGAGTATGGACGCCGACGGCACACAGGCCGGCTACGATATACCGATGACCCGCGCAATCGCCGACGCAGTGACTATACCTGTTATTGCATCAGGTGGGGCGGGTGCTCTCGAACATCTCTACGAGGCCATTGCCGAGGGCCACGCCGACGCCGTACTGGTTGCCTCCATCGCGCATTTCGGTACATTCTCAATAAAGCAAATGAAGGAATACCTTCGGGACAAGGGCATCCCTGTCAATCTGCAGGGATAGGGCCTGAAGCGTCCTATAATCCGAGCATCGGGCACGTAAAGTGCCGTCCTTTTTTGGCCGATACCATCAGGGCACAGCAATTTTTGAGGTCGGTAGCAAGGATTTAAGGATGTTCGACACGACAAAAACGGCCAAATTAACGCTTAAGCCCCAGCTTTTTATGATTCGCTGGTATCCAAGCAGCCGGAGTTTCGCCAATACGAGACGCCGGAAATTCCAGCCGAACCTTATGCCGCCTCTTATGGTCCGCAAAGCCGAGTGGCGAAGATAATTTCTCCATATCAAGGCATTTCTAAATTCTACATTCTCAATTTGTAATTCACCCGCCGTTTGCCGTCCTGTAAAATAGATGATGTGAACGGCAATAAAAAAAATCCGTGGTATGCCGCGGGATTGCATTTCGAGTGCCTGCAGTGCGGCCGGTGCTGCTCCGGCCCGGCAGGGGGCTATATTTGGGTAAGCAGGCCCGAAATGCGACTCATTGCTCAACACTTGAATATGCCGGTGGCCGAACTGAAACAACGGTTCCTCAAACGAGTGGGATTGCGGAGAACTATCATTGAAGACGTCCGCACGCGCGACTGCGTTTTTTTACAGCCAGGCGGGGGAGGTAAGGTTTGTATGATTTACCCGGTCAGGCCGAGCCAGTGCCGGAGCTGGCCGTTTTGGCCCGGCAATCTTACCAGTCCCGATGACTGGAATACAGCCGCACATAAATGCCCGGGGATAAACTGTGGTGACAATTACACCCCTGAGCAGATACAGGCCCAAAACAGCGAATCCTGGTGGAAGAATGTTAAACAATAAGGAAGTTATACGCCGGGTGGAGGAAATCTATAAATGGCTCGATGAACAGTTGGCCGCCAAATTTACCTGCGCCGCCTGCGGAAAGTGCTGCGATTTTGAATCATTCGGCCATCGCCTGTATGTTACCACGCCTGAGATGTTATATTTCGCCGACAAGGTGGGGACTCAAAATATAAAGCAAATGACAACCAGCCGATGTCCCTGGCAAATCGACGGTCCCTCGACTTCGCTCGGGATGGTGAGCTTGTCGAACCACAAATGCACGGTTTATCCCTATCGTTTCGCCTCCTGTCGAATCTTCCACTGCAAAGGCGACGCCGATTTTCAAAGCGACCTGACCGAAACCACCCTTAAAAAATTCAAGTCGCTCTGTGAAGAGTTCAGGATACCTTATCGTTATATGGATTTGCCGACGGCGCTGAAGAATTTTTCACCGTCTCGCACGTAAGGTTAGCCCCCAGGCCTGCCTGGGGGTTTTTACCCCCAACATAAAGTTGTAGGGTGAGCTTTAGCCTGCCGAATTATTGAAAATCGTTGGCAATAGTAAATATTGAGGAAACAGCGCCCTTTGCCGTTGCTTTTGATATGGTATGTTTTTTCTCTTTTTCGTTGACAAGATGAACCAAGTTCCTGAAATCTCTTACTGAATCGGTCAAACGCAAAACCCCACGTTTCAGAAGGCCGTTGTCCTCACATGCCTTAATATAATCAGCAAACCTGTCGGATGTTATCTTGATGTTTTTATGGTCCAAATACAACCTTAGTAATTCTTCGATTACTCCGCCTGCCAAAATAATCGCTGGCTTCGAAAA
>CAYNVP010000045.1:7322-15814 GCA_964400665.1 uncultured Pirellulales bacterium | reverse complement strand
TTTTTCGCCGTCGAAATAATCCGTCATCCATGTGGATAGCACTATATCGAATTTTTCATCGCCAACCAGATTCGACAGTTCCGTTGCGTCACCCTTATGAACCTTCACGTCAAGCCGGCACAGATGGGGATTCTGGTCAACACCGACAACTGTGTTATTATCCAGCAGCAGACGCGTATAATCCCCGGTCCCAAGCCCCACGTCCAGTATGTGCTTGCCCGTTATCTGTGATATTGCCGGAACGAGTTTTTTGTCCGCCGGCATCCGGCAAAGCCAGGTCATAATTCCCTGTTTGGCGTATGACTCGGGAGTATAATTCGAATACCTGTTATGGCCTATTTTACCTGCCGTCATCGGTTTTTGCATCTCCAGCGATTATACACGAAAATCAGCCATAACTCCCTGGCGTTGTCTTTTTCGCCGCTTATATGCTCATCGAACAGCCGCTGCGCATACTCGTAATTCAATGGCCCATCCTCGTAGTACTTTCGAGCGCTCAAAAACTCGCGGATAAGTGGGCTATTCTTAATCCAGCTGCTCACAGGCACAGTAAAACCCCGTTTTGGCCTGTGCACTATCTGTCGGGGCAGATACCTGCCCGCAATATGTTTCAAAAGCCACTTCGTTGTCAGCCATCTGATTTTATATCTCTCCGGCAGCGACAGGACGAGAGGCACGAGCCGGTAGTCCAGATATGGAACCCTCGCCTCCAGTGAAACCAGCATCGAGGCAAGGTCAACTTTTTTGAGGATGTCCTCCGCGAGGTAGTTGTGAATGTCGTTTAGCTGCACCGAAAGCAAAGTATCTTCGTTGCTGCATCCGATGAGCTGTTCGTCGGTGGTAAAACAATCTGATAATAGTTTTTCCCTGCTTTGCTCGCCGAATGTCCCCATCCAGTTCAAATGCCGTCTGTTGCAGCCCGCATCAAAGTCACGCACGAATCTCTTCATCTTAAAGCCAAATGTAACCTTTTTGTCCGAAGGCGGAATCGCGTTAATAAGACGCCCTGACAACCTGACCAGAGGTGCGGGCACATATCGGGCCAATTTGTATGCCCTGTAGGTATCGTAGCCGCCGAACACCTCGTCTCCCCCGTCGCCAGACAGCGATACGGTGACTTTCTGTCGGGTAATCTTCGACAACAAATACGTCGGAAAAACGGAAGAGTCCCCGAACGGCTCATCCATCTCGCCGATTACCCGTTCGATAATGTCCTGGTTGACATCCATATATTCGTAGTGATGGGCTGTTTTGATGTGCTCGGCTGCGACTTTGGAAAACTCCAGCTCGTTGTATGATTCGTCTTTGAAGCCGATGGAGAAGGTGTCGAAGTCCTTTTTGCTTTTACTGATAATGGCGGATATTAGCGACGAATCGACCCCGCCCGAAAGAAAACTTCCCACGGGCACGTCCGCTATCAGCCGTTTGAGAACCGCGTCCGCGAGTATCTCCTCCGCCATTTCCAGCCGTTCCTCAATGGGGATGCTGTCTCTTTTGGCTATTTCGTTTTCCAAATCGTAATACTTCGAAATGGTAATTTTCTTTGTGTTGAGGTCGAACAGGAGATTCTCCGATGGTCTAAGCTTTCGGCAGTTTGTGTAAATTGTCAAATCCCCGCCGATGTACTTCTGATAGAAGAAAAAATTCAGCCCGGACGCGTCGGTCTCAAGCGCAATATTGTGCCTTCGGATTGCCTTCAGCTCAGAGGCGAAGATAAAACGCCTGCCGTCGAAATAGTAATAAACCGGCTTTATTCCGAACCTGTCCCGCGACAAAAACAGCGTCTGCTTGTCCCTGTCATAAATGCAAAACGCCCACATACCGTTGAATCTCTCGACGCATTTACTGCCCCAGCGATGGTAACTGCATAGAATGACCTCGGTGTCGGTGCCGGAAGTAAATTTGTAGCCGAAGGATTCAAGCTCTTTTCGGATTTCCTGGAAGTTGTATATCTCACCATTGAAGACAACGGTCAGATTCTCAAAGCGCATCGGCTGGTGTCCCTTTGGAGACAAGTCCAGAATTGACAGTCGCGTATGTCCCAGCGAAACTTTCTCATCGAGGTAAGTCCCGCGGTCGTCAGGCCCACGGTGCCGCATCACATCGGCCATCGCGTTAATGGCCGATTGGTCTTTCCAGTTAAATCCGGCTATTCCACACATAACAATTTACCTGACCTGCCTCAAACCGGCTTTCATCTCATTGTATACCTCGACCAGCGTCCTGCTCTCAAATCCCAGTTTCTTCATATGTCCTAAAATCGAGGTCAGCCGGCCTAAATACATCTTCTGCCCGAGCTTTGTTCTTACAAAGGGTGTTCTGCCTGGCAAAACCTCCATAGAATGAAACATCATATTCAACATCGGCTCAGTATAGCTTCTCACAAATTCCGCGACGAGCATCTTCATCTCAAAAGCCGTCATATGCGTCGGACGCAGCCAGCGGTAATACATCCACCTTCCGGATAAAAACGGAAACCTCTTTCCCGAAATCGTGATAGGGACTTCCAAAATGGAGGTGTCACCCGCCGAATAGTAATCCATTTGAGAAATGAAGTATGGCTGCTTCGGGGCACGCGAATGGTCCGGCCCACCCTGTTTTTCCCAGCTTATCCCCGGCGTCACCGAACTATCGATTTTATAGCCCAGCTTTTCCAGCGCCTTTATAGTGTCTATGTCCGCGCCGTATCTGGCAGCCCTGTAAGATACAGGCCTGACACCCAAATTCTTTTCTATCAGTTCCGTCAGGTTCTTTATTTTAGCCGATTCAATTTCGGTATCGTATGCGTTGCAGGGAAACTCATCGCTGGCGGTGCCCGCGATGACCTCGTGCTTCTTCTGCGGCTCAATATATTCGCTGTGAAGGTGCGTCCCAATCTCCGCCCCGAGTTTCATCTCACCCCGAAGCACCCGGCAGCACTGCTCGTTTTCCACAATCTCAGGCGACGCAAAATACACCGGCTTTATCCCGAACTCCTCCCATATCGGCCGCAGGATGTGAGGAATTCCGAAAGTCACCGATTCAAAGGTCAACGGCTGCGACCGCCTCCAGTGCACGTCACAGTCCGGCTCAGTATCTATCGTTACGCAGATGGTTCTCATTTAGTTTTTTCTGTATGTCAATTCAACTCCCCGGCTTTTTCGACTCGCAGATGCGCCGGTAGAGCCGCAGATATTGCTCGGCGACTTTGTCCCAACCGAAATTTTCCGCCCGGTTCCTTGCCGCCGCACACATCGCCTTATAGTCCTGTTGGTTTTCAGCTAAACTGTTTATGGCCTCGGCCAAAGCTTCTGCAGTATCGTTTTCAACTACAACTCCATTGTCAATTATTAGTTCTTCCACGCCTTCGCAGCGCGTCGTTACAATCGGCAGTCCCGACGCCATCGCCTCCAGCATCGCGTTGCTCATTCCTTCCTGCATACTGGCGCTGACGAATATATTATTCTGCCGGTAGATGTCGGGCATCTGCTCCGCTTCTATCCTGCCGGTCAGGTTGATAAGGCTACTCAGTTGCTTTTGCTTAATCAACCCTTGTAATCTTTCGAACAGCCCGCCTCCGCCCGCTATTGTCAAATGGACATTTTTGCCTCTTCTACTCAGTATATCAACGGCCTCAATGAGCTTTTCGACCCTCTTTGTTACCGATAGGCGCCCAACCGTGACAAGTTTCAGCTCTTTTGATAATTCGTTATGCCCGGCCGGATAAAACCTGTCCACCTCAACGCCGTTGTTGATAACATCGATATTCACCGACGGCAAAAAATTCAGCGCCCTTTTTTTCAGTCCCTCGCTGCACGCAACCAGCCCCGACGCCTTGGTCCAGATCCGCTTCAACAGCGGCCCCAGAAGCTTATATTCAAGCTGAAGCCGGGCATGCTTGCCCGGAACGTCGGAGCCGCGGAGCGAAATGATATAGGGTAGTCGCTCCGCGGTTCTGTAACACAGCCAGCCCGTCGGCAGGCCGAAAAATGCGTGAACAAGGTCGTATTGGTTTTCCTTCATCATCCGGCGATAACGGCCTCTGGTTTTCGCAATCCATTCCACGACCTCAATCTTGCGCCAGTAGTGGAGATGTTTCTTGCGGACTCCGACTTTATAGATCGTGACATTATGCGATAACCTTTCCACCGAGAATCCGGGCTTCGACGACGATGTCAGCACGTCTGCTGTCAGGTCATTTCGTCCGGCATACTGCTTGAGTATGGCCAAGTGCGCCTGTCCCGCCCCGCCGCCTATAGGCGGGAACTCATAATTCAGCATCAGAATCTTCATTTCACTATCGGCTTATTGTCTTTGGGTTTTTCGAGTATCACCGTCATAAACATACCCAGCTGGTTGTTTGCCGGCGCCAGCAGGTATTCTATCGCCTTTACCACAGGATATAAAAAACCGGGCGCTAATTGCCGCAGCGTAAAACCGCCGCTGAGCAAATACCGCATTGGCGTATGATTGCGCAGCGATACAATCTCAAAGCAGGGGTATTCCCGCTCGAAGATTTTTCTGTCCCGGACAAAGATAATCCACGGCATAGCGCCGTTGGCTTGCGTCAGAGGCCCGCCTTTCTCAACCTGCCAGTCGCCGTGAACGTCGAACCGCTCGTGATGGAAATTTTTATAAACGAATCTTGCCCAGGGCGTATTGCCCGGCTCTATCATAACCACTTTGCCACCGGGCCTTAAACATCTGTCGGCCTCTGTGAAAAACTTCCTCGGCTCGACGATATGGTGTAGAACGTCAAACATAAAAAAGGCATCGACGCACTCATATTCAAACGGCATATTGGTCGCCGAAAAAACCTTATCAATCCCGTCGACATTTAGAATATCGGAAGTAATAGCGTTGGGGATTATTTCTTTGATGAATCCCCCGCCGCTGCCTAATTCCACGAGCACCTTGTTATCCAGCCCGCCCCGACTCGCCCGCGAGTCAGGCGAGGCGGGCTGTTTCACCGCTTCCCCGAACTGGCTGTAAAAATCCGCGTAAAGCTTTTTCAAAAACGTCTTGCGCTGTAAAATCTTCCCGTGCAGCACCGTCGTTCCCGGGTCATCAAGGTCTTTGATGTGCTTTATTTCAGGCAGCTTGAGCCAATCCAAAATTGTCATACTTTTTCCCCAAAAGGGGGTCAGAAGCTTTCTCTCTCAGTTTGTTTAATAGCAGGCAAAAGGCCCGGCGCAGGCCCCGAAGTCAGGACATCCATCAGCAGGTCATTTCGTTTTGCATACTGTCTGAGTATGGCCAAATGCGCCTGTCCCGCACCCCCGCCAATAGGCGGAAACTCATAATTCAGCATCAGAATTTTCATTATTTTCAATCTCATCGGGCCTCATAAGGCGGAAAATATTTACAAATCCCCTATTCGTGCCTACTTGTGCGATAAACTTATAAGGCCCGATACTTCTCGGCTCCCGCAGGAGGGCGATATTCGTATGGAGATTTGCACCCCGGTAGTCCGCGTGGTCGGTGCTGAGTCCTTCACGCGTGGCCCATACGACGTATGTAATGTCTTTTTTGTAACAGGCTTGGACAAAATCCGATGGGTTGTCGGCCTTTGGCAGCCCAACGACATAGTCGGCGTATTTCTGGGCAAAGGTCCTCACCACACCTGCCATGTAAAGCCCCATTTTTTCGCCCGGTTTGGCGTTGGCGATGAACCAGTCGGCCAGGAGCTTAAACTCTATTTCTCTCTGTCCGTCGCCGAGTATATGAGCCAGCGCAAACTGATTCGAAACAAAAACCAGGCCTAATAACGTAAAGATGGCAAGCTTCCGCAGCAGATGCCTGAATTTATGGATATATATACTCACGGCAAGAATTAGTGCCGCGACCGCTATCGAGACATAAGGCACTGAAGCCGAAGTCGGACTTACCAAGGCCGCCTGGGGCAGGTAAGGAACAAGACCGGCCACCCATACGAGGGCAATTATCACCACCATTGCCTGCAGCAGATAAACAAAGAGACGGGGAACCCGGTTATCCTTGTCTATAAGTCTCCAGATGCTCTGCAGGCCGAACCAGCTAATCAAAAGCGCTATCCAGAATATGGGCATATGGTATCTCAGCAGTGGGGCCGGAAACACTGCGTGAGCCACAAAGTAGGGCACGAAAAATATCAGCAGTGCCAGTATTTTCCATTGTCGTTTGCATAGTCCGTAGATACAGCCGAAGAAAAATCCGCCCGCCGCGAGAGTCTTGCTTAGCTTATAGAGCGTTTCGCCGAAATCTTTCCCGGCTTCCGGATATGGCATTAACAGCGGCTGAAACCCGATTCTCCACTCCAGTTTCATATGGAGTGCCAGCCCCACTTTATCCTTATAAGGCCCAATCAGCAATTTTGAATACTCTGATTCTGCTCCAAAAATCTTAAAATAATGGCTGCCCGATGCCTGCGTGCCCCAGCTTAGAAAAGTACCTAACAACCAGATTCCTAAAGGAACCGACGCCAGCGCCGAATATATGAAAGCACGAATTCGCTCTCGTCTGCTCTCGGCGTATATCATGTCCATAACAAAGGCCGCTGCAATCAGCATCACTCCTTCATAACGGCTCATACTCGCTATCGAAGCGAAAAGATAACACCAGTTGGAACGTTTGAAGATAAGATAGAAAGTAAGCAGTACAAAAAACAGTAGGGTTGTTTCCACGATGGGTTCTGTAAGCATATACAGCACCCAGGGATTCAGAATGGCTATGATTGCAAACCATACGGCTTGCTTGCCGATGATTTCTCTTGCGACCAGCCAGAAAAGTAACAGGTTAAAAGGGTGAAGCAGTGCGTTGAGCAGCCAGCCGGCGGTAAGGCCGGGATGTTGGCCTCCTACCAGATGCGACAGGCAGACCTGAAGTATGCCGAGAACCGGGACACGCTTAAAGCTCGTGGGCATCTCCAAAGACAGAATCTGTTTACCGGTCACGAAAAAGGCGGGAAAATCCCCGATAGGCACAATAGTGTGCCCGAAATACAAAATCGACTGGTAGATACCGAAGCATAATAGCACTGCCGCCAGGAAAAACGAAAAGTATCGTTCCCGTTTTGCAAGTTCCTCGGCATTTAACAAACCGGGGGCGCCGGCGGGCGATTTCTTCCTTCTTATAGATTCTGCTCTGGGTGTTTTACCCTTATGACTTTTCATTCTGTTTTTTTGCTTCCACCGTATAGCGCCAAAATATCAATAGTTCCCTTTGAAGGAATATGCCTGCGGTAGTTGTCCGCATTTATTTCTTTAAGATTGCTGCTGTTGAACAGCTTATAACCCAGGGAGCTGAAATAATTCATATAGTGTGAGAAGTCGATGTTGTGCTCTTCCATCACGTACAGTCCGACCTCGAAAATCACAATCGGCCTGAATTCAGCGATGACTTTTCGACTTCCCTTCAGCACTTCGTACTCATGCCCGTCTGTGTCTATTTTAATAAAATCCAATCTCCCGATTCTGGTGTCTTCGCAGAAATCATCCAGCGACACCTTGCCGATTCCCTCGGCTGATTTAACCGTGCCGCCATGAACGCCGTGCTTTGGGTCTTTGGCTTCGCCTCCTACCTTCCAGCTCGAATAAGCCCTGATGTCGGCCTCTTTGCTCGATGCCGACGACACAAAACTTTGAATGACCGTAATGTGGCCGGCAAGTTCAGGATTAAGCTCAAGATTTCTCTTAAGCTTTGAGAAAGCATAATGAGTGGGTTCAAAGGCGTACACTTTACCCAAAGGGGCAAGCTTGGCAAACTGCAAAGTCATTATCCCGAAGTTCGCCCCAACGTCGAATATAACAGCGTCTTCAGGCAGCGATATGTGTTTATTTTCGGAAACATGTCCCTGGAATTTGCCGAACAGAAAAACGGACAGGTCTATGCCTTCCGATAAATCAACCTCATATGCGATACCGTTTCGGAGGATAACTCGTCTGTCTTTGCGCAATAGAAGATGAGCCACTCGGTAAATCATCGCCCCTATAAACAACTTAATTTTGGTTATGGGTAAGCAATTAATCCAGCGCATCATCAAACCGTTGTCCTCCAAGGTTCATAGAAAAAATATCTGAAATTGAAAAACTCCTTACCTGTGCATGTACCGGCCGTCTTCATAAATCGGCCCGATTTGCCTTCCCAAGCCACTTTATCTTCTTGAACGCTATCCAGCTCATTTTCAGCAGCAGCAGCCCGTGCCTGAATCTGTTGATGTTCGTTGTTCCATAAGTTCTTGCCTGATATCTCACCGGCACTTCAATCACCTTCAAGTTCTGTTTTACAGCCCCAAATATAAGGTCGAAGTCCCCGAATGGGTCAAAGTCGCCGAAGTACGCCCTATTAGCCGCTATTGTCTCATAATCCCTCTTGCGAATCATTTTTGTTCCGCAAAGCGTATCTCTGAACCGCTGGCCCAGCAGCCACGTAAATAGTGTCCCGAAGAACTTGTTGGCCAGCAGATTCAAAAACCGCATCGCCTGTTTCTCCATCGGATAGACGAGACGCGAGCCGTTTATAAACTCGCCCTTGCC
>CAYNVP010000045.1:0-7222 GCA_964400665.1 uncultured Pirellulales bacterium | reverse complement strand
CGGCACGGCACAACCACGGAAACCGATAAATCATTCTGGCGGTTGGGCCGGGGAAGACGCCTCGCTATCACCAGGTTCACCAGGTTGAAAAGGCAAAAGCCGGGAAGCAGCGAAAGAAAATAATTGCAGAAGCCGGTCACTGGCCAAATCCTTTTGGGCAGCAGAACGTAAGAATCAGTACGAATAACATCAAAATTACTCAGGTTAAGCAGATTTGCGATATCATTCGGGGGCAGCCAGTTTTGAACGGAGTGGGGCCTTCGCAATCCCATCAGTGAGCCGAAACGCAGAATCCACTCCCAGAGGTAGTTGTAATAAGTGATTACGATGCGAGTGTTATCACTGCTCAATGGATGGACTTGTTCAAGCACTCGCTGGATGTCGTCCCATCGTCCGATGGTGTTACAAATAAGTATATAGTCAAATTTTTCATCAAGCTTCAGCTCACGGGGTTCGGCTGTAAAGAATTGCAAATGGGGGAAACGTCTTTTGGCTGCTGCGATTGCTTTTTCGTCATTGTCAACTCCGACACCGTAGTAGGGTTTCACTGCCGCAAGGAGGTCGCCGCATTCGCAGCCCACGTGCAAAACACGACTTCCCGGCCTAACGACAAATCGGTAAATCCTCTCAAGCCAGTTATAGTAGTACTGGTTATGTCTTCGCCACTTAAGCAGATTATCCTCATCCTGCTCGGACGGTGTCCGGTTCTGATGACCGACTGATTCTAATGGTTTGTTTTTAAACTCACTCATAGGCGAAAAAAAGTCAGGTGCCCTTTTTGGCTGGTTCGCTTTTTAGCTTGAAAACGACGATTAAGGAGTGATACTCATTGCCAAACACTTTGTCTACATCATAATTATCTCTTATGAATTTTCTAAATTTGCCCATAATCTCGAATCTGCGTGCCTCGTCATCTCCCGAGCTTTCCCGGGTCAATTGGCCCCATTGTTTTTCAAATTCAGCAACCATTTGCGGGTCGTTGGGCAAAAACTGCGTGTCCTGAAAACCCATAAATCCCTTGGGCACGATGGGCCAAAGCTCGAACTTAAGCCGGTCCAGCGGCAAATGCTGCTTTCGACTGTCCACGATATACTTGGGCATCTCCTTGTGAAAGGAGCTGAGCAGGTCGTCAATTATCTGCTCAAGCTGTTCAGGAGGTCTGTTGTGCATCTCGCTTTCAAAAGCGACGGAAGCAGAGCTGAACCTCTGTGCCGAGAGATATATACCCGGGACCCATCCCCAGACGTAAATTTTGTCGGAAGGATTGCTGTTGTTGCGTATGTATTCGCCAGTGACCTCCCACGCACCCCTGTAGCCCTGCGTTCGGCGCAGGTGAATCTCACGCCATCGCTGTAAATAACCGTTCCGCTTTTCCGGATATTTGATATCGGTGTATGGGCTTCTTGACAGTCCGAAGAATATGTGCCACGACATAATCACCATCAGGACAAGACCCGCAATACCGGTAATCACCCACTTGGTCTTGAATACGGCCCTCGCGAGCTTGTCGCGCCAGACGGCTATAAGATAACTTCCGGTAATCGCACCTGAGGCAGTCAGAGGCAAGTAATACTGCTCGTATGAAGCCGGACTTATCCACACAAATGCCATATCGAGAATCCACCAGGCCGCGAACAGCAGCACGAATCTGTCGTAATCGGCCTTTACAGATGCGCCCCTGCCAAACAGCTTAAGAATCATTTTTCCAATTCTTACAATAATTGAGCCGACAGCTAATGAAACCGGCACGCATAGTGCGAGGTAATATCTCAGCACCCTAGGCCCCTGCTGAGAAATAGGAATCGTTTCTCTTAACGAAGAGACATAATTGGAAACTGTCTGGGTGGAGGCCGACGGTTTAGGTATTAAACCGGCGACTGTTTTCCATACAAACGAGTATGGCAGGGATGCGTGCACGTCCCATCCGATTATCCATATATAGAGAGGGGCCATTGTCGTCGCTGCTCCCGCCAGCAGCAGTGCTATATCTGCCCCTGTCTGTTTCCACGTCCTGTGTCCAAATATCGGCTGAAGTATTACAAATAATCCGATTGCTCCTATTGCCGAAGTTCCGGTTTGCTTAAAAAGGGGCGCCCAGCTGACAATCGCGCCGGCCAGAAAACTATACCACCATCCCCCACCCAGTTGTCTGAGTACAAACAAGCTTATCGCCGTTGCCATGCACGCAATCATATATTGCTCTTTAACGTTGCCGAATTTTGCGATTAATGGCGAGGATACATAAATCGAGGCAACTATCACGGCCACAGCAGCCGGTAGCCGGCCCATCAGCTTTCTAAGGGCCATATATACAACAACAAGCGCACCCGCCTGCATAAGCGTTTGTATTAGCTTCGGCCCGAATTCGCTGAATCCGAACAGCCAAGCCCCTAAAATATTGACTAACAGCGTCCCCAAAGCGGCGCTCGACTTTTCGTCAACTCCGATTCTCGCGCCGTCGAGAATGTGCTGGGCCGAGTAAACGTTGGCGGCACTGTCGAAAGGGTCCGGATAGCTGAACTCAAAATACCGCCCCAGCGCAAATGGAATTCCCGCCAGAATCACTACCAGGACAATCGCCATCAGATCTTTACTGTTTCTGTCAAAGGCTGCGACTTGTTTTCTGTCTTTTGATGTGGGCCTGCCCTTTGTGGAAGCCATTTTCACCGACTTTCTCCAGCGGATTTATCCGACGTTTCGGACGATTCGAGGATTTCCCGAACCACGTAAGTCGGCCGGTTCTGCGACTCGTGATACGTCCGAACCATCATCTCCGCCAGCAGGCCCATCAGGATAAATTGTATCGTGGACATAATAAGCACCGCCGTTAATGTAAGCAGCGGATTTCTGTTCATAGGCAGATGTGATGCGGAAATGAATTTTTGATATAGTACGACCAGCCCCGCAATCATTGCTCCCAGCGCGCTTGCAAACCCGAGTCCGCCGAAAATATAAATTGGCTTGGTCGAATAGGAGCCGAGGAACTTGACCGTAATCAGGTCAAGCAGCACCTTCCAGGTCCGCCCCAGCCCGTATTTGGCTACGCCGGCCGTTCGGGGTCTGTGATTGACTACCATCTCGCAGATACGAGCCCCTGCCCAGTTTGCCAGCACTGGAATGAACCGGTGCATCTCGCCGTACAGTCGGGTCTCTGCGAGAACTTCCTGTCTGTACGCCTTTAGCGTGCAGCCGAAATCGTGCAGATTGACACCCGTAATCTTCGAGATAAACCAGTTTGCCGCTTTAGATGGTATCAGCCGAGTGATAGCGTGGTCGTACCTCTTCTTGCGCCACCCGCTGACCACGTCGTAGCCCTCGTGCAATTTTTCTACCATCTTCGGTATATCCGCCGGGTCGTTCTGCAGGTCGGCGTCGATGGCAATGATTATCGCCCCTTGTGAATGGGCAAAGCCGGCGGACAGTGCCGCCGTCTGCCCGAAGTTTTTACGAAACCGGATAACCTTGACTCTGCCGTCGGATTTGTGCAGTTCGGCTAATATCCTGAAACTGCTGTCCGTGCTGCCGTCGTCCACGAAAATCAGCTCAAAGTTGTGGCTACCTGCCAGCGATTGGATTAGCTGGTCATATAACGGCCTTATGTTCTCCTGCTCGTTTAATAACGGCACTACGACCGATACCTCAGGGCATTGTTGGCTCATAATTCACTCCGAACAATTTTATTTCATAACTGTATACTATGTTAACAGTTATGGAATCGGCTGTAAAGTAACGATGGGCCGGAGGTGTCGGTGTCTTTCGCCTTTTTTTCGGCTTTACTTATTATTCGTCCTTAATACACCCGATATCGAGAAAGGGAAAGCACTTGCGAAACGGCTGATTCTCTGGTATTATGAAGCTTTAAGTAACTCAAAATAGTCGAGTTGTGATTGGCGTTATGGATTAAGTTCGGAGATTTAACAATGAAGTTCGGACGGACAATTCTGATTGTTAGTATAATTGGTTGTGTAGTGGTTTTACAGAGCTGGCTGGCTTCACAAACGCTTGGCGGAGAGCCGAGTTCCTCCGTGCCGGCGGCTAATAATCCCAATCCCGCTGCCGGCGGGCAGCGGCTCGACAAGCTCCCAGCCCGGGGCATTGTCAAAGGGCAAACTCCCGTTCAGCCGGAACCCAATGGGCCGCCACCGAAGATATCATTTGAGCAGACCATCAACGACTTCGGCCTTGTTGCCCCGGGTTCAACCAATACCTGCGAATTCAATTTCAAAAACAAGGGTGTCGGTATCCTCGTAATAAAAGATGTCAGCAAGACCTGCGGTTGCACCCCCTTTACGCTCGAAAAGAAAGAATACGCCCCCGGCGAGAAAGGCACGCTCAAAGTGGAATATCATGCCGACCGTGGCTCAGGCCAAAGAAACAGACACCTTTATGTATTCTCGAACGACCCGGATAACGAAAGAATCGAGCTGACTATAAAGGCCTCCATTGCACAGAAGGTCGTCTACGAGCCGGACAAGCTGAATTATAAAATCAAAGGCGACGATGCCGGTGTCGCCGAGCTTACTATCCGAAGTCTCGACGAACAGCCGTTTGCGATTACCAAATTTGAGGCCACCGCCGACGCCGTTTCCGCGAGCTTTGATCCCAACCAAAAAGCCGCAAAGCTTGTCCTTAAGACCAAAATAGACTTCCAAAAAATGGGGGCCAATAACAACGGCCGTATTGAAATCTCCGTCACACATCCGGAATGTTCTTCGATTACCGTGCCCTTCAGCGTCCTGCCGAGGTTCCGCGTCGATCCGCCCGCCATTAATTTACTCAACGCCGAGCCGGGACAAAAAATCCACAGGGAACTGTGGGTCCTCGATAACTACGACGAAGATTTCGAAATTGCCTCGGCAGCCTCAAAGCAGGACATCGTTAAGGTCGTCGAACAAGAAAAAATCGGTAATCGCTACAAGCTCGGTATCGATATAACTCCCCCTGCAACTAAAAGTGCCGCAAGAATGTTTATGGATACACTCTCGGTGACCATGAAAGACGGCGAGAAAATCAACATTACCTGCCGGGGGTTCTTCCGGAGAAAATAAAAGCTCAAAAGCCAATGATGGCAAAAATGACCCGCGGTAAGCTTGCCTGCCCTCGAACACTGTTGTCGGGGGTCGAATCCGTTTGTATTTTCCTGCTGGTGGCGGGAAGTATGTTCGCTCGTCCCGGCGCATGCATTAGTGAAGCCCAGGAAGTAAAACAGACGCCAAGCCGTAGCCGGGCAGCCAGTCCGTCGCAGGTGTCTGTTCAGCCCGCCAAAGGCGAACCCGCCGACCAACAGGCTATCACTGTTTTCTTCACTGGTAACGAATTGGGTGCTCTCAAGCCCTGCGGCTGTTCAGGCGAACAACTCGGCGGCCTCGACAGACGCGACTCGGTCTTTAACACCGTCGGCCCCGAAAACCGTTTAATCGTCGACACCGGCTCTTTAGTGCCCGAATCAACCGAGCAGAACCTCATCAAGTTTAACATCGTCGTTCAGGCCTTTAGCCAGCTCGGCTACAACGTCGTCAATCTCACCGAACAGGATATCCTCATCGCCCGCCAGGCAGGGTTGCTCGATGTGCTCGGCTCCGCGTTTAACGTCATAACCGCCGACGGTCTCGATGAAGCGCTGCTGCCGGCAAAGTTCACCAAGAGATTTACGCTTGACGGCACTTCTGTCGATGTCACTATTGCCGCTATTGATACCGAAGAGCAAATCTCCCGATTGCCCGACTTATTCGCAGCTTCCACTGACGAGTCGTCTTCAACGGTCAACGTTCTGATTTCTAATCACGCCCCCGCACCAATTTTGGCTTCCGCGCTTTCATCGGATAAGGAGTTGCAGAGCCAAAATTGGTGCGTGGTCGATTTAATGATTGTCCCTCCGCAATCCGACGAGCCGATGCTCGTAAGCGACGCCAATGCCAGGCCTCTAATAGTCTCGGCGGGCCGAGTAGGTAAATATGTTGGTAAAATCCAGGTTATATTGCCCGGACCGGTATTATCTTTCTCTGCTATCCCCGTTACCGAAGACCTGCCACAAAATCAGGCGTGTGTGGACCTCTATAAGGACTATCAACGGCTTTTGAAGGAGGCGGGTCTGCTCGAAAAATACCCGCGTTTCATCCTGCCCGATAACCTCCAGTATGTAGGGTCTAAATCCTGCAAGCTTTGCCACGACTATGAGTATGAAAAGTGGCTGACAAGCTCACAGGTGTTCATACCCGGTTCGCTAAAACAGGCCTCCCCGGACAACAGGCACGCAGACGCCTTTGCGACACTCGAAGATGTCGGCTCGGATTACGACCCGGAGTGCGTCATCTGCCACGTCGTCGGTATGCAGTTTCAAAGCGGCTTTATATCACCCGAAAAAACCCCTGACCTCAAGGACGTCGGCTGCGAAAACTGCCACGGCCCGGGTTCTGAGCATCTTAGCTCACTCGGCGCAGTCGAAACCTCAGGCCCGATGTCAACCTGCACCGACTGCCACACCACCGAGCAAAGTACAGAGTACGCAGGCAACGAAGACCAGTATTTTGAAAAAATCATCCACTGGAGAGAGCCGGTCTCGTTTGTCAGAGTCAAAGAACCAAACCATGCCCCATAACCCGTTGCCAGCAATTAGAGCCGCGGTGGGAACCACTCTTGCCCCCAAATGTCAAATAAACAAGAGACAATATGATCAAGACGTTGCGAATAACGAGTATTGTAGCGGCGATGCTGGCGGCAGTACTGCTTGTCCTGCCGGCAGTTTTTGGCGTCCGCAGCGATGCCAAAATCGAAGAGTTTCTCAAGTCGCCCGGAGCAGTCGATAATTTTCTTGCTGCCAAAGGCCAGCGTCCGGCCAGGAGCGAGAGTCAGACCTCGCCGCTGGTAAAAGAGGCGGTGGATTTCGCTCGTTATCTTAATCCGCCTCCCCCGCCACCGACCAGGTCGACACCCGCTGCCGCACGTCCAGCAAGCCAGCCGGCCCCTCCTGCGCCTGTCGCACCGAAATTCAACCTGATAGGAACCAGCTTCTATGCCGCCCGTCCGGAACTGTCGCTTGCCCTCATAGATGAGCCGGGAAAAGGGTTTAACTGGGTCAGGCAGGGAAGCACTGTCGGCCATTTGACTATCGAGTACATAAAAGACGGCTCAATTACTATACGGGATAGCCATGGCACCTCTGAAATGACCGTTACAGTTAACCAGCCGTGGCGCAGCTTGCTCAAAAATCCGCCTCCTGAAA
>CAYNVP010000044.1:3321-16407 GCA_964400665.1 uncultured Pirellulales bacterium | reverse complement strand
AATGGGCCCGGGAAGATTCGAACTTCCGACCTCACGCTTATCAGGCGTGCGCTCTAACCAACTGAGCTACGAGCCCGAACCACAACAATTTTGAGTTCTTAGTTTTAAGTTTTGAGTTAAGAAAAAGAACTCTACACTCACCACTTATAGCTCAAAACCAAGCATTCGAGGTCGGATAGTTTAGCTATATACTTAATAAAGAGCAACAAAAAAACCGCTGCCTTACTGGCAGCGGTTTTATAGATACATTTCCACTACCTCGGTTAAGGCAAGATCTTCAAGATTCTAAAAATTCTGTTCAAAATCACCTTTTACCTTCTACCCTCATCCACCGGCCTGTAAAAACACCTGCACTGATATTAGCATATCAAGCATAATAACTTATCGACATAGCGTCAAGATTTTTTTATAAGATTTTTTCGTTTTTTTTAAATCTCGCAAGCCCTTATGCCTTTTGAAGTTATACGTCGTGCTTTATAAAAGGTTCGCTTTGCAGTGTATAGAGTCCGGCGTATAACGGACAGCAGAAATACCGGAACAGATTGATTATTGATAATTGATTATTTGTGATAATAATTAACCAATCCCCTAATGGCATAGTCAGAAATTACTTTGTTGCAACGGCAAAAGGTGATAGTTATAATCCAGCGACTCGTGAGACCCCACGGTCAGGGGTCTGAACCGAAAGCTATAGTGTCATTGAAAGGAGACAAAAGATGTTGGCAAAAAGAATGTTGCTAATATGTATGGAGGCGGTTGTGGTGATTGGGGTTATCGGGTGTGCACCGACGATAGTGAGCACCGATGCCGGCGTATATCAGAATGGTAAGCTGTGGGCGACGTCGAGCAAGGATTTGGATGAGGTTTATGCATCGACGCTGTATGCGATGGATAAGCTGCAGCTTCAGGTGACCGATAAGGCGAAAGACGTGTTCGCAGCAAAGGTAATAGCAAAGAGCGCGGACAACAAGCTGATAGTTGTGAAAATTAAACCGACGGTGGACAAGAAAACCGAATACAGCATCCAGGTAGGAACGTTAGGCAACGAGGAACGGTCGCGGAAAGTTTATTCTGAGATAATAAACGGCCTGGCGATAGTAAAAACCAAGTAAAACGATTTTGTATTGCAGATTGTAGATTTTGGCCTTTAGGCCATTTCGAGCCGTTGACGGACAATATCGATGATGGCTTGCTTTGCTTCTTCGATTGGGCTGGGAAGATATGTGCCCGCGGCGGATGGATGGCCGCCGCCGCCGAATTTCTGGGCGATTTTGCAGACGTCAACGGCTCCCCTGCTGCGCAGGGAGCAGCGGACTCTGCAATCGGGTAATTCGACAAAAAGGGCCGAGGCCTCAACGGAGCCGATACGCTGACATTCGTCGATGAGGTTTTCGGTATCCTTGTATTTGGCGCCGGTATTTTTGAAATCCTGCTGAGTAAGATATTGCGTTGCGAATCGGCCATTGAAATGCAACTCGAGTGTATTGAACATCGCGGTCATCAAATGGAACCGCTGGGGGGAGAAACTCTCGTAGATGCTGTGGTAGATTTGAGAGGGATTCGCACCGAGCGAGGCCAGTTCCGCGCAGGCGCGTAGGACGTCGGCGTCGGTATTGTTGAAGTGGAACCAGCCGGTGTCGGTGGCAATGCCGACAAAGAGTGCCCGGGCAATTTTAGGTGTGACGGGCCAGCGGGCGAATTTGAGCAGGTCAAGAACGATTAAGCTTGCGGCCGGCGCGTGGGCATCGACAAGTTCGACATCGCCGAGTCCGTCGGCGGTTGCGTGGTGGTCGATAACGAGAACGGGGGCGGGCTTTTGCTTTAGATAGTTGTCGAGCTTCGGGAGCTGGCTGAAGCTGTTGGTATCGAAAATAACAATCAGGTCGAACTTGTCCGCTGTGGCAAAACGACCCGGCCCCCCTGCCATAAGCTCGTCAGGGGTTATATCCTGACCAAGTACAGGCACTTTATGCTCAAACAGAAAGCCGTACCATTGGGGCAGTGGAGACAGCAGGAGAAGCTGAACCTTTTTTCCCAGCGTTAAAAGGGTCTCGCTTAGGGCGACACAGCAGCCGGCAGCGTCGCCGTCGGGCTTGGTATGGGTGGTCACAAGGACACTGGTTGATTTATTTATGAGGTCGACAGCTTTTTGAAATTCCTGTTTCGATATCATCGGTCGTTTCCGAAAATCGGTGGAACAATGATTTTAGCAGAGAATTCTGCGTAGGGCAAGTAATCTGCCCTACTTCTGCAGGATTTTAAACAGTATATCGAGATGTTTGGCGGCGAGTGAGACGGGCATAGCAGGTTTTACTTTTCCTGCTATGCAGTCGAAGAAGTGATTTAACAAAGCGGGGTGGTCGCCCGGGTGTCCTGACATATCAATTTCTCGTATGGCTCTCTTTTCAACGCGGTTTTTGTTTACCCAGAAGTGCTCTACTTCCGGCGGGTCCCAGCTGCAAAAACCGAACCGAAGCGAGCCCCTGGTGCCGAGGATTCGGGTTTCATTTGCGACTTCGCACTGGACACCTGCGCCACGTTCATAGTAATAGGTCAGTCCGGTGTCGAACTCCATAAGGGCCGCGCCGTGCTCTTCGACATCCGATTTTATGGAGGGGCTGGGAAATACTTTAATACCATTTTTTATAAATGAGCGAATACGAACGAGTTTGGGGGCATAGTTAAACAGGCCGAGGTGGAATGCAAGGTCATATTCGCCCCAGTCAACAAACGGCCCGCCGGCAGAGAGGCGCTTTTTCAAGGACCAGCGGCCACGGGGGTTATATTCTATGAAGGTCCTTCGCATAAGATGATTGTGGTGGATGTGGAAGACATCGCCGATGTCGCCGTTGTCTATCATTTTTTTAATGAAGTGAAACTTGGGCTGCAGGCAGGTATGCCTGGCGGAACATTCGAGAACAATAAGCTTTCTGTGTCTGCGAACCTCCCTGACTAATGAGTTCATTTGCGTCCTGCTGACCACCATCGGCTTTTCAAGCAGGACGTGCTTGCCGGCGTTCATCGCCTCGACGGCCATACGGAAATGAGTAAACGGCGGCGTGGCGATAATGACGGCATCGACGCGGTCGTCCCTGAGTATATCCCTGTAGTCGGCGCAGCCGTTGGGGACATCGTATTTTTTCATTTTCTGACGGAGAACTTTTTTATCGACGTCAGCCAGCCAAAGAACGTTTGCCCGGCGTGTTTTCCGGATACCGTCAAGGTGGAAGCCAGCGACCATACCGGCGCCTATTATGCCTATGTTTGGTTTGTATTTCACAGTGCTGTTCCCAAAACTATGCAGTAATGACGCCGACAACGGCCTCAAGCAGCTTCTTCCTTCGTAACTTTCTTATTACAACCCGAAGATTATCGGATTCTATTGTTTCGCCGGTTCGAGGGGCCCTGCCGAGTGTTTGCTCGCACCATTCGGCGAGCGTAGGGATACGGTCGGTGAATTTGGCGGACCAGTCAAGGCCGGTGGTCGATGCTACGGTAGTCGCAGGGACGCCTCCCCCCATAATCCAGCCGTCGCCATAGGGATGAATATAAGCGGGCAGCCGGTCGAATTCGTCCTCGATTTCACCCACAAGCTCTTCCAAGACGTCTTCCAGAGTAATCATCCCAAGAACCGAGCCCTCGTCGGATTCGACGATTACAATGTGGGCCCTTTCCTGTATCATCATTTCGAGCAGTTTCGAGAGGGGGAGGTTTTCATTGACCCTGGTGACGGGTCGGGAGATTCCTTTTACAGTCGGGTCGGCGGGACTTACTCTCAGGGCGGCAACAATATCTTTGAAATTTATATATCCCTGTATTGTCTGAGGGTCGTCTTCAACCGCACAGACGGGGAACCGGGTGTGCATATCGAGATGCGCCCTGACCAGGGCCTGTTCGAGTGTATTGCCGAGGTAAATCATATAAATGTCCTGTGCGGGAATCATAATATCGCGGGCAAGATGAGTGGAAAGGTGCGCAGCGGCAAGGACGATTTTCTCCTCGCGTTCGCCCATAAGCTTGGAGGTCCTTGCAAGCGATACGGCCGCCCTAAGCTCGTGAATCCAGGGGGTCTGCGCCACGAGAGATTTCGGGCGCAATCTGGAGACGGCAGCAACGACCTTTTTTACCACGACTTCAATGACGGAAACAAAAGGGTCAAGCACCTGTGCCAGAATTTTCATAGTTGGAGACAGCTTCAAGACAACCCATTCTTTGTTGTTAAGGGCGAATATCTTGGGGACAAGCTCCGCGAAAATAATGATAGCGAGCGTAAGGGGTATAATAACAAATATCAGGGCGAAGAACTGGGCAAGCGCCGCTGAGATATGCCAGGCCTCGACCAGGTAAGGAGCAATAGCGGCCTGTGCACCTGCACCGCCTGTGGCGGCTGCTATGGCGGCAAAGAGGGTTATGCCAAGCTGAATAACAGCCAGGCTGGCCTCCATCCGGTCCTTCATAAACGCGGCATCAGCCGCACCCCTTTTGCGCTCGCTAACGAGAATGGAGATTCTGGCTCGTGAAATGGATGCCAGGCTCATTTCGTATGCGGCAAATATGGCGTTGAGAGCCAGCATAAAAATTATAACAACCAGCCCATAATAGAACATTTCAGTTCACCTTGCAAAATAACCGTTTCATAAAATATCTATTCTACCGGATTCCCGTCCTTTGGGGAATAACAGTCAGCAAATGCACGTCAGGCCATTTATTTTGTACCATCTGTGGCTAAGATTTGTTTTGCAGAAAGACAGTCATTGGCAATCTGGGCGGCAAGGTCGGATGGAGATTTGAATTTGTACTGAGGACGGATACGCTCGACGAAATCCATCGCCATCCACCGGCCTGTGAGGTTATCAGTTTTGGCGTCGAGCAGATGCGATTCGATGAGGAGAGGATGCTCGTCGGCGAATGTTCTGGCCTGCCCTATGCTGAAGACGGCAGGAAGGTATTTTTTGGAACTGCAGACATCGTCCTCGGCAGAACCGAGCAGGCAGTAGCCGGCGTAAACGCCCTGCTGGGGGATAATCTGTGAGGGTGGCTGTATATTCAACGTGGGGAAACCGAGTTGCTTGCCCCTGCCTTTACCGGGGATAATTTGGCCAATTAGGCGGTAGTGTCTACCGAGCAGGGCCGCGGCGTCCGCGACGCAGCCGGACTGGAGCATATAGCGGATTGTAGTGCTTGAGACGCGAATGGACTGCTCGGTGGCCAGTCGCGTAAATCTTGACGGCACGACAATGACCTCGAAGCCGGCTGACTGAGCCAATTTTTTCAGCGTTTCGATGTTTCCGGCGCGCTTGGCGCCGAAGTTAAAGTCTTCGCCCTCGACCAGTGCGGCGGGTTTGATGTCTTTCAGCAGGAACCTGTCGACGAAATCGGCTGGCGAGAGTCGAAGCAAGCTTGCAGAGTCCGTTAGGACAATGAGGTAATCAACGCCGTGCCGCTGGATGAGCCGGACCTTGAGAAGCAGAGGAGTGAGGATGCCGGGGGCTTTTTCAGGATGAAGGATGGCGACCGGATGCGGCTCGAAGGTCATCGCGGCCAGAGGGGTGTTTTTTTGCCTGGCCAGGGTATAGGCGGTCTGGAGGATTTGCTGATGCCCAAGGTGGACACCATCGAAGTTGCCGATGCTGATGACGCAGCCGGCAGGCAGTTGCGCAAGTTGTGATGACGTTCTAAGAACTTTCATAAACTACAAATCACTATACACGAATTTAATAAAATAGTGTTCGACAGCGATTACTTTACTGCCGGTAAGGAGATGTTTCAATGAGTATTTGCCGATGTTTGTATGGTCCGCCTGAGGGTTTAAGGTTTGCCGGCTGCTTTTTTATAGTCGGGATAAGTCCGGGCAAGCTCTTCGAGGACAATCTGCTGCTTATCTAACTTGCCGGTCCTTTCATAGCACAGCGACAGCATCTCCAGCGAGGAACGATAGCGGGAAAAGGAATCAACCGCGAGCCCAGCAGGATATTCGGGGCCTAAGGAGCGGACCCTTTCGAAATGCGGGATTGCACGATTGTAGTTTTGCTGAAGAGCAAAAATCATTGCGACCTTGAAATGAGCGGTTCTGTTGGCGGGATTGATGTTAATGGCAGTAAGATAGGTAATAACAGCGTTATCGACATCACCCTGGTTTTTGTAGCTGCTGCCCATTGTGTTCCAGGCCAGCATGTTGTCGTGGTCAAGAAAGATAACCTTTTTGCACTCTCTGGCAGCGTTATTGTACAGGCCGTAAGAGGCGTAGGCCTCTGCCCGGGCCAGAAGGTTATTGACAATCAGCGGCTTGAGGAAGAGCAGGACAGCCAGAACAAACAGCATGCTCATAGACCATCTCGTGGCCGGTCTTGCGAGCCAGGGGTCGGCGAGGATACTTTCGAGTTTTTCATCTTCTGAGGGCATAGTCAAACCGGTCAGGCGATAATGAGATAATAAATCCCGAGCGTCATCAGCATATTGCCGGCGACAAAGTCGATGTGGTCTTCGATTCGCCGGATTTTGGATTCAAGGAACATAATGATGTCGGTTTTAAGCAAACTGGCAAAGAGAGCTACGGCAAGTACCGGTAGGCTCTGGCCGAGGGCGAAACTCAGAAATATCAGCACGGCGTATGGGGCGAGGTTATGCGTAACGACGAGCGTCGCGAGCATCAGGAGGATGCCGCCACAGCAGGGGCAAGTGGGCATTTCCACAAGAGCGAAAAACGTGCCGAACACAAAGGCGCCGAGGAGCGTGACGTGACGGAAGCTTTCGCGGAACCGGAACATACGCGGTAGATGTCTTATTTTGAGCAGTCCGGCGATAAACAATCCGAAGACAAAGAGCAGAAACCCGAGCAAATAAAATATGTATTTGTTGCACTGGATAATGGTAAAGGCGAGCCGGCCGACCATACCGAGAAATACTCCAAAGATGGTATATGCGACGACCAGGCCAGAAACGAAAAGAACGGTGACGACAAGCGCCCTTTTCTTTGACTCGGTAGCTCCGGCGATGAATCCCAGGGCAACCGGAACCCGAACAATGGTGCAGGAGCCAAGAGAAGCGAGAGCACCGGCCAAAAAGACGACAAATATCGCCAACAGCGGTGATTCTGCAATCAGTCCCTGAATACTGGAAACCATTAATAAATCCTTCCGTCAAATAACAGACCGCATAACTCAACCCGCATTCAGCAACAGTATTTTTCGGACTAATCGGGTGGAGACTTAAGCAGGCAGGGTGCGAAATAACATCTGATTGAAGGACAAAAATGCCAGGTGCTATAGTGCTTAACATCTGTATAAACAAGGAGATACGAAATAAAGAAAAAACTCGCATAAAGAAGTTGCAACTTAGTTGCATTTAGATAAAATGTCTTGTTAAGGTTAGAAAAAAGAATACCCTGCTTCGCTGAAGCTTCACAATCCCTGGGACTCCTAACACAGGGTAGACAGAAGGCAATAGAAAATGAACGGGGAGTAAAATAAAGATGTCGGCATTAGGAAGGTTAAAGCAGGTTGGTATCGAACTGAAGGCGCACTCGCCATTTACATTATTTGGGGCGTTAACGGGGATAGCACTTATGTTTTTATTCAGGGGCATAAGTCATCAGGCAAGCTATCGGCTGTTTTACATATTTCACCCGGCACACGTCGTGTTGAGCGCGATGGTTACCGCATCATTGTTCCGGCTGCACGAAAAGACGAAAAGCTTTTTCATTATTCTTATTGTGGGATATGTCGGGTCAATCGGGACTGCGACATTGAGCGATTCGATACTTCCATTTTTCGGCGAAGACATCCTCGGCGTGGTCATCCCAACGGAGGCGGCCGTGCATAGTCATACACCAGAGGCAGAAACCGACAAAGCGCACGAGCACAAGCTGCACATCGGTTTTATCGAGGAATGGGAAATAGTTAATCCCGCGGCTTTTCTTGGAATTTTTATAGCGTATTTTCTGCCGAGAACCAAACTGCCTCACGCGTTTCACATTTTGATAAGCACCTGGGCGTCATCGGCTCACATTATGATGAACACATTTCAGCCGATAACCGCGGTGCTGATGCTGGGTTTTTTCATAGTCCTTTTCATTGCGGTATGGCTGCCCTGCTGTTTCAGCGACATAATCTTCCCGATGCTGCTTGTCAAAGCCGATGGAGATAAATGTATGTTGTGCGACGGCGGACAACATCATAATCATTTATGATTTATGATTGATGATTTTCAACAGGTGCCTTGGATGAAAATTGAGATGAAAGAAAAAACTAATAAGCTGCTGGACTCGGTGAAACTTAAGAGAACCGAACCGAGGAGGATGATACTCAGCGTTCTGCTGGCCGCCGGCAGACCACAAACAGCGGAAGAAATTATTTCAGCGATTGTAAAAGGATGTCCGAATAAAGTAACGGTATATCGCACACTGGAGAGTTTGGTTGACGTCGGCTTGGTGCATCGAGCGTTCATTGATGAGAGAAGCCAGCATTACGAGCTTGCGGACAAATGCACCGAGCATCAGTGCCACCCGCATTTTGTTTGCACCGACTGCGGACAGACACATTGTTTTACAGGGGTATCGGTCCCAATGGCGTCAAACGCGCCAGCCGGCTTTATCATTAATCGTCAGCAGGTGCGACTGGAAGGCTTGTGTCCCAAATGCACATAGAGGTGTTGAGACAAGCGGTAATATGAGAAAAGTCATATTAACAGCGGCGGCATTTTCCATAGTGCTGCTAACAACGCAGGCAGCCTTGTTCGTGCACCTCGTATGCGAGGAAGGACACGGCAAGCACGATTCCCACAGTTGTCCTGTTTGTCAGCAACTGTTTTCCCTGGCTAATAATCCGGCGGTCGAAGAAAATATAGAGATTCACAACGCCCCGTATTGCGAAGCGGGGCCGATTTTTCAAACCAGCATCATTCCCGCGACTCTTACACTTCACGTATCAAGTCCGCGCGCTCCCCCTGTTGTCTCCTGACACAGCTTAAACCGTAGTCACCCACTTCTCTGTTAAAGCTATTGCTTCGGCGGTGAACTATTCCCATCAAAGGCAACGTTACACAATGGACTTACGGAGACAGACAAATGAATATACGATTAGTCAGATACAGTATTTACTTTTTCATAACTCTTTTGTTTGCCGGCACCTGCTTCGCGGAACCGGAATATCCGGTAAATAACGAAGTGCAATCCCTGCGGCAGCAGGTAGCCGAGCTTCGACAGCAGATTATTGAAATGCAGAAAAAAAATGAAGCTGAAATAAATGCGTTAAAGGACCGGATAAATGAACTTGCCGGTCAGACAGGCAGGCAAAAAACCAAGGATGAACTCACCGCGCTGCGGGAATCGGCACAGGTCGAAGCAGTAGAAGAAAAATCACTTGAAGAGAAAGCGGAAGAAGCAACATTCCAATCCCGCGGACTCAGCCTGCAGGCCTTGAATCCGGAAATCAGTGTCACCGGTGATTTTCTTTTTTCGACAAGACAGGATACCACGAACGACCAGAGCAGCGATTTCAATTTCCGCACCCTGGGTGTTCACATCGAGTCATGGTTAGACCCGTATACCCACTTCAAAAGTGCAGTCGAATTTCACGAAGACGAAACAGAACTAGGCGAAGCTTATTTTACTTTGTTCAATCTCAGTGATGATTTGAATTTGACCTTCGGCAAGTTCCGGCAACAATTCGGCGTTGTAAACCGTTGGCACAAACACGGTTTGGACCAGGTTGACTTCCCATTGGCCCTTCGCAAAATCTTCGGCGACGGGGGATTAAATCAAAGCGGTTTGTCTCTTGACTGGCTTATGCCTCCCGCGGGCGATGCCGCACAGCAGCTTACGTTTCAGGTTACAGACGGTTCGAACAGCCGGCTGTTTGGCGATAACGCACGGAACAGGCCCAGTATTCTTGCCCACTACAAAAACTACCGTGACCTCTCAAAAGATACTTATATGGAATGGGGTCTTACCGGTCTTGTCGGCTGGAATGACGAATGGGATATACAGGGCGACACCAAGAAAAACAGCAGTAAAATGACAACGGTGCTGGGGGTAGACCTTACAGTTCTGTGGGAACCAACCGAAAAAATGCGTTATCAAAATGTTGAATGGCGAAGTGAGGCATACTGGCTGAATAAAGACATCCTGGCCCCTGATGGTTCGGGTGACGATACTCTTAATGCCTGGGGCCTTTACAGTTATCTGCAGACAAAGATATCAAGGACAATTGATATTGGTATCAGGGGAGATTTCTATATGCCCGATACCAAAAGCTATGCCGACATTTCCAGCAACCTGTCATTATCACCTTTAGCAGTCACATCAGATAATCCATACATCTGGCAGATTAGCCCTTATATAACATGGTGGCAAAGCCCGTTTGTTAAGTTCCGCGCAGAGTACGATTACAGCAACGGCAAGGGCATCGAAAATCCTGAGCATGTTATCTGGCTCCAGGCCATATTCTCTGCCGGTCCACACAAACACGAAC
This sequence comes from uncultured Pirellulales bacterium, assembly GCA_964400665.1. Taxonomy (GTDB): domain Bacteria; phylum Planctomycetota; class Phycisphaerae; order Sedimentisphaerales; family Anaerobacaceae; genus Fen-1362. The sequence continues at coordinate 5,938 of CAYNVP010000044.1, read as the reverse complement.
GTTACTGATAGAAAGGAGCAGAATTACTATGAAAAAAATAGGACATGTAATAGCATTAGCTTTGGTTTTTTCGGCAACAAATCTTTATGCCAAGACAAATTTGAATGTTGTTACAACCCTGCCCGATTATGCTTTTTTTGCTAAGGAAATTGGTGGAGATAGGGTTTCTGTCAAGGCTATTGTTCGTGGCGACCAGGATGCCCACTTTATCCGTCCAAAGCCGTCATTCGCCACAGCCCTGCGGAACGCTGATGTTTTGGTTGCCACCGGACTGGATTTGGAGCTATGGATACAGACTGTTATAGACAACTCGGGCAATTCAAAGATTCGAAGTGGACAGGTTGGCTATGTCTCGGCGGCTACTGGAATGAATCTTCTGGAAAAACCTAAGACAATAACACGGGCTGAAGGTGGCGTTCATATTTACGGCAATCCGCACGTTACCTGTAGTCCTATCCAGATGAAAATAGCAGCTCGCAATATAGCTACGGGATTGATTAAAAACGACCCCGAAGGCAAAGAAATTTATCTGCAGAATCTCAATAAATTGCTGCACCAGTTCGACGAACGGCTATTCGGCAAAAAACTTGTGGAAATGTTAGGCGGCGATACCTTATGCAGCCTTGCCGAACAGGATAAGCTAATAACGTTCCTGCAAGAACAACAATTCGAGGGCAAACCTCTAATTGAGTATTTAGGCGGCTGGATGGGAAAAATGCTTCCATTAAGAGGTATGCCAATTGTCACCTACCATAAGAATTGGATTTACTTTATTAAACTGTTCGGCCTGGAAGAAGCCGGAACTGTAGAACCAAAACCCGGCATACCACCCTCAGCAAAGCATGTGAGCAATCTTATTAACCTTATGAAAGAAAGGGACGTCAGAATTATTCTTGCTGCCAGTTATTTCGATGAGCAACAGGTAAGAACCGTGGCCGCCAGAACGAACGCTGAGGCGGTGATTGTACCGATTTATACAGGTGGCGCCGAAGGTACGGAAAACTACTTCAAACTTGTTGATTACTGGGTCGATGGTCTTTTGAAGGCCGCAGAAAAGAAGGGTGTTTTGAACAAATAGCAATGAAGAAACAAAAAGGCCATGAATTCTGAAATACTAAGATTTTTTTCCGTTCAGATCGCATTGATAGCCGTCGTGTTGATTTTGCATACCTATATAGGTCTGCACATAATCAGGCGTACATTGATATTTTCTGACCTCGTGCTCGACCAACTGGCGGCCTTTGGTGCTATGGCGGGTATAGGTCTGGGAATAGAATATGGCACGTTCCAATCGTACTTGTCCTCAATGGTTGCTGTACTTTTTGGTGCATTATTGCTCGCTTTGATAAAACCGAGAAGTCGAGCAATACCTCGCGAGGCCGTTATCGGAATTATGTATGCAATGGCATTGGTAGCTTCGTTGCTATTAGGCGACAAGTTATGCGGCGGTGGAGCTTATGTAACTAAAACACTGGCTGGCTCTATGCTATGGGTTACCTGGCCTTTGGTTACTGTAACAACTGTAGTTTATATTCTGCTGTTGTTATTTCATTACAAGTTTCGACATAAATTTATTGAGTTGGCGGAAAATCCCGGCAGATGTGAAAAAGAGAAATTCTGGGATTTTCTACTTTTTGTAACTCAAGGGATAATTACGGTTCTGATAGTTCCTATCGCGGGAGTTTTATTGGCCTATGCGTTTTTAATGATTCCGGCAGCCATTGCTGCAATGTTTACCAGGAAATGGGGTGGAGCTGTTATCATAGGATGGGCTATCGGCTTTGTGGCCTGCTTTGTTGGGCTGTGCTCATCATATTTTTTCAATCTGCCTTATGGTCCCAGTTTGGTTCTGTCATTAGGGATTTTCTTCGTTGCTGCAATAATTATTCGATGCCTGTTTTCTAATAACAGGTTTGTTTCGATGAAAGGGGGCCAATAATGCTGCCAATAATCCAGATTCTTGGTCTGCCTTTTTTAGCCTGTGTTCTTATGAGTTCTATTCTTGGTTATTTAGGAACACATGTGCTTAAAAGAGAAGTAATTTTTATTGATATTGCCCTGGCACAAATTGCAGCGGTCGGTTCTATTGCTGCTCATATGGCATTTGAAGCACATGGCGACTCACCCACGGCATACCTATGCTCTTTTAGCTGTGTTTTATTAGCAGCCGGGTTTTATGCTTTTGTACGCAACAGGATTTTTCAGATATCACTTGAAGCAGTCATAGGTATTTCTTATGCAATTGCGGCAGCCGCCGTTCTTTTTTTGGTTGGCATTGCCCCCGGCGGTCACATACATATTCAGCATGTGCTATCCGGCAGTCTTCTTTGGACAGGTTGGAAACAGATTATTACAAGTCTGGTAGTATTCCTGGCTGTAGGGGTTTGTTTTTATCTGATTCGGAAACCAATTGCTGAAATATCGAATGGTTACCAGAAAAACACCGCTAAGGATTTAAGGGTGGTATTTTGGGATTTTATATTTTATGTGCTGCTTGGCGTGGTTGTTACATTGTCAGTCCAGGTTGGCGGTGTCGTTATTGTATTTGCTTACCTGATAATACCAGCTACTATATCAGCCATCTTCTCAACTCAATCATCATCACGGCTTGCCGTAG
>CAYNVP010000044.1:0-3311 GCA_964400665.1 uncultured Pirellulales bacterium | reverse complement strand
GTCTGGACAGCAGCAACAATTGCTTCGTTGGGAGGCCTGTTGTTTTCATATTACCTTGATTTTTCAATTGGCCCCGCTATTGCGTTGTTTCTTGGAATTGAATTGGTAGCGGCTGCGCTTATTAATAAACTCCGGCAAGCTAATTGCGCCTCAGGATAAAAGAGAGATTTAAATGTTGTCTATGAGACGCTTTTGTGCGGCTGTAAAATTAACGATTCAACACAGAATGCATCATCAAACAGTGGACAATACCCCCCTGCCGGATTAACATAGGGATATGCAGGTTTACCCGTTAAAGTTTGGGCCGATATACAAGGAACGAATATGGGGCGGCAGGATGCTGCGCGAAGTATTCGGGAGGGAAACGCCTAAAGGGAAAAAGATCGGCGAGAGCTGGGAGATGGCGGACCTGCCGAATGATAAGTCGAAAATCATCAACGGAGCATTAGCGGGCGAGACATTAGAACAGGCAATCCGCAAATACCCGCAGGAGATAACTGGTTTGCGTGAATTTTCACTGCCGTTTCCGCTGTTGATAAAATTTCTCGATTGCGGGGATGTTCTCAGTGTGCAGGTCCACCCCGACAGGCAAACCTGCAGGCGAATGGGTAAAGGAGATTTCAAGACGGAATGCTGGTACATAATCCAGGCGGGGCCGGGAGCAGTGATTTACAAAGGATTAAAAGAAGGCGTGGCGAGGCAAAAGTTTGAGCGGGCGATAAAGAATGGAAACGTTGAAAAGATGCTCAACAAGGTAGAGGTTAAGGCAGGCCAATGCCATTATTTGCCTGCCGGGACGACACACGCAATTGGAGCGGGTCTTTTGATAGCGGAGATACAAACGCCGTCGGACACGACATACAGGGTATTTGACTGGAACCGTGTGGACAAAAGCGGGCGGGCGAGGCCATTGCATATCGAAGAGGCGATGGAGAGCATTCACTTTGACGCGTCGGGTGACAATCTTTCGGTAACGACGGTCGGGCGGCTGGTGGATAGCGACTATTTCAAGATTGACAAGGGACACCAGATGCGGAACTGCGAAGTGCTGCTTTCGCCGGGGCAAATGAAAACGTTGATAGTTTTGAGCGGGTTTGGGACAATTGTCGGCGAAGCAGAGTCAACCGAGTTCAAGGCAGGTGAGACAATATTGGTTCCTGCCGTTTACGAAGCAGCGATGCGTTTTTCTTCTGAAGGCGAATATCTGACTGTCACAATTTGAATCGACGAGAGAAAAGGATTAGGAGAATTAAAACTGCTAAAAGCCGGCGAAAATCCGCCGATAACCTGGCCCGAGAGAAAACTGATTGGTGATTTTGAGGGGCTGTGGTGGGTGGCGCATACGAAAAGCCGAAACGAGAAAGCGCTTGCTCACGATTTAGCGGGAAAGCACGTGAGTTATTTTTTGCCGATGATATGGAAGGTTCGGCGGATTCGAGGAAGGACGATACGGTCTCTTTTACCCCTGTTCGGTGGGTATTTGTTCTTCTGCGGTGAGGAACGACAGCGAATTGAAGTCCTGCGGACAAACCGTGTGGCAAATCTGATTGAAGTCAGAGACCAGTATAGGTTGGTCCAAGAGCTGTCGCAGATAGAGCAGGCGCTTGCGGCAGGGGCGGACTTAACGCCTCACGATTATATCAAGGTTGGCGAGCGTGTCCGGGTGATAGGCGGAGCGTTGGCGGGTCTGATTGGAATAGTTGTGAAAACGAAAAATGCGATGCGTCTCGTGCTTCAGATAGATATGCTGGGCCAGGCGGCCAGTGTCGAGATAGACGCTGATATGATAGAGGCGATAGACGAAAAAAACTCACATTAAACAGAAGGAGAATCAAAGATAATGAAGGTTTGTGTGGTCGGGATTGGGTACGTCGGTCTTGTGACGGCGGGTTGTCTGGCCGAGGCAGGCAACAGCGTCGTATGCGTTGACAACGACGCCACAAAAATTGAGGGGCTGAAAAAAGGCATAATACCGATTTACGAGCCGGGCCTGAGCGAGATAGTGCAGCGCAATGAGAAGCTCAAACGGCTTGAGTTTACAACGGATTTGAAACACGGGGTGGACAACTCGCTGATTATTTTTCTGGCCGTGGGAACACCGTCGATGGCGGATGGCTCCGCGGATATGTCGGCTGTGTTAGCCGTTGCAGGCGATATTGCCGAACAAATACAGGACTACCGGATTATCGCGACCAAAAGCACTGTGCCCGTGGGAACGCACAAGAAGGTGTCGGAGATTATGAAGTCCAAAACCAACAGGCCCTTTGATTACGTGAGCAATCCGGAGTTTTTGAAGGAGGGCTCGGCGGTTGAGGACTTTATGAGCCCGGACAGAATTATAATCGGCACGGAAAAGGAATCGGTTAGAGAAACGATGAGGCAGCTCTACGGCCCGTTTATGCGAAAAGGCAACCGGATAATATTTATGGACCCCGCGTCGGCGGAAATGACGAAATACGCGGCCAACGTAATGCTGGCGACGAAGATATCGTTTATGAACGAAATCGCCGCGCTTTGTGAAAAGGTAGGGGCCAACGTGGAATCAGTGCGGCACGGAGTAGGCAGCGACTCGCGAATCGGAAGGGCCTTTTTATTCCCGGGTGTCGGGTTCGGAGGAAGCTGTTTTCCAAAGGACGTTCGAGCGTTGATTTACATCGGCGGGAAGGAAAAGGTGGAAATGAGAATAGCCAAAGCAGCCGAGCAGGCCAACGCCGCGTCGCAGCAGCGATTCGCCGGCAGGATTGTTGACTATTTTGGCCAGCGAACCGACGTGGTTCTGGCGGTCTGGGGACTTGCGTTCAAAGCAAAGACCGATGACGTGCGGGAATCACCCGCCATAAATTGCGTGAACAAGCTGCTGGAGAGAGGAATAAAGATAAAAGCGTATGACCCTGAGGCGGCAATTACAGCCAAAGCGGCGCTGGGCGGGAAAATAGATATCTTCGCAAACGGATATGATGCGCTTGATGGGGCCGATGCGCTGGTTATTTTGACGGAGTGGCAGGAGTTCAGGAATCCCGATTTTGAGCTAATTGCAAAAAAACTCAAGAAGCCGGTGATATTCGACGGCCGGAACCTGTACGACCCGGAAGTCGCGAAAAAAGCAGGGATAGAATATTACAGCGTGGGCAGACCGGATGTTGGATAAGTAAGGCGGTGAACCTATGGATATAGTTATAAAAGCGATTGGGACATTCATCGTATGTATGGGGCTGGTATACCTGATAAAGCCAGAGGTTATCAAGGCAATAATTGGTTTTTTTTCAAAGGGAGCCCGGCTGTATTTTGCGGCCCTGGTCAGATTTGCACTG
>CAYNVP010000043.1:0-16471 GCA_964400665.1 uncultured Pirellulales bacterium | reverse complement strand
CGGCGGCTCCTCTACCGGCGGTTCCTCTTCTTCGGCTAATTCCTGATAACCCCTCGCTTCGAGGTTAGTCAAAATGGCATCGAGTGCTTCGGCGAGGCCGTCCGGCGACGCATAGACGGTTCTGGTCAATTGGTTATTGAGGAACGCCTGCATCGCTCCCGCACCCACAAGCGACTCGTCGAGGTCGAACAACTGCCCCCATTGAAGGGACATCGCCCCGCTTAATGAATTGGCTGCCTCCAACCTAAGCCCGTATCTCCAGGGGCCCAATCTCACCGTTCTTATCCTGCCCGTCAGGATGATGCTGTTAGCTGTTCCCGTGTCTATCATAACGGTAACATAGTCACCGTATTCAGCCATAGTTACAACATTGTCATAAATCGAGTAGACCCTGTTGCGCCGTCCCTCTATGCCGTAAAGCACCACGCTCGACTCTTCGGCTGTTCCTGATTCTCCGTTCACGTCCACCACCATATAACCCATCACGACTTTCGTGTCGCCGTCATTGGCCACGGTATCGACCGTCTGCGCCACGCCGTACAGGTTATACACCAGGACCTCACCATAGGCCTTTACGCCCAATCCGAGCACAAGCAACACCACACATACCGCCGCTAACCTTTTCATTTTTCGACCCCCCAAAATACAACTTTTGAATAATGCCTGTCGTTAAATCCGGCTGTATTTTTGTTTTTTCGTGTATTTGCGGGGGCTCACCCGTATCAAAACATACAATTCAAAATCCCCTGCTGCAAATCGACAAAACGGCAATTCCGTGGGCGCGATTATGATAATCTTGACGCGGGGGAAAGTGCCTCGCCAGCCCGTTTCGAGATTGCACCGCAGAAGAAACCAAGGGCGAGAGAGTTTATTTTCCTGCCGCAATTTTATTTGCCTTTGGCGACAATTGGGAGGATAATAATAGCAAGAGGCCGAACGTCCACCACGCATCAGCGTGGTGAGACCTCGCCTTTAGGCGGGCACCTTTGACACGAATGGCGCAGCCAGTAATACGGTGATGGCTGCCTCGCCAGAACGCGAAGAGTTTCATCCTTGATGAAGCTTAGTTCGAGAGAGTTAATTTTCCTTGCCTTTGGCGATAATCTTTTCCATAATATCCCTCGGAGTGGCTAGATATACACCTTTGACTCAAGAGAAGAAATATCATGATGATATTTTGGGAATGTAGCTTATGGACAAGAATCTTGAGATTTCCATTCAGACTCAGCAAAAGGTCGAGTTCTATTTTCTTGCACTCGTATTCACCGTTCTTGGTTTATCCATCCAGACTTCTCATTTCTCAACAAAGATTCAGGCTGTCTTTGAAATAGGGGCATGGTTGTCCCTCTTGGCGTCAGGACTTGCAGGATTATCTAGGATGGAATGGATACCTGTCGGCTATAAAAGTTACAGTGATTTAAAAAAAGAAGAGTTCTTTATTAGCGAAGCTAAAATTGGCAGGCCGCTTAAAGATGAGGGATCGGACAAACTGTTATCTGATGTTGAAGCAAAGGAGAGGATACAGCATGTAGAGAATCGAGTAAAGGAAAGAAAACATCTGATGGAGGAAATAGAGCATCATCACAAAATTAAATATTTTCTTCATAAGTGGTTATTTGTGGCAGGGCTCATACTGCTTATTGCATCAAGAGCTGTAAATTTGTATTCGTCTTTGCCCAATTCTAACGGATAAGAGTATCGAGTAATACGGTGATGTTGAAGCGCAGCGAAAACTCCGACCTATCGGGGGCGGTTTTGTAAATTGGAGTTAAAAGGAATTGGTTATGGGTAAACTGACAGAGTTTTTGAAACAACATGTTTACTGTATAATAGTATTGCTGCTGTTACTTGTTTTATTCATATCGCTATTGATTGGTGATAGTCAACGTGAAAAAATTGCAGAATATAGGCAGGAACTTCGTACTATCTTGAACAATGAAGACGAGGTTCAGCGATATGAGGAGTTAAAACACTTGGCGAAAAAAGTAGGGGCCGGCTACGTTAATACGAAAATTGCAGGCATATCAACACTTCCCCATAATAAGGGAATCGCAAGACCAAAATACGAGAACCATATTACAGAATCAGAACTTGTGTTAAATATCAACAATGCCTTACAGACGGAAATGATGATAGATATGTGTAACACTGCTGCCAGAAATTTTTGGATAGCTGTGATAGCATCGATAGCCGCAGTCGTGAGTGCTTTTGCAGCATGGAAGGCAATCGTTAAGAAAAGTTAAGTGGTTAGCTTTTCCGAAAAAGCTTCGTCAAAGTAGGCGTGATTATGGAAGAAGCCGATACAAATAAAACGAGCAATTTGAATTACAAGGATTATCTAGAGGAGAGAAAGTTGCTCATAGATGCAGAGCGTGAGCAATCCCGACTATTCGACAAGGCCATTTTGACCCTCGCAGGAGGTGCTTTTGGTCTTTCTCTGACTTTTATCAAGGATATAGTTTCAGAACAAAAACCTATTCAAATATGCTGGTTGATATTGGCTTGGATATGCTTTTGTTCAAGTATGCTTTCCACTCTAATATCTTTTTTGACAAGTCAAAAAGCATGTTCAAGACAGAGGGAAATAATTGAAGAATCGAGTCCTAATAATGGGATTAAATTAGATGGAAGTTCTGGGAGTTTGAATAAGCCTGCTGTTTGGACATATCGTCTGAATGTTGTTTCTATATTGACTTTCATAACAGGTGCAGTATTTTTATCGGTATTCAGTATTGTTAACTTATTGGGTTGAAAGGAACGGTTATTATGTCAGAAACAAAAAAGAGAATAGAAGAAGGTTATGTTCCGCCAAAGCCACCTAAGAAACCAGGTGGAAATGAAACTGGTTATGTTCCGCCAAAGCCACCTCAGCCGCCACCAAAGACACCTGATACAAAAAAGTGATACTAATCCGATGAATGTACGTTGATGTTTACACATTCCCCCACCCTGTTAGAGGGGCCCCGATAGATCGGGATTTCGCTACACTCCAGCATCGGGACTCGCAATGACACTAACTGACTTTTCTAACTTGGCCTGCCTCGGCGTAGTCTCAAGAAGAAGCCGGGCCATCTCCCAAAAACTATGCATAACAATGAATAACAATGACTAATTACATTTTTGGCCTGAAGCCATTCGTTAAGCAATACTAATGTGGCTTTTAGCCACCTCCCAGTACCATACCACTATCACAGCAGCAAAAAAATGGGGATTTTTGCCCACTAATTTCAGACCCAAACAGTTGTTTAAAATCCGTTTTCGCTTCCTCCTTCGCTGGCGCTACGGAGGACAGGTTCGCTTCGGCTGGAGATTTGTCTGCCGTAGGTTGAAAATTCATCCCAAAATCATCAGTTATCGGTTTTCTATCGAAAAGATTTTTGCCCCTTTGCGGCCAAAAACCCCATAACTCCAGCATTATTAAGTAGTTATAATCAGCGACAATCTGTGTAATCTGTGGTTAAAAATTGTTAGATATTTATTGAACTTTCGCGGAAAATATGGTATAATACCCCCCTCACTGGCCGGGTGCCGGTAGTAGACGCACAGTAGTGCAAGGTAGTAGCGCAGAAGCGCAAGCATTTCGGGACAGCGTCCCAAGGTTTTCCGCCTCGACGCATAGCGGCGGGCGAGATCTCGCCGAAGGCGGACACGCCAAGACAGGCAAGTCGAAGCAATTTATTATTTTCGATTTATGATTTTTAATTTATGGATCCCCGATTGCGGTTCCTATGGAGCTTGAGTCGAGGACAAGGGAGAGAAAGATGGCATATAAAAGGAGAAGGATTCAAAGTCGGGTGAATCGGATTTTACAGGGGGTGTATTTCGTTTACTGCCGAATTCGGTTCGGGGGCAATATCCGGCTGATAGCACTAACAAAAAACAAGTTTGCCATTGTCGACGCGGAAGATTACGAACGGCTGAAAGGATTTAACTGGAGCGCAAGATACGGGACGAATACGTGGTACGCGGTGCGATGCGCAAGGGTGGCGGAGAAGAGCAGGAAGCATTTAGTGTGGATGCATAATGTGATATTGCCGCCTTTGAGAGGCAAAATGGTCGACCACAGAAACCATAACGGATTAGACAACCGCAGGGGAAACCTTCGCATTGCGACGCGGGGGCAGAATACGTGCAACTGCGGGAAACGAAAAGGATGCTCGTCGATGTTCAAAGGGGTGTGCTTTCATAAAAACAGCCGGCGCCGGAAACACTGGGACGGCTATATCAACGTCTCCGGCCGACGGATAAGCTTAGGGTGTTTTATGACGGAGGCCGAAGCGGCGAAGGCATACGACGCGGCGGCGAAAAAGTATCACGGGGAGTTTGCGAGGTTGAACTTTCCAAAGGGAAATTAAAAATCAAAAATCAGAAATGCCTTTGTAGTGAGGTCAATATCCCCCCGGGCCGGTCAGGCCGATGTATCGCCGGCTGCCCACAGCCAGCTCCGGCACACCCTGTGGCCAGATGCTGAAGACAATGGACTGGCGGTCGAGAGAGGCGTCGGCGCCGAACGTCAGCGACCAGAACATACGGTGATAACGCCTAATCAGCGTTATATCGCTTTGGACGTTGGCGCCGTAGTCGAAGTCGAACTGCTGCGAAAACACAAGCGTGTATCGCGGGTCCAGAACGTAGCTGGCCGCAAAGACAAGCGTGTTGGAACCGTGCTCATCGAGCACCTCAACGTTTCGAAGGTATCTTGAGCCGATATAGTAGCTCAAATCGGGCCAGCGAAATCGCGAGAAGCCGAAGTTCAACTGCTCGACCGTGCCTTCCTGCATGTCATAATACGCGTCGCTCAAAAAGGCCGTCGTATCGCTTATCTGCCAGGAGAAATCGGCGCTGAAATAATTTCTCTGCGGCCCGTAAGTTTCGAATCTTCTCAATCCCGTCCCCAAATCACCGTTGAGAATCCCGGGCGCCGTATACATCCTCAGGGGCGTCATCGGCCGATTCCATATAAACCTGTAAGGCGCCGAGCTTGCCGTGCGCTCATCGGCGTCGGTGACCCACATCGCACCCACATTCAGCCGCATCCAGTCCACCGTTCTTTTGTCATTTGCAGGCCCCCGTTTTGTCTGCAAACGCTGCGACAATCCCAGATACACCGCGTCGTGCTGTTTGACTATTGTATCGCTTTCGCCGTAAACCGCCGCGGCCAGTTCAGGCCTGACGATATGGCGCAGGCCGTCCAAATCCCATCGCCGGCTCCTGACGCCGTGATAAACCTTCCAGAACTCGCTCGACAAACGCAGGCCCGTCTCGCCAATCCCCACCACGTCCTCATTGGCGATGCTCGAGTCAGAGCCGTCCACCCGCGACCTGTTGAAGCCGCTGCGGTCGTCATAGCCGAGCGTTCCCGCAACATAAGGCACCGTCTTTATACCGCTAAGCTGCATCGGCATATCAATTTCTGTGCGGTGCGTTGCGAAGACAAACGGCTCATCGCTTATCATTGTCGAGTGATGGTCGCCTATCAACTGCCGATATTGCCCGCCCTGCGTGTCGCTGTAAAGCGTCAGCTTATCGTTAAAAATCGACTGCCCCGTCAGGTGATACTCGCCAGTCGGATATTCGGTCAGCTCATCGGCGAAATCATTCAGCCGGCCCTTGCCCAGGAGAGACAGGCCCCAGTTGTTCTCGATTCTTTTGAGATGCACGTAGGTCTCGCGGTCGGGGCCGGTGTTGAATTCCCTGCGGTAGTAGCTCTCGACGAAATTTTCGTCCGATTCGTAATTGATGCCCATCGTTACCTGCCAGTTGTAGGGCATAAAGACCCGATGCACCCAGCCGAAACGTCCCCGCAGCTCATCCGGCGGTTTAAGGTCCCTTCTGCTGTCATCACGCCCCAACCGGTCCTCGCCCCGGTCGTCGATTATGTAACCGATAATGTGACCGAGCCGGTCTTCTTGTGCATAATCCACGTCAATACCGGCGCCCACGCCGCGCTTGCTGAAGTAATCAAGCCCGAACGTCCCGTCGGTCCCCTCCGGCTCCTGCAAACCCAGCAGCCGTGACAAATACCATCGGCTTTCCACGCTCGTTCCCCATATTGAACCGTTACTAACGCGCATACTCTTAAAGGGAACGTCCGGCCGCTCCAAATCCGCTCGCATAAAAGGCCAGTATAGAAGCGTGCTTTTTCCCGCTTTGAGCCGGACGTCACGCATCTGCACGTCGTAGGAGCTGTCCCTGATAAGACCCGCCTGCTGGTCTATGGCCGTAGTATCGGTAACCAGTACGCTCGATGCCCCGATTGAAATCTGCGGCAGGTAAAACTCGCTGGTTGTCAGCACGACGTTTTCGGCGCTGAACCTGCCTTCCGCAAGCTGTCTTAGTTTGGCGGCACGCAGATAAATAGGAATCCCCCGACCGACGTCGAAACTGCGCACCACGGCGTTGACCGCCATACCCCTCTTATCGACAAAATCATAATACATCTCGTCGGCACGAATCGTGCGAAGCCCCTCCGTCATTACAACGTCTCCACACACGTATATGGCTTTAATCGCACCCTTTACCCCAACGTCCTGCACGCCGCCGAGGGCCTCATCATCGCCGTGCTTTTCATTCTCGTAAAACACTACCGCCGCATCCGCCTGCAACTCCAGCAACCTGCCCCGTTCATCCTGCTTTTGCCAGAGGTAGAAACGACCGATTATTGTGGCAATCTCCTCTTCCCTGCCCAAACCGCCCCACTCGACGTTCGGCTCGGTATCCCCCGCCGGCGCCAGATTCACAGGGTATCGTATCCTGACCTGCGGCCTGGCTTGCTCCATGCCCGCTTTAGCTTTCCTCGCAGGGCCAAAGAGTCGTTCAAGAAATCCAAACGCCTCAGGTAGTCGCCTGACTTCTTTAACAGCCGGTTCTCGGCCCGGCTTTGGCTTCGGCTCAACCGCCGGCTCCGGGGTCGGTATCGCCTTCGGTCTGGGCGGCGGGGCAACCGTCTCTAACTCTCCGGCAAAATTCTTGTCAATTTTAGCAACCGCCTCGAACGCTCCGGCGTAAAACTCCAGGCCGCGGACATCGCCCGCTTCTATGGTCTTGGCGGTTACAAATACCTCGCCGCTCACCTCGAACCAGACAACCATCGCTTTACCCGGCTCGACCACTTCCCAGTTAAGCCCCGGCACCCGTGTGCCTTTACCCCTGCCGGCTGAGACCTTTCCGGACACGTATGCCCAAATGCTCACCCTTTTCCCCCTATCCTCCTCAACTCGCTTGAGCCACATAACGGCCCTGTCGCCGGCGAACGTATCGGCACCTGCGACAAGCGAAACCTTCTGCTCAACGACAAGAACGTTTTCTCCGGCGATGCCCTGGTAATTAACGAGACTATCTCCCCTGATTTGGACATCGCGTCCCGCGAACGCCCCGGCCACAATGTCGTCAATCGCACGTGCCGAGTAAATCGGCAAACAAATCACAACCGCGACGACCAGTTTTACTGCCTGCGTCTTCATAATATCTTTGTTTGTCTCGGTCAGTCCCTGACCGGCTTTTGCCAGATTATACCCGCCCCCCTGACCAATACCAGCACAAACACCTCAAAATGAGCAAGGCACAAAATCATTTCCTGTTTCGGACCCGAAGCGGGGCTGCTTAAAATGGTTTTTATGCAATCGGATATCGCCGGGCTTCAGCTAAGCAGAATATCTCTTTAGAACGGCAACCGCGGAAGTGAACAGGCAAAGGGGTGTGCCGGGGACAGGCCTGTGCTCAAAAAAAGTTAATTTTGTGACCGGATATTGGTTGAGCCGTTTTTGTGGGCGTTTTTTATATAGTCAATCACCACCGGTATATGTTCGGTCGGCCGGATTCTGCGGTGGCCTCCTTTGGGGTAAATTATCTTGAGGATCTTGTCTTTTTCAAATTCTCTCGGCTCAACCTCGAGGACCATCGTGAATCCATATTCATGAAACTTGTCAAGCGTTGGAACAGGGTAAGACTGTGGCTCGGCGCCTTCACATACACCGGGGACAAGCGTGGGTGTAACAAAACCATCGTCGAGGCCTATATCGAAGTTTCTTTCTCTCATATCAATCAGCAATAAGCCGTCAAACCATTTACCTCTCATTTTCTCCGCCGCTCTCCAGGCGGTATGTCGCGGCTGCGCCTGTAAATCTTCAAGCTCCCTTTTAATAGCGACAGTTACCGCCTCGTTATAGGAATGCTCCTCATCCCGTATGGCCTGCGCCCCAATTCTTATGCCGATAAGGTTTGAGTAAATATCTTCCCAGGAAAACGCCGACGGCTGCTCGGGCAAAAAACCCATACACTTGTACCCGAACCACGTCAGCACCTCGTGCCAGGTGGTCATGGTAAAAGTGAAATACTGGCTAAGCTCCAGCGCAAGCTCGTCGGCTATCTGCCGTCTTTCCTTTCGCGTCAGGTCTTCCCAGCCGGGCGGATATTCCAGTTTTACAAAATAAGTGGATGGCTCGACATTTAGCTTGAATGTGAACTCGGGCCTGGTCCTTATAAAATTTCTTCTGGTCTTGTAATAAAGGTACCTTACGTTGTCCGCGCCGATTCTCACGTGAGCAATGTCGATATGTCCGCCCCTGCACGTATACACAATGCCGTTATTCTCAAACAAAAAATTATAATACGAATGCCTCCCCAGACTGTTTATATCAATAAACTTGGTTCCGGGCGTTGATGTTGCATAGCTCCCAAGACGGACCCTCGGTTTGCCGCTTAAAGTACATCCGTTAAGAAAAGTTACACCCGGGACAACAACCGCCAGAGTAATCAGCTTGAATGTTATTTTCAGCAGCTCAGCCCGGTTCAGCATAAACACACTTTGCCAAAAATCGCGTCAAATGATGAAAAATACATACCATAATTATATCACTTTCGATAATACAAAGCAACCCTCGAAAACAACGTTAGGTAAATTGCTGATTATCGCTTAAAAAAAACTTATGTTTTGCCTGTCCGACGGGAAGGTAATTGCACGGCATTTCAGAGGAATTCAAAAAAAGTGAGGCGGTACTCGATGAGCCGCCTTATTGTGCAGAAACCAAAAACAGCGGCTTTTCAGATGGCACTATAGTGTAGCCCTTTTCCATCGCGTCTTTTTCTATATAATGCATAACTATGGGAAGATGCTCTGATGGCCGAACAACTTCCCCTTTTCCCTCGGGATAAATAACCCTGAGGATTTTGCCCCTTTCGAACTCTTTGGGCTTAATCTCAAGATTAATCTCGAATCCGTATTTATGCACTTCGTCAAGCTTCGGCACAGGTAAGGATTGGGGCCGCGCGCCTTGACATATCCCCGGGGCCAGCGTCGGCGTCACAAAATCGTCATACAGGCCGATATCCGTATTCTTTCTCAGGTCAACCAATATTTCCCTGTTTGCTATTCTCCTCGCTGCCTGCCTTGCGGTCTTTCGCGGCTGTATCTGCAGATTTTCAAGCTCCTCTTTCAGCAGTATCGTCATTGCCCGGTTGTAGTCGTGCTCCTTGTCTTCAAGTGCCTCTGCGCCGACCCGTGTGCCCAGAAGATTCGAGTAAATGTCCTCCCAGGAAAACGCTGAACTTTTCTCCGGCAGGAAAAATAGGCACTTGTAGCCGAACCACGTCAATACCTCATGCCACGTGGTCATTGTATAGGTAAAATACTGGCTCAGCTCTAAAGACATCTTATTTGCGATTTCTTCCCTGTATTTCTGTGGTATTTTTTGCCAATACGACGGGTATTGAATCTCCACGCGATAACTGGATGGCTCGACGTTCAATTTGAATGTAAATTCGGGGTCATTATCCAAAAGGCACTCTCGGACCTTGCCGTAGAGAAATCTCGTATTGTCGGCGGCGATTCTAAGATGAGCGATATCGATGTGCCCTCCCTTCGCTGTATAAACCAGGCCGTTGTTTTCGAATAAACCAATCCCGTAGCTATGACTTCCTAAGCTGTTTATATCGAGAAATTTCGTCGGCAGCGCCGACGCAGGATAACTTCCCATTCTGGGCCTTGGCCCGCCGCTTACCGAACATCCGGCAATAACAGCCAAACTTAAGGCAATCGCTCCAAAAGCAGTCGATTTGATTATTCTTTCCACTAAAGGAATCCAGTCCTCGCTTATTAAAAAAATCACCCTTACCCGCATGCAAAATATACAAAAAGCAAATCTTGTATATTGGACGGACTTGTGTTTCGTGCTATATCGGCCGTTTTGATGAGCTAATTAATCAAATTGTATCGCGTTGTATTATGAACAACGGTTAGGTTGAGGTAAATTCCTTCGAGTCATTCGATAATCTGCCGCCAACGGTGTTTATCGACACTGATAACGGCGATTTTGCTGGTCCTGAGTTTGTCGAAGGGGAGGTTAAGAAATGTGTTTTGAAAACTCGATATGCGCAAATTTCCAGCCGATTCGCGGGTCTGTATCTTTCTGATTCTAAAGTTTCATCCGGGATTGCCCGCGCAGGAATCACTCAAATCCCGCTTATTCATTCTGGATAGACCGGGCCCCACTTGAGTATCAAATCCCTGCCCTGGGCAAAGTGGGGTATCGAAAGCGTTCCTTCCGCTTCGTAGTCCCTGCTAATCCAGGCGTTGACGTAAGCGGTGCCGCTGAGCGCGTCCTGCTCTTGTGGGCCGACTATCTCATAAAGGCCGACGTTTATCACGTACAGCTTCGACCTGTCCCTGCCTTTCTCGTCCTCGTAAATCTTAAGCGGGTAGATGTTGCCCGAAAATGAATTCAACGACTGATTCGTCCGCTCATCTCTCCGGGGTTCAGCTTTGTAATGTGTCCCCTCAATGTCGAACTCGACCTTCCAGGATGATGTCGCGTCAAAATTCTTCATCAGCAATAAGTTCAATGTCCCCATCGGCCTGTCGCCGTCGAATAGCTCCGCCTTATATTTCACGTCACCCTTAATCTTCGGCTGCGCGCGAAAAGGCGGCCGCCTCCCGCTCATTCCATATCCTTCCAGCATTCCTCCCCAGATTAAATGTCCTTCTTGCCATGGCTTGGCGTTCGGGTCGCAATACCTGTCCTTTTCCGTCCCCTCCCACGCCGCAAAGGGATTGCCTGCCCCTGAATAAAGCACTATGATTATCATCGCCAGCCCTATTGTTAATATAAAAGCAAGCAGCAGCGCATAACCCGGGCGATTCATTCCGCCTTTTACGCGAATCCTTACGTCGTTCATTTGTGTTCCTCCCTTTCGAACTTATCTTCCTCATCTATCCACTGTGTTTTTTCACATCCGGCTTAATTAATCGTTGATATGTCGAATCCTAAACCCCACCGTTGAGATAGTCAACAATTTATTACCCAAAAAACAATCCCGATAAAAACGCGACTGCTCTCCCGCCTTACCACTTGTGAAAGCCGAGCGTTTTGAGGCCTTCGGCCAGATTGCGAAGGCCTTTGCTCTTGCTCCCGGCATTCAATCAAAAATCCACATCAGCAATTACAGGAGCTATATCCCCCAGTAACATTCTAACAACGTCAATATCAGCCGAGTCAAAGGTCTTTCGCTCATTGGTATGTTGTCCTTTTCCAGGGGGCGGCTCATACGAGAGCACTATGTTACCTCCACATTCAAATGAGGCCATATCTCCGAATTTTCCTTCTCCAGCCAAACGCCTCGTGTCTCTAAGGAAGATGAACATCCGAAAAAGACCGTCTGATTTTACAGCAATAACGTTTTCAGTATAATCCTTGGGGTTTAGCCCGTGCCACCGAACGATTACGTGGTCGGCAGCGTCGGTCACTTCGTCCCTGTCCCTTCCTTCAACAATCCAAAGCGGAATATAGTAGAAGGGCCTGACAACACGCAGAGAACCTTTCTGAAATACCACATCCTTTTTACGGACTCGGACGCCCTCAACAGGAAATGGCTCGGTAGTGACCTGAAGGTGCTCGTGCGAGGGAATTGACGCACCGGCCAGACCATTGAAGATAGCGCGAAAATATCCGTCCGTTTGTTCTATGAAGTCATTGAGCGCGGCCAATACGTGCCTCTCATACAACTGGTCGCGGTGACGGGAACTCATTACCGTGAAATGGTTGTTTTCTATATAGGCGAAGTTGGCGCCTGCGTAATAATCTTCCCCTGCAAGCCGCAATTGATGCAGTATTTCTGCCGGATTTTGCACGGTGATATTTTTCTGGCACAGATAGCATGGTTTTCCCTCTTTGTCTCTGTTGATAAGTTTTGCTTCATCAACGTGCTCGGCGATTACTCCACGCTTAATCAGCAATGAGTGATTCTTCCTAAGCTCCCTGTCGGGATTCCAGAGAAGTCGAAAACTAACCCCGGAAGTTTTGTCTTTGAATTTTTTGATTTCCTTGCCCGCGGTCCTGAGCGGGTCTCCAAGAACAAAGCCGCAATTAACCTGCTGTCGGTACAACGCCAGCAGCCCATAAGCCAGTCCCCGACCCCTTATGAGTTCATTCACATCTTTCAGGATTTGCCCTCGTTGTCGAGATGAAGCCGCTGCGACACGTGAAAATAACTTTTTGTCTTGAGGACCAGCCCGAAAGTAACGATGAACTTTGTTCAGATATTCTTTCTCCATCGGTTCTTTCCCGCTCGGCTGCGCTAAAATAGGACCACGTTATCCGGATAATACAACGACAGAAACATGAGCATATATTCGCGTAGATGGCGGGTCAAAAGGAAATTGTTTCTTATATGCTCCCGGCCGTTTTCTCCAAGCTTCCTCGCGTATTCGGGCGAATTAAGAAGCTGCTTTACCGCAAATGCCGCCCCCTCGATTGAGTAGGCAAGAAGGCCGGAATACTTGTGGCTTATCTGCAACGGGATGCCCCCAACCGCGGAGGCGACCACCGGCTTTGCCTTCCACAACGCCTCTGCCGCCGTCAGACCAAAACCATCCTTAATCGACTTTTGCATAATTACCGTTGAGCCGCGTTGCAGCGCGTTGACCTCGATATCATTCTGAGACATCAGCAGTATATGTATGTCCGGGTCCCCCTCGGCCTTCTCTTTTACCTCTGAATAAACCTCGACGCTTTCAGGGTCGTCCACAGCCGTGCCGCCCGCCAGAACAAGCTGAAAATACCGCTGCATCGTATTTCTCGATGAAACCCTTCAAAAACCGCCATACCATCTGGTGCGGGCTGGATACGTCGATATGACACCGCCAAATCCACTTGTTGCCGGCCCTTTTATCTATCAGGGCTATCGGCTGCGGGTCGTGAACAAAAACAATGTCGCCGTTTGTTTCGAGCTGTTCGATATTCTTCCGGCTGGTGTCCATAAAAATATCGAAATCGTGCTGCGTTACCTCATCGTCCCTCCCGTGGAGAACATTATGGAATTTCTTCGTGACAGAGAAGAACTCCGCGCCCCCGTGAATGACGTCCCATTTTGCATCGATACCCAGCTCGATGAGCAGAGGAACCATTCTGTTCAATATCTCGGCCACGCCTCCCCCGACCGCTGTGGAGTTTACGTTCTGAATGGTTTTGCCGTTCAGCTTCTCGGCCACCAGCATCAAATCGTCTATGACCGCCTGTCCCACAACCGGGATGTAATCCTGCAATACGCTCATATTACGAATGTATGGTCTTTTCTATCAGGTTAACGAGCTTTTTTCTCAAATCTTCGAGAGTAAAAGTATAGGGGTCAAGCCGTGAGATTTTATCCGCCAGCGCCTTGTCGCCTATTGTGTTTTCAATCCACAGCGACAAATCGTTCTTCCCTTTTTCCAATCGCAGACACGACTCGAAAACGTGAAAATAAATGCTGTCGATGGTAATCTTTTTCAGGATGTCCGCCAGTTCCTCCAAATCATGGGCGACGTGATTCGTGGGAAAAACGAAACTTACCGATTTTATGAAGTGAAACTCCGCCCCGGGATTGACGAACCTCTTTTCCGCCGAGGGGCGCTTTCGCAGGTACTCCTCGACAACAAGGATAATTCTCTCCCTGAGGTCTCGAACGCTCGAATATTGAATAATGTCGATACTCGCCAGCTTCTCCCCAAGCTCCTGCTCGCCCAGCACATTGGAGACCCAGTAGGCAAAGTCATTCGGCGGCTCCGGCGAAAGATATTGATGCTGCTGCAGAAACCGGTGAGTATGATGATAGATACAGGAACCGGGAACCGTTCTTATAAGCCCCAGCAGTTCGCTCAGCGTAGATGCTCTAAAGCCCGTCAGTTCCGACAAATGCAGCTGGGTGCATAACCTGAACGGCTCCAGCTTTTTTACCTGCTTCGTCATCTTCGAATCCGGCCCAAACACAATATCTGTTTGCCCCTGCCACCCGATGGTGATATTCTAATGTTATGACAAAAAGTCAGTATTCGCAATACCAGAAAGACGTAATATCGAACTACTACGGCAACCTCGACGCCATAATGCTCGCAAAGCTCGGCGAGCTCGTCAGTGAGCTGTATCTGGCCGACACAGACGCCAAACGCCGGCGACTTTGGCGCCGCGCGCACAAGGCAATGCTCAATCTCAAAATCCCGTCCGCTATTATCGGCCATATAATGGCAAAAAAGGACGTTCAAATACTGGCAAAAAACCTCAACGACTGGCTGGCGAAAACCGGATAACAAACCTAAAAATCCCCGCATCACGGGACCAAATCACCTAAATTTTGCTTCTCTCACCCCCTTTTTTTGCCGATACACACCCTTGCGGGTAATAAACAAAATCCGTGCTTTTTGGATACCGCGATTTCAAAAGCTATAGTTTGTATGGTGTTTTGATATGGAGCCGGATAATGCCTGTGCTTGCTGAAACGAAAAAAGCCGTATATCCAAGCGAAGATATGGGCCAGTTAAGCATCCACGATATGCTCAATTACTTCGAGGAAATGGGCGCGATGCGAATATCCGACCTGCACCTCAAGGTCGGCGCCCCGCCTACCTATCGAGTCGACGGCGACCTCAAAAAAATGAAAGGACCCCCATTAACCGAAGAAATGGCCGAACAGCTCATCCTCCCCCTCCTGAGCGAAAACAGCATCGACAAGCTGAGAGAGCTGCACAGCGTCGACTGTTCATATCGGCTGAATTTCACTCACTTTCGCATCAATGTCTTCAAGGAAAATGACGGTATCAGTGCGGCGATTCGGGCCTTGTCGACCGATATACCGCAAGCCGATAAAATCGGTTTCCCAAACGACATCTGGAAAGACATCATAAACCGCAAGCAAGGCCTGGTACTCGTAACCGGTATTACCGGGGCGGGTAAATCCACCACCATCGCCTCGCTGATTAATCGAATTAACGAAGAACATGCCTGCCGGATTATTACCATCGAAGACCCCATCGAATATATCTTCGAGCAGAAAAAAGCCCTCATATCGCAGCGCGAAATCGGAAGGGATGTTTATTCGTTCGTCGATGGTCTGCGCTCAATGCTGCGTGAAGACCCGGAAATAATCTTTGTCGGTGAGATGCGCGACGCTGAAACAATAGCTATGACGCTTATGGCGGCCGAGACCGGCCACCTCGTGTTTTCAACCCTTCATACAAGGGACACCGCCGGAACAATCAATCGTATTCTCGATTACTTCCCGCCAGGCAGACAAAACGAGGTGCGAAATCAGCTCTCGATGGGTCTGGCTTATATCATCAGCCAGAAATTAATCCCGCGAAAAGACGCCGAAGGCCGAACAGCCGCTATGGAAGTCCTCAACAACAACTACGCCATTGCCAACATGATTCGAACGGGTAAAACGGAGCAGATATATTCACAACTCCAGACAAAGGTGCAGAACAAACACGATGAAAAAATGATTACGATGGAAAGGTGCCTCGCCCGGCTTGTCGCAGAAGACATGGTCGAATACGAAGAGGCGCAAAAATGGGCCAACAACCTCACCACCTTCTCAGAAGCTATCCGGCTCGAAGAGTAAACTATGCCCCACGGCAGTTTCTAAACCCCCGCTCCAATGGGGGTTTTTTTATTTGCGCATCGCTTGAAATTTGCTTTCTGTCATTACCGCCAACGCGGGAATAAGGATGAACATTATACGCAGGACGAAAACCGAATCTACACGCCTGCTTCGACCTTCGTCTGTATCAGCTCCGAGCCGCTGAAGTCAATCGTAACGCTGTCCGCTCCGAACGCCTTGCCCAGTGTCTCCAGCGTCTGCTTGGCAGAATTCTGAACCTCCGACCGCATCTTATCGACGAAATCCCTCGCTATATGGCTGGCCTGCTGCTTCGCCTCCTCCTTGAGCCGGTTCTTGTCTGTCTCGCTGAACCCAGGCCCGAACGCGCGATTCAGCAAATCCGGTATCAGCCACGGCAGCAGCTTCGAGCTTTGCTCGTCGTAGAAACTCACGTCCCGGATATGCGTATCGTAAAAGCATTTCGGCATCAACAGTCGATACTCATTCTCGCCGGTTTGCTCGATAACAAAATCATTGCTCCGAAGGTCGTAGCGAAAATCAATCTCGAACTCGAATATCATCGCCATCTTCTTCTCGCTCATCAGCCACTTCAGATAACGCTTGC
>CAYNVP010000042.1:0-16841 GCA_964400665.1 uncultured Pirellulales bacterium | reverse complement strand
TTCGGAGGCGGAGTCATATTCTTAAGCCGAACCCGGGCGCCGGACTCATCGATAACGTCGATGGCCTTGTCAGGCAAACATCTGCCGGTAATATACCGTGTCGAAAGTTCAACCGCCTGGAAGAGCGCCTCATCGGTAAAACTTACTCTGTGATGCGCTTCATAACGGTCCTGGAGTCCACGGAGTATGTCGAGTGTCTCGTCTTTCGAAGGCGGGTCGACAATAATTGTCTGGAACCGCCTCTCCAAAGCGCCGTCTTTTTCGACGTGCTTTCGATACTCATCGAGTGTTGTAGCTCCTATGCACTGCACCTCGCCTCTGGCAAGGGCGGGTTTAAGAACATTGGAAGCGTCAATTGCGCCTTCTGCGCCGCCTGCGCCGACGAGCGTATGCAGCTCGTCGATAAACAATACGACGTTCTTGGCCCTTCTGACCTCGTTGATGACGGCCTTTATACGTTCCTCGAACTGGCCCCGGTACTTTGTTCCCGCGACCATCATCGCAAGGTCGAGCACCACAAGACGTTTATCTTTCAGAATCTCCGGCACCTGCTTGTTGATTACCTGCTGGCTGAGCCCTTCAACAATGGCGGTCTTGCCCACGCCTGCTTCGCCCAGCAGGACGGGATTATTCTTTGTTCGTCTGCACAATATCTGAATCAACCGCTCTATCTCACGTTTTCTGCCGATTACGGGGTCGAGCTCGCCGTCGGCGGCCAGTTGGGTGAGGTCTCTGCCGAAGCTGTCCAGCGCGGGGGTTTTGCTCTTGGGTTTTCCCCCTACTGCCGGCCCCATCTTCATATCAAGCCCGGTCGGTTCGGAATCGACGCCGGCGCCGAGCAGGTTCAGCACTTCCTGGCGAACGTCCTCCAGCCGAAGCCCCACGTTCATCAGCACCTGTGCGGCTATGCCCTCGGTCTCCCGCAAAAGGCCCAGCAGCAAATGCTCTGTGCCGACGTAGTTGTGGTTGAGCGACCTCGCCTCCTCAATAGCGTATTCGATGACCTTTTTGGCACGGGGCGTGTGGGGGAGCTTGCCCATCGTGACCATGTCGGGGCCGCTCTTGACGAGTTTCTCGACCTCGAGGCGCACCTTCTTTACATCGACGTCGAGATTCTTCAAAACGGTCGCTCCGACGCCGCTTCCTTCCTTGACTAAACCCAGAAGGATGTGCTCGGTGCCTATGTATTCGTGGTTGAAACGCTGCGCCTCCTGGTTGGCCAGCGCCATAACCTTACGTGCCCTGTCTGTAAATCGCTCGAACATTTTTTACCTCGATAACATCTTCTAATGTTTGTTAAACACCTCGACCCTTTTCTCCGCTGTTGTTATTCTATACTATATCAGTTAGTCCTGTCAACGATTGCTGTATATTACACATTGTTTCCTTTTACATTCTATTGCCGCAGAGCAACTTATGTTCATTTACCGGACTATTCACCCCGCGCCCTGCTGTTTTATCGACCAAAATACGGTTTGACTTGTTCACAAAAAGAGGTGAAAATCCCTGTTCCTGCCCCGGAAATCCATATAGATATTTTCTTGCCTTATATCCTTACTATGTGTATATAAGGGCCTAAAGCCGGGGCGTCGCCGGCTGGGAGTGAAGACCAAATTAGTGAAAAACTATTGGGAGGTTCGATAATGTCAAGGCAAGTGCTTTCAGGCATAATTACCACAATAACTATTTTAGCGTTATTTGCCCCTGCATCGTTACGGGGGGCAGAAGGCGATACCCTGCTTGAAAAAATACCCGCTGACGCGATTTTCTGCGTCAGGGTAAACAACCTCGACAAGACCACGGGTATTGTTGACGAGTATTTGATGGGTATCGCTCCGGTGATGACATCGGGCCTTATCAAAGGCCAGCTCGGGATGATGTTTGGCAATCCTGAGTTGAAAGGATTTAATACAGGCGGCAGCTTTGCGGTTTTCGCCACAGCCGAAACCGGCAAGCCGGAGCCGAATATATATTTTTTACTGGCCGTCACCGACTACAGCCAGATTATCGACCCTAACTTCAGAGTAAGTCAGCCCGATACCAACGGCATATCAACGGTCGGGACCGGCCCCAAGGGGCAATTCTTCATAAAGCAGCTCGGTTCGTTTGCGCTGATGTCTGACGAGTACAGCAAGCTCGGCGATATGGCCGATTCAATCTCAGGCGGAAAAGCGGCCGGCTTATCGACCTCTCTCTATACCCCACAGGTCATACAGGCGTCTTACGAGCCGATATGGTGCTACATAAATATGCCAAAGGTTTCGGCGATTTACGGTGAGCTTGTGTCATCAGGGATTGAGGAAATAAAAAAGCAGGCAGCCAACCCCGGTGCAAATATCCAAACCAAAATCGATAACCTCGAACGGACCAAAAGCAAGATGGCCGCCGCCGACCCCAACAATGCTGAAATCGCACAAATCAACGACCAGATTGAGTCGCTAAAAGACATAAAGCAAAAAATGCAAACACAGAAGATGCCAGCCGGGATGGCCGGCATAATGGATGCATACGGGTCTTGTCTGAAGGATTTTATGCAGCAGACGAGGTCGGTAACGCTTATATGTAATCCGAAGCCGACCGTGCTGAATTTTAGAGCCAATGTAAACGCCCTGGCGGGGACAGAAATGGCCGAAATGCTGGTCGCTGACGGCGAGCACCCGGCCAAAAATGACCTGGTTGGTTTTGCCGAGGATGGTGCAGTAATGAACTTTGTCGGCTGGATGAACAACAAGGCAATAAAGAAAATGTACGCAAAAATTATCGACCTGATGGCACAGGTCACCGAAAAAGACTCGAACGCCGAAGATATAGTAAAGATAAAGCTGCTCATCAACGATATGGTTGATTCAATTGGGAACCGTTTCGTTTGCTCGTTCTCGATTGACCCGAACGCCAAGCCGCCTTTCGACGCCAAATATGTCCTGGCGATTAAGGATGCCAACAAATTTAACAGGACGAACGACGAATTTGCGCAAATGTGGTCAGGCAGTGCATTCGACGAGTTCTCCAAGAATCTGGGTATGGAGACCAGCTTTACCATAAAACACGGGGTCGATAGTTATAAGGGCATCCCGATAGACGCGGCAATCTTAAGTATGAAGTTTGCTGATATGAACTCCCCCGAATATCAGATGCTTAACGCGATGTATGGCCCGGGTTTTGAGTATCGCTGGGCAAATGTCAACGGATTTTGGGTCTGCAGAATATCAGGCGACCCCAACGCCATTTACAAACTTATCGACCAGGTCAAGGCAGGCCCGCCTGCGATAGCGTGCTCTGAGATGCAGAAGGCACTGGCGATTGTTCCGGATGCGGACAAGTCGGACGTCATCTTTACATACAACTATCTGCGTCTGTTCAAAATGATGTCGACGATGATGCCAGTCGAAATGCCGCAGATAAATATCCCCAGCAAAAGCAACCTCGTCTTCGCGGCCAGGGTAGAGAAAGGCGCGCTCGCTCTCGACGCCGCCCTGCCCAAGGAGCATCTCCAGGAAATAATGATGGCGTTCCAAATGATGATGCAGATGCAAATGCAGAAACAAATGCAGCAGGCGCCTCAGGGAATGCCGATGCCTGTGCCGCCAAAAAGCCAGTAAAGAGAAACAGACAAAAAGTTTAGAATCGCAAAGGGCTGACTCCTTTTGGCGCACAGAAACTATTCTTCGTGCTGCCGGTCGCTGAGCAGCTTTCGCAGGCAGTCGTTTTCACGGCGTGTGGCTTCAATGTCCAGGAGAAGATATTTGATGCAGACACGCAGGTAATCGAGAGATTCGCTGAGATAATCAACGTCTTGTTTAATTTTCTTCCGGCTGTCCTCGGCCTGCTTTGCCAACGTTACCAGCCGTTTATAGGCAGGGTCTGTAACCCCACCAAATTGCTTAACCAGCTCGTTAAGCTCATTTGCCAGTCGTGCTTTGTCCATCGACCGGTCCTTTACGGAATCACGCCCATTTTTACCTGCTGTTTCAGCCATCATTAGTGTCTACGTGCAAACCTCATACCTGGTTGCATTTGAAAATAAAAAGCGTTTCAGATTTTTACTCAGCCGAAAAAACTCTCCGAAAATACCGTTCGACGTATCGGTCGTGAGTTTTGTCTTAACACTCGCGGATGAAGCTGATTTGCCGGTTGGGATTGGATGTTGCCGTTTGGCAACGGTCAATCGCCCCCTCAAAACCATTGTTTTTGCCGCCTTAATACCTAATACAGAGGTTTAAACTCTCCAACAGCGATGTTTACAAAATGCAACGCTACCCGCATATCAGCACTGAAAACAGGACCGATTTCGGCACGAACCCCGCTTGTATGTTTACACTGACCAGCGGGGATGACAAACAGTATTTTTTTATGAAATTTTTGAAAAATTCCTCTTGACAAACAGTATTATATATTGCAGTATAGTGGAAAAGAGAATATAGTGATTTTATAAATCGGCAGGCGCGAGTTCGAAAATATGAATCTCGAAAACTGGCAGACACAGCTTCGCAAAGGGCTTTTAGACATTGTCGTGCTGAACCTTCTGAATCGAGGCCCGTCTCACGGCTATGAAATGGTGCAGACAATGAAACGTATCGATGGGTTGCAGATTCGCGAAGGCAATATCTACCCAATTCTCGCGCGGCTGGAAACTGATGGGCTTGTAGCAAGCTACTCAGAGCCATCCACTGACGGCCCGCCGAGAAAATACTTTCAGCTTACCGAAGCCGGTAAAAAGACCCTTGAAGCTATGAACAATCACTGGGACCGGCTTATCAAAAGTCTGGAATCAATCAAGAAAGGAACCGGAGTATGAACGGACAATATCGACACAGCCAGCCGGGCTATTTAACAATTTTTGTCAGCTTGATTATGATTGGGGTTGGTGTAATTTCCTATGCCACCGGCCCGAAACACTTTGGAACTATTTTCATTCTCGCAGGCATTTTCTGTCTTGTATTCGGCTACAAGCTGACCGTCGAAATCAAAGACGACCTCCTGAAATTTTGGTTTGGGCCGGGTGTTTTTTGGAAAAGTATTCCACTCGAACAAATAGCATATTGTCAACCATTCAAGGGTATTATCCTCGGCTGGGGCATTCGTATCACAGGTGACGGCTGGCTGTATAACGTTTCCGGATTGAAAGCGGTGACCGTAATCCTTAAAACCGGCAAAAAGATACACATCGGAACCGACGAGCCGCACAAGCTTATCGAGGCGCTCAATTCGGTTTTACGGGGATTTGAAAAAGACGAGGCAGCGGGGATGTGGAGCGAGGTCAAAACGGATTATCTTAAAAGGGCTGAACAGGCGTTGTCTGCCGCCAGACATCCGCGCAGCTTCGAAATTCTCGCAGACGTCGGTAGTCACCTGGACCGTCGCTTTGCCGAGCTTGAACCGCAGCAGCGGACCTGGGACAACTTTCAGAAGATTATCACGGAGATGGGACCTCCGTCGGACTATGCGGAGCTTGTCGGGGGCAACGAAAGCGTCGCCAAAACCGCCTCGTTGACCAAATACACAGCGATTCTCACACTGATTCTGATTACTGTCGCGGCGGGGATGATTTTTTTGCCAAAAATGCTCAAAAGAGATGAAGCAGCTAAGACAAAACAGGTGAAAAGCCCGTTGCACGAGGAGCAGAAAGTAAACGCGGCAATCGAGTCGGCTGAGTCCTGGCTGCAATTGATTGATGAAGGTAAATACAGCGAAAGCTGGACGCAGGCCGCCGAGTATTTCAGAAACTTTGTGAATCAGCAGCAGTGGATAAGCTCTGCATCGGCGGTGCGCGGTCCGCTGGGAAAGGTGATATCGAGAAAGGTAAAGACCAGTACATATAAAACTCAAGCTCCCGGAGCCCCAGACGGCCAATACGTGATAATTCAATTCGAGACATCATTTGAAAACAAGGCCGACGCCGTCGAGACAGTTACACCAATGATGGATTCGGACGGCCAGTGGCGGGTCTCCGGCTACTACATCAGATAGGGAGAGGAAAAATGAATATAAGCAAAAATGAGCTTGCGGCGGTTGGTATAGTGCTTCTTACCTTTTTTGTGAGCGCGTATTTTTATCCGCAGATACCTGAGAAAATGGCAACGCACTGGAACACTAAGGGACAGGTCGACGGCTATATGTCGAAATCTATAGGGCTGTTTATGATACCGGTCATTCTTACGGTCATCGTTGCTTTTCTTGTCGTCATCCCGCGAGTAGTATCGGTGGCGGCAAATGTTGAAGGATTCAGAAAATTTTATGGCGGATTCGCCGTTCTTTTTTCCATTTTCCTGCTTGCTATTCAGTATCAGATAATTTTATGGAATCTTGGGATAGAGATAAATCCGCTCGTGGTCATTCTTGCAATGGCGCCAGCTTTTGTTGTCTGGATTGTGGTTTGGTTCTGCCTGGCATACCGCCGGCGTTAGCCGGTGGGATTTGCCAGTCGGCCCATGAACAGAATGCTGCCCGTATGGTTGTCGCGGATAAGGAAAACAAACGGGTGGTCGGCCCTGAAGACCGGCGGGGGTGGGGCGACGGAGGTCAGTTTCATTACAACACCCGTGGCCGCAGCCGCCTCAGTGCCCTCTTCGTTGACATCCACGTAGGCCTTATGAACGACAGCCGATATGAAAAGGTCCCTGTTTCCGGTCATACCGGAAAAATCCGCCTTAGATGAGAAAGCATCCGGCATTCCCATCGAGGCGAGCACCTTCGCCAGCTCGAACTCGCTGGTCATTTTGAATCTCGGCAGAAATACCCGGACCTCGCGTTTGCGCAGTCCTGTCAGCCAGCCGGAAACGTTGTCGAGCGTTAATTCCTTTTCAAGGCGCCGAACACCGTCAATTTTTTTGGGAAGCAAAATTGCCATTGACAGCTCCTCATTGACGTATGGCATCTCAAGCACCTGCAAGGCATCGGTTTCCATATATCCGAACTGGGCCGTCTGATTCATCATAGCAGCGTTCACCTTTTGACCATCCAGGAGCGTAAAAGGCGCATCCTGTGTCCGTTCGGGCTTAAACTCACTTGCCCATTTGCCCTTGAAGTAAATCGCGTTGGTCAAGACCAGGCGAGTCATCGAATCGACCATACCCGGCTTGATAAGCTCCTTTATCTTGTCTTTGGTCTTGTCCTCCACCCAGGTGTTGATTGTTGTTCTTGCCTCTTCGGTCCGTTGGCTAAAATCGACCTGCTGCAGGTCGCCGTCATAGTTCGTCCTGACAAGCGTCAGGAAATCCTTCAGGAATGAGTAATCCTTTTGTCCCCAAAGTGCATTTGCGACAACAAGCTCGTAGCCGCCTTTTTCACCTGCTTCATTCAGTCGGCTGATAATTGTGCCAAACT
Organism: uncultured Pirellulales bacterium; assembly: GCA_964400665.1. Taxonomy (GTDB): domain Bacteria; phylum Planctomycetota; class Phycisphaerae; order Sedimentisphaerales; family Anaerobacaceae; genus Fen-1362. The sequence continues at coordinate 9,518 of CAYNVP010000042.1, read as the reverse complement.
CTTTGTGGAACTGCTCACGGCCCATCGACGGAAAACAGAGCGTCTCCACCATTTGTCTTTCTGTTTGTCCTCTGGCCCCCGCACTGGTCATGGCCAAGGCAGTTGATATGCTGTATGGCGAGAGAAACAGATTGCCCTGTCGGCTTTGCAGCTCCTGGTAAAGCTCAAGGGCGAATTTGTTGTTGCCTTTGACGACTACACCGCTGTTGGGTTCCGCAATGCCGGCGCCGCGGCAAGCTGTTATCGCCAACAGGATTATTAAGCAGGTATTTCTGACCGGTTTCATTTTAGTGTCTCCTAAAATTGGTGCGCCCATCCTGGCGGCTTTCAGCGTTTCGGTCGCTGTTGACAAGACCGCCTAAAAAACATTATAATAGTAGTGTTATTTCTGACAGCAACTATTTTTCTGATTCCGCCGCCGGCGGACAAAAAGGAGCGGCTATGGACTTCGGAAAAAGCGGCCCGATGGGGCGTTTCATCAAGTATCTGCTCATAACATACGGCGTGATAATCGCTGTTGTTCTGCTGGTGTTTTTTACAAACGTTTTCAAAACGAAACAAGACAACGAGCTGCCTCCCATCCTCTGGATGTCCGCAGCAATAGTGCTAATTTTTACGATAGTACTCATTCTTGCTACATCCCTGAAAACACTGGACATTCTCAACGACAACAACTCCAAATTAGATAAAGTTTCCGACGAGCTGGAAAAAATGCGGCAGACACTCAACCAGATAAACCAGAGCACGCGTCTTAGCGAGACGGCAAGGGCGATTGCCTTCCGCGACAGCGACACACAGACACTTCGTGACGCCGTCTTCGACAAACTGCAGCAAAAAGATTTCGAATCGGCTTACGAGATCATCGACAAAATCGCCCACACCACCGGCTACAAAAAGCTGGCAGAGCAGCTTCACGTCCAGGCCGACAAGTACCGCGACGCGACGGACGTCGAGAGGATGAACCAGTCAATCACCCACATTGAAAAACTTCTGGAAAACCACCAGTGGGTCAAGTCCGGCACTCAGATTGAGCGCCTGATAAAAGAATACCCGGCCAATGAAAAGGCCCTTTCGATGCGGCAGCGCCTTGCCGAGAAAAAAGAGGAACGAAAAAAGGTCCTGCTCAATTCCTGGGACGATGCCGTCAAACGCCAGGCCACGGACCGCAGTCTTGAAATCCTGCGCGAGCTCGACCAGTATCTGACGCCCAACGAGGGTCTTGCCCTGCAGGAGGCCGCACGAGACGTCTTCCGGACAAAATTGCACAATCTCGGCGTGCAGTTTTCACTTGCCGTCTCCGGAAAACAATGGGCAAGGGCGCTTGAGGCAGGCACGGAAATCATTCGCGACTTTCCCAACAGCAGGATGGCCGAGGAAATACGCGAAAAAATCGAAGCACTCAAAACGCACGCTCAACAACAGGCGTAGATTACGTCACAGGAGATAGTGCGCATACCCGATGCGGCTGTGAATCCCCAAAAGTAATATGCGAGACAAACTGACGGATGTGGCTCAGCTATTCGACGGTTAGTGGAGGTCGAACAGCGACTGTGTTTTAACCATCGCAATCTGGTCGGGGTAGGCGGCGAAAGTGTGTATGTGCAGTTCGGTCTTGCGTGCCTCAAAATCGACATAGCAGAACGGCTGCAAGCCGTCTATTTCAAGTTCGGGGAACCTGACGAATACGCCGCGGTCGCGGCCGAATTGCTCAAGGTCGGCGTAGCTCTGACGGTAAAGATTTATGTTGAGACGTTCGACCTGGAAATCGGTCATATAGCTGACGCCTTTGCTTAGCGTACACTTGTGCGTACGCGGGCCGCGGAACTGGAATCGCTCAATCAGTCCACGCTCCGGCAGCATCTGGCTGGGCGGGCTGACAACCTCAGTGAGGCAAACGTCGCCCGAATAGACGCTCACGACGTGCGTGCATCCCGTCACCCAGATAATCGCCTCGTACTTCTCGGTCTTGAGCTTTCTGCTGGCGTAAATGGTGAACAGCTCCGGGTGTAAAGGCCTTTGGAATAAGCTGAATGATAATTCCTCAATCGCTATATTTATTTGCGGTGATTCCATAGCTACTCACGTCCTAACAGTCATCGTTGAAGCCACTTTCCACAAACTCATTATACAAAAAAAACAACCCTCAATTCAAGACCATTATCAGTATTGATAATGCGTTTTCCGATATTTATAGGACGATTATTTCGCAAGCCACGAGGGCTAAATGACTAACAGAGACGGGGTTTTTGAAAAAAATCTGACAGGCGGACGGGCAAACTGAGTTTTTTTTATTGCCGGAATACCAGACTGGTAATCAAAGTTGCAATAATGTCGTAAAATGCGTGCGTTCCGGCGGCGATTCCAAAGCCCCGGATGGCGAACAAAGCCGCAAAATACACGCCTGCAATTGTCCGGAATATGAACTTGGCCCAGTCGAACAAGTCGCTTTGATTAGGCCTGCCGGAGAGTAAATCTATGTGGTGATGTGCGGCGAACAGCGCCGCTGAAACAAGCACCGCCAGCGCAATGGAATTGCCCTTGCCCCATCCGAGCACGTCCTGAAACAGCAGCACCAGCGCACAAATAAGCACCAGACGAAACAACAGCTCTTCGTAAATGCCTGCGCCGATACCCGTGATAATATCGGCAAGCAAAGTCGGGCCTTTTTGCATAGCGGCGCTTTGCTCGGCTGCACACTGCACGATCGCGGGGACATCTACGGCTGCGCTGTTTCCGGTAGCTGGGGAAGTATGCAGGAACAAGCTTAAAACGATAAGCGGTATGGCCAGCAGGACACATTCAATCGCCATCGGCAGCATATCAGTAAACGACACCCACCATTGCTTGCCCGAGACAAGCTGATAGGCAAGCAGTATGATGATGACGACTACCGCCGGGGCCGCCCAGAGGAATTTGCCGCCCAGGCCGAGGTACCGCAGCAGCTCCTGCAGCCAGACAAACGCAACGACACGGATTTGGGTCTGGCTGAGGACGTCTGTATTTATGAAGATTGTGCCCAGCTCGTAGAAGATTAAAAATGGAAGAATAAATACGAGTGCATAAACGGGCCGGCTCGTGCGCTCTAAATACGAATCACGCGGGAAGTCAAGCCATTGACTTGTGGTTGCCCTCGGTCTTCTTGCCATTCCCTTGGCCGTCATTTCCCTACATCCCAAAAAATAACAAACTTATCGCGGCCAAAGTTTACTGAACCATAGACCGGATTACAATACCAAATTCAATATCCGGCGCGAACCATCATTGCGTCCCGATTTTCGAATTTGCCGCCTTGTAATCCTCTACGAATTCTTCGGCCTGGTCTTTGACGGATTGCGTAATCACGCGTTTTGCCATACTCAATGGGACGACGCCGAAAGTCGCTTCGCTTACGGCAGGCCAAGTCTTGGCCTCCGTTCTTATAGACGGGTCCCTCGCCAAACTGACAATCTGCATCAGCGACGACTGGACATATATCGCACAAGCCATGCCCTCCTTACCAGTCATCGCCACTCTGACTATCACAACATACAGCCCGACATCAGGCGTCGGCTGCAGGATTTCTATCCCCGCGGTCTGCAGGGCGAATTCAACGTCCCTTTTAAGGTCCTGCTCTTTTAACAGGCCAAGCGTATTAGGGTCATCCCGCGAAATTTTCAATGCGACGGCCACGCCGGGCAGGTCCTTTAGCGTCGATACCTTGAAGTTCTCCAACTGCTGCTTTTCAAAAGGACTTATCGCCAAAACCACTGTAGTTAATAGCCCGATACAGCTAATTGCACTTATCTCAAATATCCGGTGTTTTTTCATTATTTTCCCCTTTCTCTGCGTTCTCAGCGTTCTCCGCGGTTAAGGATTTTTCGTAAAAAAGACAATAGCGTCTGCTGTTCCAAATAACTTTTCTGCAGATGAAGATACACGGTTGTCTCATCTGCGACGGTGTATTTAGCAGCGAGGTTTCTAAACAGCCGTTTTGCGTTTTCGGCGGCGTCCGCCGCAAATGAAAATACCAGATTTCCGCCGTGTGCCACAATACTCTTTATATTCAGCTTGCCCGCAGCGATACGAAACTCAGCTATTTCCAAAAGAGATTTGACCTCCTCCGGCAGCGGGCCATACACGTCCGCCAGTTCACCCGCGAGCTGTTTCAATTCTTCATCAGTCCGGGCTACGGCTACCCTGCGGTACACATCCAGCCGGCTTCTGTCCGCGGGGATGAAGTTTCTGGGGATGGCCGCCGCGAAGCCCAAATCGATATTGGCGGCCGGTATCGCCTCAGCCGGCTCGCCTTTGATTTGCCTGACCGTGTGGGCCAGCAGCTCACAATACATCTGATAACCGACCATTTGAATGTGACCCGACTGCTCGGCGCCCAAGATATTGCCCGCCCCGCGAATCTCCAAATCGCGAAGTGCAATTCTAAAACCCGCGCCCAGGTGCGAGTATTCCTCGATGGCCTTGAGTCGTCTTGCAGCGATTGGTGTGATGGCCCGGGACGCCGGAAGGAGCATATACGCGTATGCCCTGTGCTTGTATCTGCCGACCCGGCCTCGCAGCTGGTGCAGTTCGGCCAGCCCGAAGCGGTCTGCGTCGTTGATAAGCATCGTATTGGAATTGGGAATATCGAGACCTGACTCTATGATTGTCGTGCAGACCAGAACGTCGGTTCGGCCCAGCACGAAATCTATCATCGCACGTTCAAGCTCGTGCGCCGCCATCTGGCCGTGGGCTATCGCAACTCTGGCGTCGGGCACAAGTTTGCGGACCTCCCAGCATTTCTTCTCGATTGTTTTGACGCGATTGTGAACAAAAAAGACCTGCCCCTGGCGGTTCAGCTCGCGGATTATCGCCTTTCGGATAAGCTCCTCGTTATACGGCGAGACAGAGGTGACGATGCTTCGCCGGTCGAGCGGCGCGGTGGCGAGCGAGCTTATGTCGCGCAGTCCCAGCATCGCCATATGCAGCGTCCGCGGAATCGGCGTCGCTGTCATCGTCAGGATATCAACATTGACGCGGAGCTTTTTGAGCTTTTCCTTGTGCTCGACGCCGAAACGCTGTTCCTCGTCGATGATGACAAGACCGAGGTCCTTAAAGCGCACGTCGCCGCTAAGCAATCGATGCGTCCCGATGAGGATATCGACCTTGCCTGTCCTGGTGCGTGAGATGATGTCCTTTGCCTGCGATTGTGTCTTGAACCGGTTGAGCACTTCAATCACAATGGGAAAATCCGCGAAGCGTTCGGTAAACGTCCTTCCGTGCTGTACGCTTAGCACCGTTGTTGGGACAAGAACTGCTACCTGTTTTCCGTTCTCGACTGCCTTGAACGCCGCCCTCATTGCAAGCTCGGTCTTGCCGTAGCCGACGTCGCCGCAAAGCAGTCGGTCCATTGCCGTGGCCCCCATCATATCCTGCTTGATGTGTGTCGCCACGGTTGTCTGGTCGGGGGTCTCCTGATATGGGAATGATTCCTCGAATTCGTTTTGCCAGTTCGAATCCGGGCCGAATGCGAAGCCGCCGAGTGACTGTCGTTTTGCCTGCAGCTCCAGCAGCTCTGCCGCGAGGTCCTTGACGGATTTTGTGACCTTTTCTTTCTGTTTTTGCCACCTCTTTGAGCCGACCTTCGAGAGCTTCGGGCGCTTCGGGCTGGTGCCGATGTATTTCTGGACAAGCGCAATGTTATTGACCGACACCTGCACCTTGACGCCGCCGTCGTATTCGATGGTCAGGTATTCGCTTTGTCCGCCTTTCTCCCTGATGGTTTCCGTGCCGAGGAATTTACCGATGCCGTAGGAAGTGTGCACGACGTAGTCGCCTTTCTGGAGGTCCTCCAGCGTGTCAATCGGTGCAGTCGGCCTCATCGGGCGCTGCCTTCGCCGAAGCGCAAACTGTCCGAATAATTCGTGATGGCTTATCACAATTGTATTCAGCGACGGTATCGCAAAACCCTGGTGGATGAAGCCCTTGAGTAACTTGAATCGCGACGGAACCCCGCCGTGCTCCTGCCTGATGATTTCGCTTACGCGGGCAATCTCCGCCTCGGCCTCGCAATACACAAATACGTGCTTATCCTGTTTTGCTTCTGCAACAAGCTCGGCAATCGCCTCTTTGTGGCCGGCCCACAGCGAGACGGCCTTGTGCTGATATTGCTGAACGCTCCTGATATCCAGCTTGATAAATTCAGCCGGGTCTCCGGTCGCGAACCTCGATATGTGAAGCTGAGTGTATCGCTCAACGGCCTTATGGATTTCGGGCCAGTTGTATAGCCGGCTCTTTCCTTCCGCCCGCTCGTAGTAAACCTTTGCCACTTCCGAACAATCCGTCGGCTCATCCAAAATGACAATCGTATCGGCCGGGAGGATATTCAAAAAAAGCTCCCGCTGGTCCTGTTTCTCGCCGCAGATTACCGATACTACGCTGACCGCGGAAACTTCTCGCATCGACCGCTGCGTATCCAAATCTATTTCGCGGATACTCTCTATTGTATCGCCGAAGAATTCGACCCGAATCGCCTGCATCTGCGGCCGGCCCGGCTCCAGCAGCACCTCAGCCATCGGTGCGTAAATATCGATAATTCCGCCGCGTCTCGCGAATTGGCCCGGCAGGTCAATCTTGTCAGTCCGCTCGAAGCCGCTGTCAACCAGCCACTCGGCCGCCTTTTCGGGCGAAAGCCCCCTGCCCGCCTCAAACTTAAGACTGCATTCATCCAGCAACTGTGGTTTCGGTATCGGCTGACATATTGCCTGAATGGATGATGCAATGATTAGTTTGTCGTTTTGCGCACGAGACACGCCTGTCCCGAGCGAAGTTGAGGAAAGCGACGAGAGACAAGCGACGACTTTCAGCCGTTCCGCCCTGGTTTCATCCGTTGCATCTGCTTTTGCCTCCTCTCCCTCCCAGGCGGCTAACAATTGGACATCGTCCGCCCCGAACGTCTGCAAATCATCCACGGCATTGTCCGCATCGTCAATATGCGGGCAAACGTAAAGAATCGGGCGAGACAAATGCTTTGACAAATATGCAGCCAGCAGGCGCGCAAAAGACCCCCACGTCCCGGCGACTTTTACCACCCCTCCCCGCATCTTCTTGTCGAAGACAAGAGCGGGGACGCTCAATCGCCCGGCTATTTCACTAACCAGTTTATCACGACCAAGCTCCATAAGCTTATGGCCGACTTTATCTTAACCTTTGCCAACTATATAAGCCAGCGGTTTGGTAGCGTTCACACAAAGAAATCTTGATATTGTCCCTTCCGTCAAATATGCTCTGCCGAATATGGAAAAAATCCAGGCAATCATATTCGACTGGGGAGGCGTCCTCGCTGAAGACCCCGCGCCGGGACTGGTAAGTTACTGCGCTAATGCGCTCGGCGTCAGCGTAAAGCAATACGTAACCGCCTTCAATATCTATTTGAATGATTTCCAGACAGGCCGGGTTACCGAACAACAGTTCTGGATGAATATGACCACGCATCTCAACGCTTGCCTCGGCGAAGCCGGCAGGCGAAGCCGGGTGCCGATGCCGAAAGCCAACTCCCTCTGGTCAGATGCCTTTGGCGCGGCGTATAGACCCAGGCAGGAGCTTTTCTCGCTGGTGCGCCAACTGCGAAAAGCCGGCTGTAAAACCGCCCTGCTGTCTAACACCGAAAAACCCGCCGTCGAATTCTTCAACAGACAAAATTACAATATCTTCGACGTTATCGTCTTTTCCTGTCTGGAGGGAATAAAAAAACCGCAAAAAGAGATTTACGAGCTTACTCTCGACCGACTCGGCACGTCAGCAGAAAAGACCCTCTTCATCGACGACCGACAGGATTACATAGACGGCGCAAAGCAGGCAGGCCTTGCGACGATTCTCTTCAAGAACGTCGAACAGCTCGAAAAAGACCTTGTAGGATTCGGGTTTAATGTTGTATAATAGGAAAGTGCAGCCATACCCTGAAAGGACCGAATTATGTCGCACAGATTGAATCGCCGCCGGCTTATCGCCGGCTCAATCGCGGGTGCAGCAGGCGTCCTCGGCCTTGAGGAAAGAATCCTCCTTGCTGCTTTGGAAAAAAATGCCGAATCAGGCAAGGCAACCCCCGCACAACCCGGCAATGCAAAGATTCCAACGGGTAAAATCGGCAACCTTACAATCAGCCGGCTCATTCTCGGAGGCAACCTCATCGGCGGCTGGGCACATTCACGAGACCTCATTTACGTCTCGAAACTGTTCCAGGCCTACAATACAAAGGACAAAATATACGAGACCCTGAATCTGGCCGAACAGCACGGCGTTAACACCATTCTGCTTGCCGATAGTCAATTAGACATCATCAACAAATACAAAAAGGACACCGGCGGCAAAATTCAGGCCATAATCAACGTCACGCCTAAGGAAGAAAACCCCCTTGCCGGTATCGACAAGGCCGTCGATAAAGGCGCTGAAACAATATACCTGCACGGCGCCGCCTGCGACAACTGTGTCAAGAGCGGACGAATTGACGTTATCGAAAAGGCGATTGACCACATAAAAAAGAAAGGCCTGCCCGCGGGCGTCGGCTGCCACTCGGTTTATGTCCTCCAGCAGTGCAGGGAAGTCAAAATCCAGCCGGATTACTGGGTTAAAACATTTCACCACGACAAGTACTGGTCTGCGCATCCCAAGGAGAACCGCGAGCCGTTCAGTGTCGATGGCAAGCAGTCCGAAAACCACAACGAGTTTCACGACAATATGTTCTGTCTCGAGCCGCAGGAAACAATCGACTTTATGAAAACCGAGGAAAAACCCTGGATTGCCTTCAAGACGCTGGCCGCCGGCGCCTTACTCCCCACAGACGGCTTTAAATATGCCTTTGAAAACGGCGCTGACTTCATCACCGTCGGCATGTTCGATTTCCAGATTGCCGAAGATACCGCTATCGTTCAAAAGGTCCTCGAAAAGACAAAGCAAAGGCAGCGCCCGTGGCACGGCTGAGCATCTTCGTCATCGCTTCTTGCCGTCATCCTCACTGTTAGATGAATACCCGAATTTCTTCATAAACTTCGCGATTGCCGCCCTCTGTTTATCGTTGAGAAACCTCTTTTCAATCAGCAGCCGCAGACCAAGAAGCTCCAAACCGATTAAAGCCAGCCACGAGCCGGGCGTAAGAGGCGTCAACAAAGCCACAAGCCCGGCGATTATAAGAATGACTCCGAGTACCTTTCTGAAGATGCTTTTCATTCCCCAATTATAAATTGCTCTGACCCGCCGGTCAAAATTATTGCCAACTCAATCGCTTGTCACTATAAAAGGTGAAATGAACTATCACCTTGCGATTCTTAAAAAACCTTATCTTGATGCGATATTGGATGGCCGAAAGACCATCGAGTCCCGCTTTTACCGGACAAAACTCAAATGGCTGTCACAGGTCAATGCAGGCGACAAACTGTTCCTAAAGGCAAGTTCAGGCCCCGTCATGGCAACCGCGGCAATCGCCGCCATAAAACATTTCGACAATCTCACCGCACAACAAATCGCAGAATTAAAAAGACAATATAATA
>CAYNVP010000041.1:8224-17102 GCA_964400665.1 uncultured Pirellulales bacterium | reverse complement strand
GGCCAGAATCTCCTCGATGATCCGATTCGGGTCTTCGGTGCGGGGGTTGTCGCTTGTTACGATTATGATATCTGCGAATTGTTCAGCGACTTTGGCCATACGGGGTCTTTTAGTTTTGTCCCTGTCGCCGCCGCAGCCGAATACGACGATGAGGCGTGCTTTACAGAGCGGCCTGAGGGTTGACAAGACGTTATTCAGGGCGTCGTCGGTGTGAGCATAATCGATTAGGACAGTGAAGGGAGCATCTGCCTTGACGTTTTCGAGCCGGCCGGGGATGGCGCTAAGAGAATCGAGGCCTCGAGCAACGGTTTTGATATCGAGACCAGCGGCGAGAGCGAGGCCGGCAGCAGCGAGGTGGTTGGCGACGTTGTATCGGCCGAGCAGAGGGGTCTTAATGGTAAGCGACTGACCCTGATAGCGGAGTGTGAAGCTTGTGCCGGTGATGTCGATTGAGTTGATATGGGCAGACAAGTCCGTGGGTTCATCGATGGCGTAGAAAAAAGGTTTGGCTTTGGTTGATTGGGCGATTTGTTGGGCGTAAGGCGATTGCTTGTTTATGACGGCGGTCGAAATGGAAGAGAGGGACTGAAAGAGTTTCGATTTGGCGGCGAGGTAATTTTTGGTCGTTTTGTGGTAGTCGAGATGGTCACCGGTGAGGTTGGTGAAGGCGGCGGCCTTGAAGTCGATGGCGGCGAGGCGGTCCTGGTCGAGGGAATGGGAGCTTGCTTCGATGACCATATATTTTGCGTCGGCCTTTAGCATTTTGGATTGCGCTTTTGCGATAGTGATAGGGTCGGGGGTGGTGAGTGCCGCAGGTGAGACATCTGCGCCGGTGTCATAAACGACGGTCCCGATGAGGCCGCATTTTTGGCCTGCGGCCTGAAAGCAGGAACGAACGAGGAAGGCCACGGTAGTCTTGCCGTTGGTGCCTGTAACGGCGAGATTGGTTAATTTTGATGCGGGGTCGCCAAAACGGGCCTGCGCGAGCTGGGCAAGGGCGAGGGATGCATCGTCAACCGTGATGATTTTTTTTCTAACGGAGCGTTTGAGAGGAGAGGTGTAGCCCTTTTGACAGACAACGTATTCGGCACCATTGGCGATGGCGTGAGGGATGAACTCGGCACCATCGAGGTTTGTGCCTTTGACGGCTGCGAAGACATCGCCGGGACAGACGAGTTGCGAATCGACCCGCACATCCGGGCCATCGGGCAAACGAACCAGTTTTAATAATTCCTCAAAAGTCATAGGGCATCACGCTATCAAGGTATTTTAGGAAGATAACTTGTCGGATGCAACGGATGGTTTATACTAATCGAGTCATATATTATGAAACGAGACAAGAATTGTTGAAAGTGGGGCCGATTATGAAAACGAAGATGTTTTTAGTTGCGCTTATCCTGATTCAATCGATAGTTACGGGCGCTCAGACAGAGAAGGTCGAATACTACGCGGTAATAATGGAGGGGGCAAAAGTGGGTTACGCCATGCACAGCAGGATAGTGGAGAACGGGCAAGTGAAGACGACGGAGACGATTGACGTGACGATAAGTCGATTCGGGACGCCCCTAAATATCAAGACGATTGAGACCTGCGTAGAGACGACCAGGGGAGAGCCGAGAGTGTTTTCGGCCGAGCAGGATATGGGGATTATGGCAACAAAAACGGAGGGCATCGTGGGAAAGGACGGAACGGTAAAGGTTAAAACAGCCATGGGAGGCAATACGCAGGAAAACAGTTTCGCCTGGCCTAAGGGCGCGGTGATGGCAGAGCGGCTAAGAATAATATCGATGGAGAAGGGCCTGAAGGAAGGAACAAGCTACGACGTGAATGTATTCAGTCCCGGCATGATGACGGCTATCAAGACACAGGTGCGGGTTGGTGCCAAGGAGGAAGTGGACCTGTTCGGCAGAGTGGTAACACTGACCAAGGCCGAGACGACGATGAGTATGCCGGGGATGGGGGAAATGGTGATAGTCAGCTACGTCGACGACGACTTTGAGGCATTAAAGACGATACTGCCAATGATGGATATGAAGCTTGAACTGATAGCATGCGAGAAGGAGTTTGCACTCGGCGATAATGAGATGTTTGATATAGCGGACAAGATGTTTGTGGAGAGTCCCGAGCCGATTGAGAATATCGGCTCGGCGAAGGAGGTCGGGTATTATTTGAAGCCGGTTGAAGGGGCGGGGGATTTTACGATACCCGCTGGAGACAATCAGCGAGTGAAGCAATTGGAGAACGGGTCGGTGATAGTGGTGGTTGAGCCGGTAAGTGCGCCAAAGGGAGCGAGATTTCCATATAAAGGGACGGACGAGAAAATTATCGAGGCGACCAGGCCGAACAGGTTTTTGCAGAGCGACGACGCGAAGATAATGGAGCTTGCGAAACGCGCGGTGGGCGACGCGAAGGACGCGGGCGAGGCGGCGAAAAGAATTGAAGCGTTTGTGGGTGGTTACATTGACGATATGAGCTTGTCGGTGGGGTATGCTTCAGCAGCGGAGGTGGCGGCAAGCAGGAAAGGGGACTGCAGCGAGTTTGCGGTATTGACGGCGGCGATGTGCCGAGCGGCGGGGATACCTGCGCGGGTGGTGGTTGGTATCGCCTACGTGGATGATTTTATGGGCAAGGGAGGATTCGGCGGGCACGCTTGGACGGAGGCATACATAGGAAACAAGTGGATTGGTCTGGATTCTGCGTTCAAAGCGGCAGGCAGGGGCGGGTTTGACGCGGGGCATATTGCGCTTGCGGCGGGTAACGGCGAGCCAGCGGACTTTTTCAATATGGCGACGACATTAGGACGGTTCAAGGTTGAGAAGGTAATAGTCAACGGCGACAAGTGAGACGTCGGAAATACGTTAAACGGTTGCGGTCCGCTTGGGGATGGCTAACGCCATTGCGCGGCTCGTATCGGTTGCGTCGAGCGTAAAGCGTCGTTTATACGCAGCCGCAAGACGATTGACGAAACGAGCGTCGCAGCCGATAAACGAAATACGTTGAGGTCAAGATGTTTGACTTCATATTCAATCGCAAAAAGCAGCTCGCAGACATTAAGCTGTTAGGCAAATGGGGCGAGCGGCAGTGCGAAAAATTTCTCAAGCGAAAAGGACTTAGAACACTCACTCGCAATTATGCCTGCAAAGCCGGCGAAATCGACCTTATTATGGTCGATACCGACCGCTCGATTGTGTTTGTCGAGGTCAAAACCAGAGCTAATGAGGAATTTGCGCCGACAGAGGCGGTAATCACGAGGCCGAAAATAGACAGAATGAGCAAGACAGCGCGGTATTTTATTTCAACCAACGATATTGAGAACCGGCCATACCGTTTCGATATCGTAACTGTGACTGTTGGCCAGCGCGGCCCGGCCGAAATCCGCCACTACAAAAACGCTTTTGTGCGATAGATATATGAACCTGATTGATACGCATTGTCATTTGACGTTCGAACAGTTCGGGGCGGATGTTGAGCAGGTAATTCAGCGGAGTATTGCCGCGGGGGTGACGGGCTGGATAACGGTGGGGACGGATTTGGAGGACAGCCGAAAGGCGATAGAGCTGACGGCGAGATTCGAGAATATGTTTTCGGCTGTAGCGATTCATCCGCACGAGGCAAAGTCGGCTGACCAGAAAGCGATTGAGGAACTAAAGGAGCTTGCGAAGAACAAAAAGGTCGTAGCAATCGGCGAGACGGGGCTCGATTTTCATTATGATTTTTCGACGCCTCAGCAGCAGCGGGACTGTTTCCAAAGACATCTTGAAATCGCAGGGGAAACGAATCTGCCTGTAATAATACATTCGCGTGAGGCATTTGACGAGACGCTTAAAATACTCGAAAGCGACGGAGACGGCGTAAAGAATGTTGTTTTTCACTGTTTTTCCGGGTCGGCGGAACAGGCAAAGATAGTTTTAGACAAAGGTTACTTCATATCTTTTACGGGCGTGGTAACGTTCAAAAACGCGGAGAAAAGCCGCAAGGCAGTAATGGCGGTTCCCGTTGAGAGGTTGATGATTGAGACGGATAGCCCATATATGACGCCTGAGCCGATGCGGAAGCAGAAGGTCAACGAGCCGGCGTTATTGGTGCATACAGCGAAATTCCTGGCTGACTTAAAGGGGATGGAAATAGCCGAGTTTGCAAGACAGATTACGGCCACGACAATACAGTTTTTCTCGTTATCGCTTGACATTTAAAAGCGATTCGAGTATAATAAAGATATCAGCAAAACAGCGGATTGCCCGCTGTTTTTTATTGGAAGTTTTGGGGCAAAGGGTCGAGGGTGAAGCATTTTGCGTTTTTATCCCTTGTAGGAGGACTTGTCTTATCGGCTGGTGCTGTCGGTGCGCCTCCTTATACCCCGAGTCAAACCACTCCTAAAGTCGTTATCGAGACGACATTTGGCGATATCACTATCGAACTTTTTCCCAGTCCCAGTCAGGCGCCGATAACGGTCGATAATTTCCTGCAATACGTAAACAGCGGTTTTTACGACGGACTTATGATACACCGATCGACAACGGGCTCTACATTCAAGATAATTCAAGGAGGCGGCTATTACTTTAAGGATGGTAGTATTTATTATAAGTCAGAAGGTCTTCGCCCGCCGATAATCAACGAGAGCGATAACGGACTGAGCAATCTGCGGGGGACGGTCGCAATGGCCAGACAGCAAACGCCGGACTCTGCCACGTCGCAGTTTTATATAAATGTTACTGACAATACTTTTCTCGACCGGGCCAATTATCCGGACGGCTTCGGCTATTGTGTTTTCGGCCAGGTCGTAAGCGGAATGGACACAGTTGACCAGATTCAGCAACTGCCCATATTTCCGACTTCGCCTTCGGACCCTAACGATGGGATTCCCTATTACGAATCTGACGGCGAACCATACCCGGTCGATGTTTTCAGACATCAGGTCAGGGTGTGTGTGTCACCGGGCGGCGATGACACGACGGGTCTTGGAAGTCCGGACGCACCTTTCAAAACCATACAAAAGGCAATTGATATCATCGACGAGCCGGGCCACGTTGTGCCTGAGCCGGCCACGTACACGGGGGCAGGGAACGTTGATTTGGACTTCAAGGGCAAGGCAATAACGGTCCGGGCGATTGAGCCGCGCGACGCCAATACCGTTACAAAGACGGTAATCGACTGCCAGGGCAGTTCAACCAACAGGCACAGGGCGTTTTATTTTCACACCGGCGAAGGCGCCGATTCCATATTGAAAGGGTTGACGATTATCAACGGCTATCAGACATCAGGGGGCAGTATTTATTGCCAAGATAGCAGCCCGACGATACAGAACTGCACGATTTTCAATAACACGGCAACGATTTACGGCGGCGGCATCTACTGCTACAGCAGCGACGCGAAAATTTCCAATTGCACACTCAGTGCAAACACTGCCCTGTCAAGGGGAGGCGCCATATATTGCGGTTACTACAGCGACGTAACTATTGATGATTCGATACTGTGGAACAACACTGCTGCGTTTGGGCAAGAGATAGCATTGGCCGGCTCGTCGTCGCCTTCTGCGATAACAGTGTCGTATAGCGACGCAGAGGGTGGAAAGACAGATGTATATGCCGAAACCGACTGCTCGGCTGTATGGGGGCCTGGGAACCTCGATATTGACCCGCGATTTGTGAATGCGGCCAGTGGTGATTATCACCTTCAGAGCAGGCAGGGACAATGGGAAGATGCCAACGGATGGGCGCAGGGGCAGCGCACAAGTCCCTGCATCGAAACAGGCAATCCGGGCTCAGGAATAGGTTACGAACCCAATGACCGGACCCCTGTTCGGATTGAAATGGGCGCATACGGCGGCACAACCAAGGCGAGTATTCCGCCCGCGGACTGGGGATTGCTGGCCGACCTCGATAATGATGGGACAGCAGACAACGTGGATTTCGCCTGGTTTGCAAGCTTCTGGCTGGACGAAGGCAGCGAACTGCCTGCGGACCTCGACCGAAACAAAGGCGTTGACATAGCTGATTTGCAGTTATTCAGCAACGACTGGTTACAGACGGCGGTTGCGATAATTGCGAATAAGGCCGATTTAAACAGTGATGGTATCGTCAACATCAAAGATTTCGCCATATTGGCGGGCGAGTGGCAAGAGCAGGGAATTGATAAGTCAAGCGACCTCAACGATGACGAAATAGTAAATATCTACGACCTTTATTGGTTTGCGAAGGTCTGGCTGCGCTAAGCAAAGCACACCACTCGAATCGAAACTGAAACTATCTCGATCACTTGCAAGCATTTGTTTAACTACTAAAATGCCCAGTAAAATAATATGAAGACAAAAAAATTGCATGAGTGGGATTTGTCCTATAAAGAGGCGATAGAGACGCAGCGTCGGCTGGCCTCGCTTGTGCGGTTTATCAGGATGAAAAAAGGGCCAATGATAATAGCGGGGCTGGATTGCGCCTTCAGCAGGGACGGGAGGAGGATAATCGCGGTGGTAGTAGTACTCAAACTAAGGGATTTTACGGTTATCGAGACAGCAACGGCGATACGCAAAGTTACTTTCCCATATATACCGGGTCTGTTATCGTTTCGCGAGGCGCCGGCGTGCATCGACGCCATCGAAAAACTCAAAGCCAAACCTGATGTTTTCATTGTGGATGGACAAGGTATCGCGCATCCCCGGCGGTTCGGGATTGCGTCGCATATCGGGGTACTTTTGGATAGCTCCACCGTCGGTTGCGCGAAGAGCCGGCTGACGGGTGACTTCGAGGAGCCAGGCAGGCAAAAGGGTAAATACAATCCGTTGACCGATGGGGGCGAAGTGATTGGCGCGGTTGTGCGGACGCGGACGGACGTCAAGCCGGTATTTGTGTCGGTGGGGCATAAATGCACGCTCAAGGACGCGATAAGGGTAGTTTTAGAATGCACTAATAAGTATCGATTGCCTGAGCCGAGCCGGCTGGCGCATCAATTAGTCAGCAGGGAAAGACTGCGGGCATAACACACACTACTATCAGGTCAATCTGGTTATCAGGTCTTTATGCGAGGGATATTGTTTTACCAGCTCTTCTCTGTCTGCCTGCTGGTAGTCGTCTGGGTCGAAGCCGGGGGCGACGGTGCAGCCGAGGAGTGCGAATTCACCGCCGGGATTTACGAAAGCCCCCTGCCAGGTGTTTTTGGGGACAAGCGTCTGAATTTTCTGTTCGTTGAAGATATCGTGGCCGAGCGTGATAATTTCACTTCGTCCGTCGGGGTGCAGTTGTAGCATTGTGACGGGGTCGCCGAGATAGAAATGGAAAATCTCATCGGATTTGAGCCGATGAAGTGCGGAACAGGTATCGGGGGTGAGCAGATACAGGATTGCGGTGGCGATATTACGGTCACCTGATAAGTTGACGGGCAGGGCCGCTTTTTTTATCTGTTCGGCGGCACGGTAGGTTTCGACGTAGTAACCGCCTTCCTGAGGCAGCGATTTCATTTTGAAAAACTTAATAATTTGCTCGGCGGTCATTTTTTATGCTTGGCCGATTGCGGGAAACTATCCTGCTCAATATCCGCCCGCAGAATCAGATACGTCATTTTACCCTTTCCTTCCAAACCGCCTGCTATAATTGGTATTCCTGATTTTAAGGATACCGTGCTATCCAACGTACAACTTAAAATATCAGGCGACTGGTTCTCTGCTTTTAAATCACTGCCGAGTGTTCTTATGTCCATCTTAAAACTAATAAATATTCTTCCATCAGGGTCAATTTCGAGATTAGCATTAATAGCACTGCCGATATCATACTGACGCCAACTTGTGATTTTGCCGTTCGGGTCCTGACTCGAAGGGACATCTATCCGGCCTGATGTTTCCATACGGCCCCTGCCTGGACTAACCAAAGCTAATTTTCGGCATGTATGAATACGGCCAGAATTTTTGTCTCTGATGATGTCGAGAATTTTAGCTGCTGAGGCAGGTTTTCCGCTTAACAGACCCACACCGGCATTTTCCATAGCTTCGAGTTTGACCTCGACTAAAAGAGCTTCAATAAGAACTCGTGCCCCCTTGTAGAGATTTTCGACTTTTTCCTGTGCGTCGATTTTTTGCGGGTCGGTACCTCCCGCCAGATTGCACAGGGCCAGTAAAACCATGCCAACCACATAATTGCTCTTTGTGATTTTACTCATCGCTTTCTCCTTTCGACAAATTAAGGTGTTACCGCCCGGTTATTTTTCAGACACGACCTTTGCCGATTTGATAATGACCGGCTCTACGGGGACGTCCTGATGTCCCTGCTTTGACGCTGTTTTGACTTCGGCGATTGTATCGACGACATCCATACCATCGACGACTTTGGCGAAGACGGCATAGCCGGGATTTCGGGGGCCTGAAAAGTTGAGATAGTCGTTATTAACAAGGTTGATGAAGAACTGGGCGGTGGCGCTGTCGGGGTCATTGGTTCGGGCCATTGCGACTGTGCCACGCGTATTTTTGAGCATATTTTTTGCTTCGTTGACGATTAGCTCGTGAGTTTGCTTTTGCTTCATATCGGGAGCGAAGCCGCCTCCCTGAATCATAAAGTCAGGAATAACGCGGTGAAAGACAGTGCCGTTGTAGAAGCCTTCCTGAACGTAACGCAGGAAATTTGCGCTTGTCACGGGGGCGGCTGTTTCATTGACCTCAATAACAATGTTACCTTTTGTAGTTTCCAGCGTTACCATTATCCTCTCCTGAACAATTTTGTCCGCCTCGGCAGGTTTATTATGCGCCTGGCAACCAAAAGCCAAAACAACAATTACCATCGAAACAAAAGCAAAACGCTTGCTTCTTTTCCCAAAATAGTTCATATAGCACCAATCATTAATAATCAATAATCAATTGTCAATGGTCAATCCCACTTGTGTTTTTTCATAGAGTCGA
>CAYNVP010000041.1:0-8124 GCA_964400665.1 uncultured Pirellulales bacterium | reverse complement strand
ATGCAGCCGTTTTCGAAGGTAATCCTGGCGTTGCAAATGTCTTCGGTATTCGGGTCGATTACGCCTATGCCGACGGCTTCAACTTTTAATACCTTGCTCGCCGCCAGTGACAGGATAATATCGATGTCATGAATCATAACATCGAGAACAACGCTGACATCTGTTGAGCGGAAGGGATAAGGGCTGATGCGCGCCGATTCGATGAATTTCGGCTCAATCTGGAGCCGTTTGATTGCCTGGACGACCGGGTTGCAGCGTTCGGAATGGCCGACCGCAACAAGACAGTTGTTTTGTTTCGCGAGTTCGACAATGTTTTTTGCCTGGCTGACATCGGAGGCGAGAGGTTTTTCTATGAGGACGGGAATACCTGCCTGTATCAGGGGTTTTGCAAGTGCAAAGTGTTCGCTGGTAGGTGCGGCTATGGTGACGGCATCGACTTTTCCGATAAGCTCTGCTGCGTTTTGAATCGCTTCGCAGCGGTACTTTTTTGCGAGGCGTTTTGCCTTGTTGAGGTCGATATCGACTATGGCGGTGAAACTGCTCTGGGGCAGGTCGGAGTAAACGCGGGCGTGGATTTCGCCCATTTTGCCGGCGCCCACGACAGCAGTGCGAAGTTTATCCATAAAAAAGCTCCCGCCCCCTTTTTCAGTCCCGGAACGTTTCGAGATACCTTCCGAAGCGATGCTCGCTGCTTTTGATAATTGCGTCGAGCATATCGCGGACATTTTCATCGAGGCCTGGTTCTTCGGCCATTTGTTTTGCCTTTCGCAGCAGGGGCATTTTGTCGTTTCGGTAGAGACGTTTGTAGGCGTCGTATATTGCCTGCTGCTGCTTTTCGTTGAGTCCTGCGCGTGCGAGGCCTCGTTTATTGACGCCTCGGACTTCCGGCGGATAGTGGCCGCTGACAATCAAAAACGGCGGGACGTCCTTGTTGATGCCGGCCATTCCGGCGGCGTAGCACCATTTGCCTATGGTGACGAACTGGTGCAGCAGGACGACGCCCGAGAGCCAGACGCCCGTTTCGATTTTGCAATGGCCGCTCATCTGAGTAAAATTGCTAAGGACGGTCTTGTCTTCGATGACGCAGTCATGGCCGACGTGGACCCCAATCATAAGGAGGTTGTCATTGCCGATTTTAGTCAGGCCGTCGTGGTGCATACTCGGATGAATGGTGACCTGCTCGCGGATGGTGTTGTTGTCGCCGATTACCAGGCCACCGAGCTTAGTATCGGAACGGAGGTTGAGAATCTGCGGCTGGCCGCCGATGACGCTGTTCGGGAATAAATGATTATGTTTCCCGATTCGAACATTCTTTTCAATTACAACATTTGCTTCGAGGACGGTTCCTTCGCCGAGACAGGAGCCGCCTGCCACAAAGCAATTAGGCCCGATTACGACGCCATCGGCCAAAAGTGCGTCATCATCGATGACCGCGGTAGGATGAATCTGTTTCATTTTGGCATCCTGCGGAAGAACAGCTTTATGTTCAACATTTTATATCCTGTCGTTATCCACGAGCATAAACTTGATTTCGCATTCGGCGACAACAGCGTCGGCGACCATTGCTTTGCACCGGCAATGAGCGGTTTTGGTGTGGCTCTTTACGGTTTCGGCGGTAAGGAGGAGCTGGTCGCCGGGGACGACGGCCTTTCGCAATTTGACGCCATCCATACTGAGAAGGACGGCAAGCTTTCCCGTGTGCTCGAGCCGCTGGGCAAACAGCAGCCCGGCGAGCTGAGCCATCGCCTCGACAATGAGAACACCCGGCATAATGGGCGTGCCGGGGAAGTGCCCCTGGAAGAACTGCTCATTGAAGGTTACGTTTTTTATCCCCTTTATGAAGGAGTCGCTTTCCAGTTCAATTACCTTGTCAACAAGCAGGAAGGGGTACCTGTGCGGGAGGATTCTAGCGATTTGTCGAATATCGAGAAGGGCGTCGGTGCCGAATTTGGCGGCGCGCTGACGTCGTTCGGCGGCTTCGTAGAGTTTGTGTGCGAGCTGCTGGTTGAGTGTATGGCCGCTTTTGTAGGAAATGATTCTGCCTTTAACGGCCCTGCCGACGAGGGCGAGGTCTCCTATGAGGTCGACGATTTTGTGCTTGACACATTCATCGGGAAACCTGTAAGAGTTTTTGATGGGGCCGTCGGAATTGATAACGAGAATGTCCCTGGGTGAGAGGTGGGTCCCCATTCCGCGTGCCTGGAACTGCAGGGCTTCGGCTTCGAGAAGAAACGTCCTGGCGCGGGCGAGGTGCTTTTCGAAACCATCGGAGGTGAGGCGGAAGCTGAAAATCTGTCTGCCGATACCGGTGTGGCCTGCGTAGTCGAGGTCATAGGTTATATTGAGCGCATCGTCGGGATAAGGCAGCGCGTAAATGGAGGCGTCGCCCGCCGTGATAGAGACGGGCTCTTCGATTGTGAAATCTTGTCTGGTTGATTGCTGTTCGACGAGCGTTGCCGCGGCGAGCGCCCTGAAATATTCGCTGCTGCTGGAATCGGGTCCGGGCATTTCGGGGGCGTTGACTTCGATAATCAGATTGTCAATTTCGAGGGCGTTGACAGCGGCCAGACAATGCTCGACTGTTTCGATGCTGACGGGCCCTTTTTTTATTGTTGTGCGGCGCGAACGTTGTGCGATATTGGGTGCGATGGCCCTGATGCGAACGGGCTCGGACACGTCAGTTCGGACAAAGACCACGCCGGTATCGACGGGCGCCGGGCGAAAAACGACGGTTGCATCCTTGCCTCCAAAGAGCCCCTTGCCGCTAACGGTCGTCTGGTTTGCTATCGTTTTTTGAAGCTTCAAGTTTATCTACCTTTGCGGACAATTCCCTGAATTGTTCCATAAGTTTTGGCAGTCGCTGCGTGCAGGCCCAGACGCGTAACGCCTCTTTGTGTTCGATGGCGGGGTATCCCAACACTTGCATACCAGGCCCGACACTTTTTAACACGCATCCTCGAGCGCCAACAATAGCGCCATCGCCTATTTCGATATTGTCGGTGGCGCCGGACGCGCCGGCGAAAACGACGCCGTCGCCGATTTTCGTGCTGCCGGCTATGCCGACCTGCGCTACTATGAGGCAGCATTTGCCGATGACGACGTTATGGGCTATCTGAACAAGGTTATCGATTTTTGTGCCCGCGCCGATACGTGTTTCGCCGAATTTGGCCCTGTCAACACAGGAATTGGCCCCAATCTCGACAAAGTCCTCAATCACGACGACGCCGTTGTGGGGTATGAGGCGATGAGCGCCATCGATGAAAGCATATCCGAAGCCGGTGGAGCCGATTGTTGAGTTGGCCTGAATGATGACGGAATTACCTATGGTGCAATTATGATAGACAACGACATTTGGGTCGAGACGGCAGTTTGCGCCGATTTTTGAGTTCTGTCCTATTTTACAGCCGGCAGCAATGGCCGTATTGTCGCCGATATCGACGCCGGCTTCAACAACAACAAGGGGACCTACCGAGACATTTTTGCCGAGTTTGACCTTCGGCGCCAGTGCCGCGGTTGGGTGGACACCCGGCGTTGGCGGCTGGAGCTTCGGCGCAAAAATTTTAAGGGCCTCTATGAGCGCCGCATTGACGTTTTTAACCAATAGCTGAGGCATAGCCAGACCAGCGACGGTTTTAGCGATTATACAAGCGCCGGCACGGGAATTTTTAAGCGCGGCCAGATGTTTATCATCGGCAAGGAAGGTCAAGGTGGTCTGGTCTGCGGCGCCAACAGGCCCGACCGAGCGGACGACACCCGCCCCGGAGCCGATTAGTTCGGCTTTAAGCTGTTTAGCCAGTTCTTTAACCGTCATTTCCATATTGCGATTATCAGCCATCAATTTGCCGACTTATCGGCGGCATCGACCTTTGCCAGGACAGCGTCGGTGATGTCCTCGCAGCCGGCGCTGAACAGGACCTTATGCGTGCTGATTGTCAGCATAAGCTCGTTTGAGTTGGCGGCAGGCAGGTCCGGTTCACTTTTTTCGAGCACCAAGTCGAGCATTTTTTCTTTGGCAATTTCACCTGTGGCCTTAATGACGTCTTGAAACAGGCCTTCGATTATTGTCTGCTCGCGGATGTCCATCTGGCGTTTGAAGAATTCCTGCTGCGCCTGCAGGCGTGCCTGTTTTTCGAGTATTTCCTTCATCGCCGACAAATAGTCTGGGCTGCCGGTTTTTAGTGTCTTGAGACCTGTTTTATCGAGGTCGATTTCCCTGGAGAGTTTCTCAAGCTCGGTTTCCAGTTTGTCACGTTCCGCGGCGAGATCCCTGCGGTATTTGACGTTGCGTTTACAGTCCTGGAATATCTTGCGGACGCTGACGACACCGATTTTGAGGCATTTCGGTTCTTGGGACGAGGCGGCCTGACCATGCTCAATCGCCGCAATTAGAACAAACAATACGGCCATCAGCATTACAAATACAGCTGGTTTTAGCTTCATAGTTAATCCTTTCCTATTGGGTTGATGAGTAAATGAATTAACAAGCAGATGAGGAACTCATTCACTCATCTACCTGTTTACTCAGCCAAACGGCAGATATTCTACGCTTAAACGGGAATTATGCAAACCCCCCTTTTTGTTCAGAACAAGGTTCCGACGGAAAAGCTGAAGGTCTGGGTTTTGTCGCCCTCACTTTTCATCAGGGGGGTTGCCAGCTCAAATCGCATAGGGACCGGCCCGAACCACTGCGGTATCAATATCTGGAAGCCGCCGCCTGCGCCGACGCGGTAGCCGCCGGTATCGATAGTGCCTGAGTCGATGAAAAAAAGGGCCGAAACGCTATCTCCGACGAGGGGAACGGTTACCTCGGCATTTGCGAGAAAAATATAGTCGCTGCCGATGGGGTCTATTCGCTCCGGAGTCAGGTTGGGGTCGGTGATGTTTGTCTGAAGTCCTCTGGTGCTTACACCGCGATATTCGAAGCCGCGGATGCCATACGTGCCGGTGCCTCCGGCGTAGAATTTTTCAAAGGGCGGGGCGCTGCCGACGGTGGCAGCGGCCAGGAGTTTGGCGGACAGGACGGTTTTTCTCTCGGTTATGTCCTCGTTAAGGATGTAGTATTGTCTGTAGGTGGCGCTGGCGATGCCAAAGGTGTGGTCGCCTACAACCTGTTCATAAGCGAGGTCGAAACCGTGGCCTGTTGTGGGGTTGAGCATATTGTCTACAAGCGTCCTGCCCAGCCCGACCCGGATGCCTGCAAGAAGATTATCACCTTTGGAATCCTTTATTTCGACCGGGGCGTCTGAATCGATGTCCTGGACATTGACGTTTTCTGCGCGGAAACCGATGCTGCGCCGCCATTTATTTTTGTAGCGTTTTTCGAGACCGACAAAGCCCTTGGTTCTTGCCTCATTGTAGGACTCACGCCATCTTTCCCAGCTTGAGCCGGCCAGGTCGAGTGATGTGGGTTTATCATCGAGGTATGGTTCATTGAAGCTGACGGAGTATTGGGTTATTTCGGTACCGGGCTGCAGAGAGACACGTAGTGTTTGACCTCCCCCTCTAAAGGCCTTTCCCGTGATAAAATCAGCCAGGCTTTCGGGAGTATCGCTGATGTCGAAGTTTCTCTGTTCGAAGGAAAACTGGCCTATGACGCCGGCGTCGGAGCTGACGCCCGCGCCGAGCATAACCATACCGGTTTTACCTTCGATGATGCCGACCTGAGCGTCTTTTTGATCCGGTTTTTGTCCGGCGGGGGTAATAGTTGCGCCGTCACGTTGGGTGAGCAGAGTCCGCTGGAGGATTCTTTCGAGTTCGCCTTTGCCGTCGCCGCGGGCGATATCCGCGTTGTACCAGTCGCCCGGCTGGAAGTCATATTCGTCGAGGATTCTTCGAACGACCTTGTCTTTGGTGTTCTCGTTGCCGGTGATAGTAATCTGGCCTATTCGAAAGCGCTGGCCTTCCTTTACGGTATATTCAACGGCGATTGTGTTCTCGGAGACGAACTTAATACCCCGCTCGACCTGCGCGTTGATGAAGCCGCTTTCCTTATAGGTTTTGACGAGCTGTTTCGTATCGGATTCGGCCTTTTGCTCGTTGTAGGTCTGGCCATTTTTTAGAGACAGTTGTTCATAGAGCTTCTCGTTATCGTATGCCACGTTGCCTGTAAAAACGGTTTGCTCGACGGAATAGGCGACGCCTTCTTCGATAGCGAAAATGATTCGGACTTTGGTTTTGTCGGCGTTGAACTGGCGCTTGGCCTCGATTTTGGCGTTTAGGAAACCCCTTTTCTGGTATACCCGATGAAGTTTGGAGACATCCTCGGCAAGGCGGTCCTCCTGATAGTATTTCTGGAACACAAGCCAGCTGCGGGTGCTGGTCTTGATTGTTTTTTTCAGTTCACTTGTCTTAACGGCCTTGTTGCCTTCGAATTTAACGGCGTCGATTTTTACGCGAGGGCCTTCATTGACTGAATATACCAGCAAGCCGGCGGCTGTTTTTCCGGTATCGAGCGATACTGCGGTATAGGGGAAACCATTTTTGTGATAGAACTCGGCGATAGTGGTTGTATAGGTTTGTGCAAGGACGGGGTCGAGGTAGTCGCCGACCTTGAAGCCGAGTTTTTCCTGAAGTTTTTTGTCGCGATACGCCTTATTGCCGACGAATTCAATCGACCTGATGATATTTTTCTCTACGACGACAAAGGTAAGCTCTAATTCTGCGTCAACCTGTTTGGTGTTGTAGTAACAGTATTCGACGCCGGCAATCTCGGCTATTCGCTTTGTGTCTTCTGTTGCGACGTCGGGATTGAATTCGCCACCCTGCCTTGAACGGACTTTTGCGAGAACCTGGGTTTCCTTTACACTGACGTTGCCTTCGACGCGTATGGCGGCTATTGTTTGACCATCAGTGTTCGCGTCGGGCGCGTAAGCCGGCTGCGCGCAAAACAGGACGAAGGCCACAAAGATGCAAACCTCACACCAAAGCGTTTTCACTTTTTCCTTTCACATATTTGTTTCTCGTGACTCGATTCACGAAGCCGAAGTAACGGGCCACTATTGCAAATCAAAATGGTGCATCTTCCGCGCCGGAGCCGGACTGTTCAAGGGTTGCAGACGGCTCGTTAGCAAAAGAGGCGTTTTCAAACCGCGCGAATTTTTCCCGAAAGACCAGGCCGACCGTGCCGGTCGGGCCGTTACGCTGTTTGGCGATGATGATTTCGGCGGCATTGTTCGGCTCGTAATCTTTTTCCCCGCGGTGATAATAATCCTCGCGGTGCAGAAGCATAACGACGTCTGCGTCCTGCTCAATGCTGCCGCTTTCCCGCAGGTCGCTCATTCTCGGTCGATGTCCTTCACGTCCCTCGGGCGAGCGGTTCAACTGGCTGAGCACAACAACTGGGATATTCAGCTCCCGTGCGAGGGCCTTGAGGTATCTCGATATCGTTGTTATTTCCTGCTGGCGGCTTTCGATGCGGCTGGTGCCGAGGTGCATCAACTGCAGATAGTCGATGATACAGCAGCGTATGTCGTGCTGACTTTTCAGTCGCCTTGCCTTTGCGCGCAATTCGAGCGGCGTCAGGGTCGAGCTATCGTCGATATATATAGGCGCTGCTGAGAGAATCCCGCAGGCATCGACCAGCTTTCGATAATGGTCCGTGGTAAGCATACCTTTTCTCACGAGCTGACTCTCAATTTCGCTGGTGCCGCACAGGAATCGTTCGGCCAGCTGCTGCTGGCCCATTTCGAGGGAGAAAATGCCGACGGGCGTCTTTTCGAGCACGCCGATGTGCTCTGCGATATTAAGCGCAAGGGAGGTTTTACCCATACTGGGTCTGCCTGCGATGATTATCATTTCGCTGTTTTGCAGCCCGCAGGTCATTTCATCGAGCTCGAAGTAACCGGTTGGCAGGCCCGTGACGTGCTTGCCTTCGCGTTTTTCGATAAGCTCGTAGGCGCGCGTAACGAGGTCTTTGATTGCAAATGCCTGGCCTGAGGTGCGTTTGTCGGTGATTGTGAAGATTCGGCTTTCGGCCTCGTCGAGTTTCTGGATGGCTTCGCCGGTAACGTCGTAGGCGTCGTTCAGTATTTCGGTAGAGGCCTGAATAAGCTCGCGAAGCAGTTGTTTGTCTTTTACGATGCCGGCGTAATAGGCAACGTTTGCGGAGCTGGGGACTGAGTTGAG
>CAYNVP010000040.1:10187-17135 GCA_964400665.1 uncultured Pirellulales bacterium | reverse complement strand
GGGCACGCCGAAGAGGCTCGTCAGGTCGAAGTGTTTGAAATTCTGTTGTCATGGCTTCACTGGCAGGCACCTGACGTAGTAAAGATTTGAGCAGAACCTGATGTTTTTCGCTGCCGGCACCAATGTAAAGAAACAATCCTATCAGAGCCAGCCACCAGTTAAAAAAGATACCGAAGAATATGAAAAACATTGCTATGGCCTGGCCGACAAAAACCGCAGTAACGGTGGCCTGTATGTAGTCGATTTTCAGTGCGAGAAGACCCCGCAGAACTCTGCCTCCATCCATTGGAAAGGCAGGTATCAGATTGAATATCGCAAGCATAATATTCACGCCAATAAGCCCGGCAAAGAACATCCTGGCAGAGTCCGGGGTAAGGTTAGGAGCACCTATGCCCGCCCAATGCCCGACAAACAAGTAAAGTATCGCTGCTATCACCAGATTTATGAAGGGCCCGATGAGTGCCATTGCTATCTCCTGCCCCGGTTTTTCGGGCATTTCCTCCATCATCGCTACTCCACCAATTGGCAGCAAAGTGATACCCTTCACTTCTTTGCCGAAACGGCGAGCAATCAGGCTATGCCCTATTTCATGAATCAAGACACAAACGAACACTGCGCATATAAATAACGTTGCCAGCAAGGCTCGTTGGAATCCATGCTGTGGCAACACAGATACGAATATGAAGAACAGAAGCAAAAAGAATGTCACATGAATGCGAAAGTTAATCCCGAATATCTTTCCGATATTTATCGACCAGCCCATAATCCTGTTCCTTAAAAATGCAAAAAGACTCTCTTTGCTTGTTCCTTGCTACTTGGCATACAGAACGTCCTGTTAACATTATATTCTTGCTCAAGCTTTGGGCAGTGTCAACTGCTCTTTGGTAAGCTTCTTGAAACACATAAACCAGTCAAGGCAGCAATAGCCTTTGCCGGTTTCTTCGACGCGTTGCTTGGCTACGCCACACGAGCCGGGCGGTGGAATAATAACGTCGTCGCCGGGCTGCCAGTCAGCAGGAGTAGCACTATATAATTCAATGAAACCTTCTATGGCGAACTTTTCGTCTTAGGTTTGTTGATACGAAACTGATAAGTTTTTGTTGATGGTTTGGTTATTACTTGTCAGGTTTCATTGTAGCACAAGGGCTCATACCATGGGTATCTTTTTTCTTTCAAATTGTCTTTTTTTAGATACAATAAATGTATGAGTGAGGTCACGAGGATATTAGCTGCTATTGAAAAGGGGGATGTACACGCTGTAGATGAACTTTTTCCGCTGGTCTATCAGGAGCTTCGCCAGCTTGCTGCTCAACGATTCAGCAGGGAACTACCCGGCCAGACACTGCAGGCAACCGCTCTTGTGCACGAGGCATACCTGCGGCTTGTCGGAGGAGAGAATCAGAACTGGAGCGGTCGCCACCATTTCTTTGCTGCCGCGGCTGAGGCAATGCGCCGCATCCTCGTCGAAAACGCCCGTCGAAAGAAGACCTTAAAACGGGGAGGAAGCCGCAACCGAGTTGATTTCGACAAAGCAGTTCTCGTAAAAAGCGACGATAGTCCTGAGGAGGAACTGATTGCATTAAATGAGGCACTTGAAAATCTCTCAAAAAAGGACGAGGTTAAGGCCGGTTTAGTCAAGCTTCGCTATTTTGCCGGGTTAAGCAGTGAACAAGCAGCCAAAGTTCTGGGCATTTCACCCTCTACAGCCGACCGCTATTGGGCTTATGCTCGTTCCTGGCTGCGATTAGAGATAGCAAAAGGCGACAAGACGGCGCGTGGCTGAAGGTCGTTTTTGAGAATTTTTTATTTTTCGCGGTGCTTTCCGACTCTATTTCTCGCATTGTATAGTAGTAGAGCACATATATCAGGAGCTATCTAATGTGCGCTGAGCATAAAAAGGACGAAGAGGCGATTTTCAATAAGGCAATCGAGATAAAATCCCTTGCTGAAAGAGCTACTTTTGTCAAATCAGCTTGTGGAGAGGACGCTGCTCTACTGGCTCGTGTCGAGGCCTTACTCAAGGTTCACTTTGAGGATGCAAGCTTTCTTAAATCGCCCCCGGCAGGAATAAATAGCACGCTCGATACACCGCCGCCGACCGAAGTTCCCGGTATGAAAATCGACCGGTACAAGCTGCTTCAGTTGATAGGAGAGGGCGGCTTCGGGGTTGTCTATATGGCTGAGCAGGAGGAGCCGATTCGCCGCAAAGTCGCATTGAAAATCATCAAGCTGGGTATGGATACCAAACAGGTCATCGCCCGGTTTGAAGCCGAACGCCAGGCCTTGGCGATGATGGACCATCCCAACATTGCCAGGGTGTTCGACGCCGGCGCAACCGATACGGGCCGGCCATACTTTGTAATGGAGCTGATAAAGGGCATACCTATTACGGAGTATTGCGATAAAAACAATCTCGACACACAGAAACGGCTGGAGCTGTTTATCGACGTATGCAAAGCAGTTCAGCACGCGCACCAGAAAGGAATCATCCACCGGGACATCAAACCCACAAACGTAATGATTACGCTGCACGACGGCAAGCCGGTTCCCAAGATAATCGATTTCGGCATCGCCAAGGCGACGCAGCACCGGCTCACTGAGAAAACGCTTTTTACTGAATTCCGGCAGTTCATAGGCACTCCGGAGTATATGAGTCCCGAACAAGCGGAGATGAGCGGATTGGACGTTGACACGCGCAGCGATATCTATTCGCTTGGCGTTTTGCTATATGAGCTTCTCACTGGCACCACGCCGTTTGAAGCTGAAAAGCTTCGCATCGCCGCCTATGATGAAATCCGCAGAATCATCCGTGAAGACGAGCCGCCCAGGCCGTCCACACGCTTGAGTACCCTCGGCGAAAATCTGACAGATATTGCCAAACACCGCGATGCACAGCCGAATGAGTTGCGCAAAATCGTACGTGGCGACCTTGACTGGATTGTGATGAAGACGCTGGAGAAGGACCGCACTCGCCGTTATGAGACGGCTAATGGTCTAGCAGTGGACATCGAGCGGCATCTGAGTGATGAGCCGGTTTCGGCTGGTCCACCGAGCGTGAGGTATCGGATGCATAAGTTCGTGCGCCGCCACAAAACCGGTGTTGCCAGCGGCCTGCTGGCCCTTACGGCGATAGTTATAGGCCTGGTCGTCAGCACTACTATGTACTTTCGGGCTGAGCAGGCACGCGAAAAAGAGGCCTCTGCGCGGCTTATGGCCGAACAGGCACGACAGAAGGAAGCCGCTGCGCGCACTGAGGCAGTGGCCGCCCGCGACGTTGCCGAGCGGGCCGAAAGCATCTCGCAACAGCAGCGCCTTCGGGCGCAGCGCCTGTTGGCAAGGTCGCAAATCGAGAGAGGCATAAATCTCCTCAACGAAGGTGACAACGTGGGACTTCTGTATCTTCTCGACGCCCGGCAAACCGCTGACAAGATTCCTGACATCAGGGACCAGGCCTCTCGGCTGTGGGCCATTGCGTATGACCTTTGGACGGACCGATTGGTCCAGGTCTTTCCCTATGCTGATAACATTGCCTTTAGCCCGGACGGCGGACTATTAGCGATTACGAATGGGCGGGCTGCGCAGCTCTGGGATACAGCGACGGGCCGACCTCATACTCCGCCGTTAAATCTCAGGAGGATTATCGGTGCGATCGTATTCAGCCCTGATGGCAAGCTGCTGGCGACTCACTCAATAGAGGGAGTATCGCGGTTGTGGGACACGGCCACAGGGCAGCCGGCAGGACCCGTCCTGCAGCGCAATGGTGGTCCGGGTAAATCGTCAAAAAGAAGATCTGAGCTGGCCGAAGCTTACTGGTCGGCAGCGTTCAGCCCCGACGGCAAGCTGCTGGCTACGGCCTGCTTTGATGGAACGGTGCGGCTGTGGGAGACGAGCACGGGCCAGCCCTATGGACAGCCGCTGCAACACGAAGGCGAGGTCTGGACGGTAGCATTCAGCCCTGATGGGAATTTATTGGCCAGCGGAGCAGAAGACAATACCGCGCAACTATGGGAAGTCGCCAACAGACAACCCTACGGCCCAGTACTGCGACATGGAGAACGAAGAGTAAAAAGAATATCTAAGGTCACGTTCAGTCCTGACGGAAAGCTGGTAATGACCTTGTCGCCTGAGGACAGCGTGAAACTATGGGTGGTGGAAACGGTACAGCTCCACAAGCAAATAAATCCCGGCAGGTGGACAAAAGACGTAGCATTCAGTCCGGATGGAGAGTTGCTGGCCACAACCACCCTGGACTGGACGGCGCGGCTCTGGGATACAAAGACAGGCCGGTCCCACGGTGAGCAGTTACATCACGAAGCCGCTGTCGAAACTGTGGCATTCAGTCCGGATGGCAGGATATTAGCCACCGGTTCGGCGGACAAAACTTTGAGGCTGTGGGATGCGGCTAATTGCCGGCCATACGGTCAGCCATTACACCATCAGGATGGTGTAGGCAAGGTGGTGTTTAGCGAAGATGGTAAGTATATAGCTACTTTGACATTTGGTGGTACGACTCGGATTTGGAAGACGTTACAGTCGCTCAACACCGAGGTAGTGCTTAGGCAAAGCGGTAATATACCTGGTTCTGTGAGTTCTGACGGAGAACTTATTGGTCACATCATCTTGAATGGGGAAATCGGGGCCGTTATCTCAGGCAAAACGATTCATCTCTGGGACACAACAACATTCAAACCACTATGTGAGCCCTTGCAAAACGATGGTCCGGTTTATGCAGTGACGTTTAGTCCGGATGGAAAGCTGCTGGCGGCTGGGTCACGGGAGACCGCTCAACTTTGGGATGTAACCAGTGGCCGGCCATTCGGACAGCCTTTAAACGACATAGAAGAAGATGCCAAGATGCTGGCATTTAATCCGGATGGGAAACTCCTGGCTGCTGCCGCATATAATGGGGAAACATGGGTTTTTGACGTAATTACAGGAAGGCTCTTGCATACTTTTTTTTGTGGCGGACGCGTTTGTGGAGCGAGTTTCAGCCCCGATAGCAAAGTCCTGGCCACCGCGTCAGAGAATGGCCTGACACACCAATGGGATGTGGCTAACGGACGGCAGCTTGCTTCGCCGCTTCGACACCCGGCACAGGTATGGGCGGTGGAATTTAGTCCGGATGGAAAACTGCTGGCTACTGCTTCAGGTGAAGGGGGCCGGACCGTACGACTCTGGGATATCAGCATTGGTCCACCCTATCACAGCTTAGAACTGCCGTCTAAAGCCATAAGGGGCAGTACGTGGTGGAACGACAAGGGAGCATTGGAGTCATTTAGGAAAGATGGGACGATTTTGTTCAGGATTTTGCCGGAGGGAAAAGCACGTGTTTGGCGGGTGCCCGAAGCGCCGGCCGACCTGCGCGAGATGCAGCTTCGGACCTGGATAGCACTCGGAGCGGAGCACAACAAGCAGGGGGAGACGACGGCGATTCAGTGGCAGAAGTGGCAGAAACTCCTTAAGGAGCTGCATACCCGATTTGCGAAGACAGAAAAAAGCGAAGAGTATTACCTGCCGTTAGTATCGGAGTTTCAACGTTACGAAAATGAGCAGTCGCTAATCGAGATGCAGGAGGAGGTGGAGATTAAACGAAGCGTCTTTGGTGAGGGGCATCCAGAAACGCTGAATTCTCTGAATGGTCTCTTCCGGCTTTACGAAATACAGGGCCGCTATGATGAGGCGGAACGAATGCTCACCGAGGGTTTGGAGATTAGTTGCCGCACGTTAGGTGAGGATGAGCCAAACACTCTGCGCATTATGCACAATTTGGCCGCGTGGTACCATAGACAAGGTCGTTACAGCGAGGCGGAATCCCTTTACGCCAAAGTGCTGAAGAGCAGGCGCAGTATGCTGGGCGAGGAGCATACGGATACGCTGAGCTCAATACACGATTTGGGCTGGATGTACTGCCATCAGGGACGTTACAAGGAGGCGGAGCCGCTTTTCATCGAGCAGCTTGAAATTCGGCGGCGCTTACAAGGTGAGGAGCATAAAGACACAATGAACTCAATGCACGACCTAGGCTGGCTGTACTGCTGTCAGGGCCGTTACAAAGAGTCAGAGCAAATGTTCGTCAAGTCATTGGAAAACCAGCGCCGCGTTCTGGGTGAAGAGCATGAAGATACCCTTTGGACCCTTAGCCGCCTGGGCGAGATACATAGCCGTCAGGGGCAATACGAAGAGGCAGAAACAATGCTTGTAAAGGCACTGGAGGGCCAGCGCCGCACGCTGGGCATGCAGCATCCGGATGCGCTGTGGTCGTTGAGCAACCTGATTAACCTTTATGAGGCCCAGGGTAAACCGCAGCGGGTCGAGCAGTTGCTGGGCAAAGATAACTCGTTCATGTTAAACCAGCTTGCCTGGTATCTGTCCACATCACCAGAGGCACAATTGCGGAATGGTGTAAAAGCGATTGAATATGCCACAAAGGCCTGTGAACTGACGGACTGGAAGGAGGCCAATATTGTCGATACCCTTGCGGCCGCTTATGCCGAAGCCAGCGATTTCGATTCAGCGGTCAAGTGGCAGAAAAAAGCGATTGACTTACTCACAGGGAACGAACCTGCCGGGTATCGGGCCGGCTTCGAGGCCCGGCTGAAACTGTATCAGTCAGGCAAGCCCTACCATGGACCATAAGCAGAAATAAATGGCAGGCGTCTGAAAGGTTTGAGAAGTGCGTTTATGTAATTTAAAAGAATTAGTTCCAGGTTAAGGAATTAAAAAATGGCTTGTTTAATTGTTCTAGATGGCCCACAGAAAGATAGTTATTACCCGCTTGGCCAGCGGACCAATGTGATTGGCCGGGACGAGGCCCTTATGATACAGATACTCGATGAACGGATTTCGCGAAAACACCTGCAGATAAGATACGACAAGGACAAGAACGCATATCACGCGTTGGATATGGCCAGCAGGCATGGCGTGTTCATCAACGGCAACAAAATAAAA
>CAYNVP010000040.1:0-10177 GCA_964400665.1 uncultured Pirellulales bacterium | reverse complement strand
CGCGCCTTGTTGACGGCGACTACATTACCATCGGCACTACTACGCTCTGGTTCACCGCTAATGACTTCCCCGACCGCGACAGCGCCTTATCGCACTATAAGAAGGTCGGTGAAAGGTCACGTCCCACATATATTGAGGAGCAAAGGAATCCTTTATGATTTTAGGAGGTGATGATGGAGAAAGAAAAGTAGCTAAATCAATGTAATCTGTGGTTAAAATAGTGGCCGGTGAGCTCGAACCGCGAAGCTCATACTCACCGGCCGGGCCCGACTCAGGCGGCCTGGTTTGCGCGCCCGCGCCATGGCAATCTTAATTATATCGCAAACCAGAGAATAAAAAAGGAAAGGAGGTCATTTTATGGAAAATAATTTTTAGGGATCAAAGGAACTGAATTCGGACCAAGGGATTGAGAAAGTTTGGTTGCGGGCAGTGTCCGCCCGCGCCGCGTATAGTAAAACCTTTTTTTAGGAGAATTAGAAATGTTACCGAATATGAAGACAATATGGAACCTGACTGTTGCGATGGTCATTCTGCTTTGTACAGGATTAATCTCTTCTGAAGTGCTCGCACTTGTTGCTGGAGACCTTGATCCCACATTCGGCGAGGACGGCATCGTCGCCATCGACTTTTCTGGCTCCCATACGGACTATGGCCAGGACGTGGCCGTGCAAGACGACGGAAAGATAGTCGTGGCCGGCTATTCCGATAGCCCGCCCACATGGAACAATTTTGCGGTGACGCGCTACAATGAGGACGGCAGCCTGGACACAACCTTTGGTACGGACGGCAGGGTCACCACCGGCTTCGGGACGTATGACGGGTCTTATATTGGATGGGGGATACAACAGGATTATGGACGTGGTGTTGCCGTCGACTCTTCCAGCGGCAGAATCGTGGTAGTTGGCACGACGAGTGGTCCGCTTACCGGCCCTGAACAACTATCCCAGTTTGCTATCGCCTGCTATAACAACGATGGCAGTCTGGACACAAGCTTCGACGGCGACGGTATGGTGAACTCCGACCTCGGATATGATTACTCCACCGCCTACAGCGTCGTTGTCGACGGGAACGGCAAGATCGTTGTAGCAGGATATGCCACCTTCAACGACCCTTGGGACTACGACTTTGCCGTTGTACGCTACAACCCTGACGGTAGCCTTGACACCACATTCGGCACCGACGGGGTTGTCACAACCGACTTCGAGTCAACTTACGACAAAGCCAACAGCTTAGTGATTGACTCGCTCGGCAAGATCGTGGTGGCGGGCGAAAGTGGGAACAACTTTGCTCTGGCCCGCTACAACGCAGATGGCACGCTGGACACCGCCTTCGACGGAGACGGCAGGGTGATTACCGACTTTGGCGCGTCTGGAGACTTCGACGGATACGACGTAGCAATCGATAGTGAAGGCAGGATTGTGATGGCGGGCTACGCTCGATTTAATTCGGGCCAGAATGAAGGCGTGCTCGCCCGTTACAACGAGGATGGAAGCTTAGACGAAACGTTCGATTCCGACGGCATGGTCATCATCGATTTCGGCAGTGGTCAGACGGGGTACGGCGCTGTTATCGTTGCTGTTGATTCGCAGGACAGGATTGTTGCGGCAGGACGCTCCTACTTTCTCGGTAGAAACAATTTCGCCATCGCACGGTACAATCCCGACGGCAGTCTTGACCCAACCTTCGGAAACGGCGGGTCAGTGACGACTGACTTTGACTTGACAAATGACATAGTAAATGGTCTGGCCATTGACGGTGCGGGCCGGATCGTTGCCGCAGGCCGATCATACACGTTACCTTTATACTCGAACTTCGCACTCGCCCGATATCACAGCGACGGCACGCTCGACACGTGCTTTGA
Organism: uncultured Pirellulales bacterium; assembly: GCA_964400665.1. Lineage (GTDB taxonomy): Bacteria > Planctomycetota > Phycisphaerae > Sedimentisphaerales > Anaerobacaceae > Fen-1362. The sequence goes on along the minus strand of CAYNVP010000040.1, from coordinate 8,316 downwards.
TGAAGATGGGCTGGTAACTACCGACTTCGTTGGTTCCAACCATGACTCCGCGTATGACTCAGTGGCCGTGCACAGCGACGGCAAAATCGTGGTCGGAGGACACACTCGGGACAGCGGTGGGTCTCACAGCTTTGCACTCGCCCGATTAAACGGAGACGGCACGCTGGATATGTCCTTTGGTGCCGACGGGAGAGTGGTTGCCGACTTCAGTAGCGGCATTGACATTATGCAAAGCCTTGCAGTCCAGGATGACGGCAAGATTGTGACGGCTGGTAGTGTCGACAGCAACTTCGCTGTGGCTCGTTTCAATTATGACGGCAGTCTGGACCTGGGTTTTGGTGATGCGGGATTAGTCATCACAGACTTAGGCGATTCAACATCTGAAGAAGCCAGAAGCGTGGCGATTCAGACTGATGGCAGGATTCTCGTCGGCGGAACTTCAGGAACGGCCATCGGTGCGTTCTTGGCCTGCTACAACGCCGACGGCAGTCCGGACACGAATTTCGGCATGGACCTGGACAACAACGGCATCAGGGACGGAATAACAACAAATGACCAAATCGATATCATGGATATTGTCATCCAGCCGGACGGCAAAATCGTGACGGGGGGTGGTATTGGTGATTTTCAACTAGCTCGCTATAACGCCGACGGAAGTCTGGACACAAGCTTCGACGGCGACGGTATGGTCCATACTGACTTCAACGTTCCCGGTGAGAGGATTCTTGGCGTCGCCATCGGCAATGACGGAAGAATCTTTGCCACAGGATGGAGCGGCACCGGCCATCGATTGGCGCTCGCCGCATACCATCCTGACGGGAGTCTCGACACAAGTTTCGGCGTCGACGGGCTGGTCACTACGAACCACCACTTCTTAAGCGTCAATCTTATTGTAGATTCACAAGGTAGAATTGTGGTTTCGGCTTATGCATGGGTATATGATTTTGGTGTAGCACGCTTCCTTCCCGATGGTAGTCCGGATCCTAATTTCGGCACGGACGGTTTCGTGAGGACCGATTTCGGATTCTTCTACGAGATACCGCGGGGACTCGATATTGATGCCGATGGCCAGATCGTGATGGCGGGCTATTCCTGTTTGGAGAATACAGGGTACGACTTCATCGTGGTCCGCTATATCGGTGAGCAGAACCGTCGGCCTGTAGCCAATGCGGGAACCGACCAGAGCGTGCATCAGGGAACAGTAGTAACCCTGGATGGAAGCGCCAGCTCAGACCCTGATGAGAATTACCCGTTAACTTACTCTTGGCAAATCACATCAATGCCTGAGGGAAGCACGACTGAGTTGTGGGACGCCAACACGGTCAGCCCGACACTCATTCCCGACCTGATGGGCGATTACACGATTGAACTGGTCGTTACTGATAGCCTGGGAGCGCAGAGTACGCCAGATTCCGTGCTGGTAAGCACCTACAACACCCCTCCTGTAGCCGATGCAGGCGATGACCAAGCCGTAATCGAGCTGGGCACCATAATCCAGCTCGATGGGACGCAGAGCTGGGATGACGATGGCGACGATATTGCCTACCTGTGGACGATAGACCAGAAACCTGCTGAAAGCTTAGCAGAGTTATCCGACCCCTGCTCACCAGCGCCTACCTTCGTCGCAGACGTTCACGGAGACTATGTGATAAGCCTCACTGTAATGGACTGCTTCGGTGCTGCAAGCGAGCCCGATACTGTCACCGTGAGCTTCACGAATGTGACACCCGTGGCTGATGCCGGAGACAACCAGGCTGTAATTGTAGGTGATACGGTATTCCTCAATGGAAGTGCAAGCCACGATGAAAACCATGACCCTCTCACTTACAGATGGAGTTTTGTCTCCAGGCCTGCAGATAGCATGGCTGAATTTGACGACTCCAACTCGGTTCAGACGACCTTCGTAGCTGACCAAGCGGGCACGTACATTGTGAGTCTTGTGGTCAACGACGGCTTCGTGGACAGCGAGCCTTCTAATGTGACTATCGAGGTCATCTCCATCCAGGACGGGCTTGTCGATGTCCTTCGTGAAGCCATAGACACGATCAATCTCCTTGACCCGAATAGTCTAAAGAATGAAAACATGAAAAAAGCCCTGACCAACAAGATAAATGCGGTGCTCCACAACATCGAGAATGGGCTTTATGATGGGATGCTGAATAAACTGCGTAACGACCTCCTGAAGAAGACAGATGGCTGTGCCGAAATCGGTGAACCGGACAACAACGACTGGCTAATAACTTGTGAAGCACAAAACCAGGTCTATCCACTTATCATGGAGGCCATCGAGCTTTTGGAGGCCCTTATATAGTAAAGTAATGACGGGCCGAAAAAGTCAGACCAACGGGCTGCGAGTATTGCACTCGCAGCCCGTTTATTTCACTAATCCTTCTGCCGTTGCTTGAAACCGGAACCGGCCTGCCTGCCGACTTAGACGGTGATAACGACGTTGACCTTGATGATTTGAAGATGTTCGTCTATGACTGGCTGTGCCTTTGCCCCTACAACTGGCCATTGAAATAGCTGGCTGTTAGGCAAATAATTGAATGTTGCTGATCGGATTTCAAAACATTTAAGTCCTGGCTGTGAGCATTACGCTTACAGCCCTTTTTAATTTTGTGTTTGTGAAAACCCTACAACCAAATTACAACATTTTAACAGAATATCCGTTAATTTTCTGAAAATGAACATTTTATAACCACCTTTAGAATATAAGGTTATAAAAAATAATATTTTCAAGAACGTTTTATATAGACCCTCAAACGACCCTCCAGATATGTGCTCTTATACCCAAAATACCCCATAAAAAGTCAAGAGAAAACAACCGGACCTTGTGAATTTTGCAGAAGACTCAGGAGGGACACTGCCAACTATGGCGTGACGAAATATATTGTTGAGACATAAGCCCTTGCCTTGTCTCGACTTACCTCCCAACAAGTCACAAGTGCGTAAGTCATAAGTGTATAAGTTATTGCACTTGCGTTCTTATGCCTTTTGTCAACAGCGGGTGATGGGAATCGAACCCACATAACCAGCTTGGAAGGCTGGAGCTTTGCCACTAAGCTACACCCGCCTTTGGCGAGGTCTCGCCATCGATTCTGCTGATGGCGGACCCGCGTTCGTTATTTTCTATTTATTATTTATTATTTATTATTTATACTCGTCTGCGTCTCATCCAAATTATAAAGTCAAACTGCCTAAATGTAAAGCTGGAAGAAAAATGGGTATATCTGAAAAGGCAAAAAAAGCGAAGGCGGCGGCAATATTGTTATCAGCCATCGAGACAGATGTAAAGAACTCCGCGCTTGCCCAGATAGCTGAGGCATTGAAAAAACGGAGCTCCAAGATAATCCACGCCAACGAGAAAGACCTTCTCGCAGCTGAAACAAACAATCTCGCGAAGCCGCTGCTCAAGCGATTGAAGCTCGACGAGGGCAAAATCGCAGAGGTTTGCGCGGGTATTGAAAGCTTAATAAAACTCGATGACCCCGTCGGCAAAACTCTGGCGGCAACACAATTAGATGAAGGGCTGGAGCTTTACAAGGTAAGCTGCCCAATCGGGGTAATCGGCGTGGTATTCGAATCGAGGCCGGATGCGCTCGTGCAGATTTCGACACTTTGCCTCAAAAGCGGCAACGCGGTCCTCTTAAAAGGCGGCAGTGAGGCCGTGAATACCAACAAAATCCTTGCCGAGGTCATCGCCGAAGCCACAAGAAATGCCGGCATACCCGTTGGCTGGATAAATCTGCTCGAAACCCGTCAGGACGTCACAGAGATGCTCGCGCTCGATGAATATATTGATCTGGTCATTCCTCGCGGCTCGAATGAATTCGTCCACTACATAATGGAAAGCACCAATATACCCGTCCTCGGTCACGCGGAAGGGATTTGCCACGTTTATGTCGATGGTGATGCTGACATCAATATGGCCGAGAAAATCGTTGTGGATTCCAAGTGCCAGTATCCCGCCGTATGCAACGCGGCGGAGACGCTGCTCGTTGATTCGGCAATAGCCGAAAAACTTCTGCCGAAGATAAAGTGCGCACTGGAAAAAAATGAGGTTGCAATACGTGGCTGTGAAAAAACAAGGGCCATTATAGACGTTAAAGAGGCAACTAACGACGACTGGAGGACGGAATATCTCGACTTAGTCATCTCAATCAAGGTCGTAGATGGCCTCAACGAAGCGATTGAGCACATAAATACTTACGGCTCGCACCATACCGATGCGATTGTTACGAATGACAAACAAAAAGCCGAAACGTTTTTGAACCTTGTGGATTCGGCGGACGTTTTTTGGAATTGCAGCACAAGATTCAGCGACGGCTACCGCTACGGCCTTGGCGCCGAGGTGGGCATCAGCACCAACAAGATTCACGCCCGCGGCCCTGTCGGCCTCGAAGGACTTGTAATTTATAAATGGAAACTAATCGGCGCCGGCCAGATTGTGGCCGACTACGCCAAAGGCAAAAAAAAATTCACGCATAAAAAGATTTAACGCTCGGTTTCGGTCGGATTGATAGTATACCGCTTCAGTTATTTTTCCTTTTTCGGAATTAATTTTCTCCAGACAGCCAACCATTTCCCGTCCGCTCGCGTTAAAACAAACAAATCCCGGCCGGACTCTTTGAACAATTGGCCATTCATCTCCCACGCTATATCATATTTATACGATACTATAGCTGTATTGCCGAATACGTATATGTCGGGATCTCCTAAAGTATAGCCATTCACCTTAGCACGGTTAATAAAGTCAACATAACTTTTAATACAAGCTTCTTTGCCCTTTCCCTTTACTTCTAATTCGGGCGAGACAATCATCATATTTTCATGAAAGTATTCGCCAAGGTTTTCCGGATGTCCCTCTACCCAGGACAAATTAATATTTTTTATTACTCCAGTAATCTCTTTCTTCGATTTTTCCTCGAAATCAGGCCCCATATCACAACCCCTTTTAGAATCATTCATACAACCGGAAAACGTTAACAATAAAGCCGTAATCCAACCCGGATAAAACCTTAATTTTCTCATTATATAGCGCCTTTCAATACGGCGTCAAATACATATATGGTGTCTTCGCAAAGCTATTGAACAGCTTCAACCAATGCTCTATTATAATATTGTATGCGGAATTTTGACAAGGCAAAACGGGTTGTTGTAAAAATCGGGACAAATGTCCTGACGAAAGACGACAGCATCGACTGCGATTATGTAGGACGTGTGGCCAGGCAGATAAATGCGCTTCTGAAAACAGGCAGGCAGGTGGTCATCATTACCTCTGGCGCAATCGGAATGGGCTGCGGGAAGCTGTCGATTGACAAAAGGCCAAAAGAAACAAGGATGCAGCAGGCCTGTGCGGCGATAGGCCAGCCGATGCTGATGGCGGAATATCGAAGGGCATTCGAGCAGTTCGGCGTTACCGTGGCCCAGGTGCTCTTAACCGCTGAAGTGCTTAATAACCGAAAGACGTATCTGAACCTGCGAAACTCGATTTAGACGCTTTTGAAATTAGGAGCCGTGCCTGTATTGAATGAAAACGACAGCATTTCAACCGATGAAATCGGGACCGGCTTCGGCGATAACGACCGTCTAGGCGCACTTGTGGCAAGTAAAATCGACGCAGATTTGTTGATTATCCTCACAGACACCGATGCACTCTATGATAAAGACCCCCGCAAACACTCCGACGCAAAGCCGATAGAAACGGTCTTTGAAATCACCGAAGAGATTCTAAAAAGCGCGGGCGGCAAAGGCAGCAAGTTCAGCGCAGGCGGAATGAAAGCCAAAATCGAGGCGGCAAAAATCGCTTCAAACGCCGGCTGTCGGATCGTGCTGGCCAACGGCAGAATAGAAAACGTCATTGAGCGAATCATCGCAGGCGAGGTAATTGGAACTTTGTTTCTACCCAAGCGCAAGCTGAGTAACCGCGAGAGATGGATTCTAAACAGCGCACCGGCAGGCGCAATAAGAATCGACGAAGGCGCGATGCAAGCGATAAAAAATAAAAAGAGTTTGCTGCCCAGCGGGATAAAATCCGTTGAGGGGACATTTGAAGCGGGCGAGGTCATCTGGTTCAACGACAAGGCAAAGGCCGTGACGAATTTCAGCAGCACTGAATTGAAGACACTGGCCGGCAAGCACTCCACTGAGATTCGCAAACTTTTAGGCCCCAAACGCAGGGACGTCGTGGCAATACCGGAAGATATTGTGTTTGTTGACTACTGATTCACCGCCGAGCACGCGGAGACCGCAGAGAAAAAAATATAAAATAAACTCTGACCGATTGGTTACGTCAAACGGTTGCGGTTGCGCGGCTCGTACGCCACGGACGGATAAATATCGGTTGCGTCAAACGTAAATCGTCGTCAAAGACGCAACCGTAAGACGATAGACGAAACGGGCAGCGCAACCGATAAGCGAACAACGGGAAATTCAGTCGTGATAAGGTTCAAGTGCATTTATTGCGGGCAGAGGATACTGGCCAAAGACAACGGCGTCGGCAAGAAAGGTAAATGCCCAAAATGCGCTCATCTTTTAACCGTTCCCGAATCAACCAAAGGCAGGCCGGCCATCAGTCCAACTAAAGAGCCGATGCCCGACCGGTCCGAGCCGCCTTTATTTGGATGGGAGAAGCGCTCCTTTGACCCCAAAGAAGAGCTGACGGTATTATTCAAAGAAAGCTTCGGTTTTCTTATCCCTACATACGATAAACTGTCGCTGTTGCTTATGACCTTTACGTTGATATTTCTGTATGCGGCCAATTTTCAGATGCGAGAGCAGATTTTTGACTGGATTCGTAAAGATTGGCTTCGAGTTTGGAAACAAGAAATGACTCATAGTGGTTTTCGAATCGAGTCCTTTTACAACTACATATTATTCATTTTATTAACATTCCTTATTGCCCTTCCCTTTCAGGTCTTCTTCAAAAGAAATATTGACATAACAAAGAAGATTATGATGTTCTTCGCAATCATGATAAACACTCTTATCGGGATAATCGCAGGTGTGCATGTGTTAATGAATACAACAGCCCCTAACTGGCTGATTGTTTTTCCAATATGGAACATAATTAACTGCGTTTTGCTATTGTTGATGCTGTTTTTCAACATAATCGATGAAGAGTGTATCAGTGACCGTAAAGCCACTCTTGTTCAGATTGTTCTCGGACTGGTATCTGTCTTCATTATTTTCGTGTTTTGCAATTATGTCTTCAAACTGTATTGGGCCATTACTTTTTCTATCTGCATCGTTTACACAACCAGCTTCGACAGGGCCTTACAGAGTGTCTTGCCCGGCATTGCTTACAGAGAGGATTATATTTCAAAGGATGGGGTTAAATCGTGATACGATTCAAGTGCATATATTGCGGGCAGAGGATACTGGCCAAAGACGACAGTGTCGGCAAGAAAGGCAAATGCCCGAAGTGCAACCACGATTTGCGTGTACCGAAATCAACCAAAGGCAGGCCGGCAATCAGTGCGGATAAAGAGCCAATGCCCATGCCACCCCAAACCCGTGTTCCCGCGTGGGGCAAGGATTCGCGTTTCGGGCGCAATGAGGCGGCAGATGAATTGGCCGAGCTTGAAAAGGAAGCATTTGGTTTTTTTATTCCGATATACGATGAATTGTCGCTTTTTCTTATGGCCATGACTTTGATATTGCTGTATGCGGGAAACAGTCAGGTGAGAGGAATAGTTCGCTATGTTGCCGCCCACATAACAGAAGCCGGAATTTTCTTACTTGCATTGGCGTTTCTTTCCGGTTTTGGCCTGAGCTTATATCACGTTTTCACAACGAGGGAAAAAACTTCGTTCGAGAAGATGATTATGATGCTCTTCGCGGTTGTCACAAACGCCGGCACCGGCATAATCGCGGGATGGTACGTGATAAGGCACAGCGGCGTTCACAACTGGCTGCTTATCTTCCCGATATGGAACATAATAAACGGCGTTTGGCTGCTTTTAATGCTGCGATTCAGGATTATCGACGAAGAGTGCATCAGCGACCGTGATGCTAAGGCGGCCCAGGTAATCATCGGCCTGACAGCGGTTCTTATCATATTCGTATTCTGTAATTCCGTTTTCCGCTTACATTGGGCCATTACTTTTTCGATATGCATCATTTATACGACCAGTTTCGACAGGGCACTGCAAAGCGTCTTCCCGGGCCTGGGATACGAGGAAAGTGAGCAGGTCTCCTGACCAAAACACGGTTGTTTGTAATTGACGAAAATCCGCCAATAATCGATAATCAATCATTTAGCCGAAGTGGCGGAACTGGCAGACGCGCAGGATTCAAAATCCTGTCCTGGCAACA
>CAYNVP010000039.1:0-17224 GCA_964400665.1 uncultured Pirellulales bacterium | reverse complement strand
CAAGAACGGGCGTCCAGACGGATTGCACGTTTCATTGTCGAACGCAGACGACGAGAGCCGATAACGACGACGGCTCAGCTTGCCGCGGTTGTCTCCGGGGTGCTGGCAAGACCCGGACGCAGGTATCGGTCGAGAATTCATCCCGCGACGAGAACCTTTCAGGCGCTGAGAATCGCGGTCAACGGTGAGCTGGACAACCTCGCCAAGCTGCTGAGTTCGGCGCCGTCGATGTTGAAAAAAAATGGTTACATGGCGGTCATCAGCTTTCACAGCCTGGAAGACCGCCTCGTCAAAACGAATTTTAAGGACAACGTCAGCAGGGGCGTTTACAAACTTGTTACGAAAAAACCGATAACGCCGTCGCGCGAGGAGATATCGCGAAACAGACGGGCAAGAAGCGCAAAATTAAGGATTGCACAAAGAATTTAGAATTAAACAGAAAAAGGGAGTTTTGGTATGACTTCGGACGCAAAAATTGGATTGTTGCTGGGACTGGTATTCATATTTGTTATCGCATTTCTCATCAACGGCCTGCCGGGCCTTCACAACAAGGACGACACCAACAAGCTGACCACGAATATGGTCGGCCTGCAGAGTAGTCCCCCGGGTATCGGTGCCAACGAGCGCAAGGTGCAGTTGACTCTCGAACAGCCGAAAGAGTCCGCTGTGAGCTATGAGGCGCAGGCCGAATCAGTTTCCGGCTCGACCGAAACGCGTTTTACAATGGCGCTGCCCCGGGACAGTTCCCCGGCCTCCGTGGATTCCACTACCGAGACGCAGGCATTTGCCGATGCAGTGCCTGCTCAATCACAACCGGCCGTAAAATCCGATACCGTCAAATCCGTAATCCCAAAATTCTACGTTGTGCAGGAAGGCGACACGCTTAGTTCGGTTGCGAAAAAGTGTTACGGCGAACAGGAGGGCAACAAGCTGGCGAATGTCAACGCGCTTTTTGAGGCCAATCGTATAACACTTGTCTCTGCCGACGAGCTTCAGGTCGGCCAAAAGCTCGTCATACCCCCCTTGACTGCTGCTGCTGCGCCTGCTTCGACGCCTGGCAGCGTGCTTTCTGAAAAGGTCTTTTCAAAGGTTGACTCGATTGGCAAAAGGTATCTGCAGATAAGCCCCGTTAAGTCGTCACCGCCAAAGCAGGGAAACGTTTATATCGTGAAGGAAGGCGACAGCTTGTGGCGAATCGCCTCCGACCGGCTTGGCGACGGAAATCGATATAAGGAAATAGTCAAACTCAACAACGATATTCTCGCCAGTGAGGATGACATTCAGGTTGATATGAAATTGAAGCTGCCGGCCCGGTAGGGGGCCTGTGGTTTCTTTGTGATTGCGGCTCGGCTTATGCGTTTGGGTTTTCGCCTCGTATTTGTTGCCTTCTTCTTCACCTCGGTGATGCTGTTCGCCGCTTACCTTCGCAACACAAACGACAGGACGTTCTACAAAATTTGTGTCGCCAGAGTGGCTCAAAATCGGCTCAAACAGCAGCTTGCCGGCAAACAATTGCGTCTGGAAAGTATAATTAATCCCGCCAGTGTATCCCGGCAGATTGATTATTAGCCCACGCGCCAGTGGGATTTTAGATTTCAAAAGTGGCTGGTTAACAATGAGTATTGAATATCGGGTAGCAGGTTCTCGTATCATCATCGGTTTGTTTGCAGCTCTCGTTGCAGCATTCCTCGCTCTGGCAGCAAGGTGCTTCTACCTCCAGTATTTCAAAGACCAGCAGTATTCCGCCGTCTGCGCCAGGCAGCAGCAGACAGTCGCGACGCTCAAACCTCAGCGCGGCGCGATTTTGGACTGCCGCGGCAGGGTCCTTGCCGCAAGCAGGGAAATCCAGACGGTCTTTGTCGAGCCGAGAATCCTGCAGAATTCTAAGGACACATCCAATGAGCTGGCGCCTGTTCTCGATATGGGCGCCCATATAATATGCAAGCTCATCACCGATAGCGATAATCCCGGCTTTGCGAAAATCAAGGTTGGAATCGACCAGAATCAGGCGGCTGACGCACACAAAATCTACGGCGTCGGTGTTGAGTCCGACTGGCAAAGGCATTACCCGATGGGGCCTCTCGCTCCCCACGTTGTAGGTTTTACCAGCTTCGATAACCGGGGACTGACCGGCGTCGAGCTTGGATACGATAAAGACCTCGCCGGCCGAATCGGGAGAAACGTATTTATCGCTGACGCGCATCGCCGGCCAATCCGGCTAAAGCAGCACCTCGCCGACGTTGCCGACGGAGTTGGAATTATTCTCACGCTCGATTCCACGATACAGCAGTTCGCAAGGGCAGAGCTTCTCCAGCAGTATAAAGACTATCGCGCCGAATCGGCCGTCGCAATTGTGGCCGAGCCGAAAACAGGCGCGATTCTGGCCCTTGTCTCTTTGCCGGATTTCGACCCCACTCATTTCAATACCGCCGACCCTAATACGCTTCGCAATCGCGCCATTACCGACCAGTTCGAGCCGGGTTCCCTGATAAAACCGATAGTTATGGCGGTTGCCCTCGACGAAAAGGTTGTCAACCTTACGGAAACGATATTTTGCGAGAACGGCAATTACTGCGGCAAGGGATTCGGCTGCATCGGTGAGTACCGGCAGGGTTTCGGGGATTTGGCTGTCCGTGAGATTATCGTCAAGTCGAGCAACATAGGAATGGCCAAGATTGGCCAGCGGCTGGGCAAAGACAAACTCTATAGCGGTCTGAGTATGTTCGGCTTCGGTAAAGCTACAGGTATCGATTTGCCGGGCGAGGTGTCCGGCTTGCTCTGGCCGCCGCAAAAGTGGACCGGCTACAGCGTGACCCGAATACCTTTCGGACAGGAGATAACCGTCACGGCGATACAGCTCGCCAACGCCTTTTGTATCCTCGCAAACGGCGGGCATATCGTCAGACCGCACATCGTAAAAGCCGTGGTGGATAACGAGGGCAATATCGTAAAACTTACTCAGGCCGCTCCGCCCGTCGGTTTCTGCGTGGACCCCAAGGTTGCCCGATGGATCGTAACCGAGGCAATGACCGGCGTGGTCAACGAGGGAACCGGTAAAAGGGCAAAGCTCAAGAAATGGCAGGTCTTCGGCAAGACGGGCACGGCTAATATCGCTAAAACAGGCGAAAGGGGCTACTCCGAGAACGATTATATCGCCTCATTCGTCGCCGGAGCGCCCGCTGAAGACCCCGCAGTTATCGTCCTTGTCTCGATTCGCAAGCCCGACAAATCCTTGGGCAGGGGCTACACAGGCGGCGCCGTCGCCTCGCCTGTCGCAGCCAAAATCCTCGAAAAAACGCTAACCTATCTTGAAAACTCCCGGCCACAGGCCCTGCCTAAAAGCTATTTGGCCGCAAAGTAAACCTTTTTCACGGCCCCGCCGTCCATCTTAATTCGTCAATATCCTCGCTAAGGACAAATTTAACGTGGCCGTCGCAGAACAAGATATTACAGCCCTCCCCCTGATGGTTCTCCATCGTCAATAGTTCCGGCCCTCCCGATTGGTTCCAGCCCGGCTTTGATTCAAACAACAAAACCATATCCGGCGGTGCATCGGCACCAAGCTCAGACACGTTTTGGTTCATCGCATAGCTTGAAGGACCCTCCTTGTCGCCTTTGCAGAGAAACATTTTCTGGCTGCAACCCTCATATTCAATGAGCAAATCGCACCAGTTCTCAGGTGTCGGAAACATTTCATCGTTGTCGCCGGCATATAGAAGCATTGCTTTACCGAGGCCGGATAAATTTTCTGCACAGACCATTCGATAAGAAATCATCCTGGCTTTCGCCAGCGCCGGCATCATAATCCCCATCACCAGCGCTACAAAGGGCAACGCCACTACCGGAACCACTATACCTGTAATGGCAAAACCCATTCCCTTAAGCCGTCCGTTGCTTCTGGCAATCATAATCAGCGAGATAATGCCTAAGATAAATGCCAGGGGCGCCGTCAAAAGAAATGTACAGAAACTAAGGATACCCAGGACCATCGACGTTATCGCCAAAGCACTGGTCTTCACGGCCGGCGCGGGTGCAGTAGGTGCGAGACCCGGCTCCGTCAGCATCCAGCTGCAGCTTCGGCATACCTTTGCCCCCTCCGGATTTTCCGTTCCACACTTCGGACAAAACATAAAATCCTCCTTTCACTATTTTTTAATTCTTCCGTAAACGGTTAATTGATTTCATACCAAATTGTAATTGCAAACCAATATTTTCTCAACGACCAATATATCCTGCTTCAATGCAGAATTGAAAGATGTCCCTTGCCAGAGGCGCCGCGTCCTCTGAGCCGTGCTGACCGCCCTCGACGACAATCGCAACAACAATTGCCCTGCCGGCGCCGTCCTTGGCAAAGCCCGCGAACCACGCGTTCTCAGGACTTTGGGTTGAGCCGGTCTTGCCGTAGATTCTTACTCCCCGCGAGGAAAAACCAGCTATGGCCGGCACGAATTCTTTATACGCGGTGCCGCCCGGCTCCTCGGCAACGGCATGCATCCCCTCGTAAACTACGGCTAAAGTTGCAGACGAGATTTTCAGGTCGATTGTTTCTGGTTCCGTCGTGCAGGGGTCGGCAATAAGGCGGGCCGGAGCATAAACACCACCTCTCGCTATTGTCGCCATCGCGTTCGCCACCTGCAGAGGCGTTACCCTCAGATTGCCGTGCCCTATCCCGAACCATCGTCTTTCGCTCGGCTCAAGCTCCGGCATCTGCTCGAAGCTGGTTACGGGTTCACTGGGGCGAACATTTGAAATACGTCCCGGGTATTGTCTGAAATCCCGTGGCTCAACCCCTGCCTCCCGGCTTTCGGCTGCCGCCTCGCCCGTGTCGAGTGACGAGGGCCGAGCGACGAGCGACGATTTGCGGCCGTAGCCGAACCTGTATAGCCAGCTTTGCAGGACAACCGCGTCAATTCGGTTGGCTAACCGCGAAAAGTAAACGTTGCAGCTTCCTTTTATTGCATTGCGAGCGTTATTTGTCCAGAGTCCGTCGTGTCCGAGCCAGTTATTTCGCAGGTATATCCAGCAGCTTGGCCAGCCCTGCGGCGCCTTCTTGGCCGGACAGCTTATTGTCTCGCTTGCGGTAATTGCCCCGGATTCCAGACCCGCAATCAGAATCACCGGTTTTATAACCGAGCCGGGCGGATATTCCTTGAATATAGCCCTGTTGCGCAATGGCTCACAGGGGTCGTTTGCCAGTTGGCCGTAGTTTTGCCTCGCGAGGTTCAAATCGTAATCCGGCAGCGAGGCAAGAGTGAGAATGTCACCTGTGCCCACGTCGAGCACGACCGCCGCAGTGGGGGCCCTGCAGTTGGAATTGAAGACGCAGTCGTCGATATGTTTCTCAATTCTTTCCTGCAGGTCGATGTCGATTGTCAGGCGGACGTCCTGGCCTAATTCGGCTTCTGTCCGGCTTATCAGCTGCCGGTCTATGTCGTAAATAAGCTCACCTCTTTTTCCCCGCAGAATCGGCTCACAGACGTATTCGACGCCGTCTTCACGCCCGCACACCTCGTCGTCCAGATAACTCGTTAATCTGTCGCCGGCAAAAAGCTCCTTGTCATCCTGTTGAGGCGGGCCGACCCACCCGATTGTCTGTGAGGCCGCCGAACCAAATGGATATACTCGCTGGTCGCTCGCCAGAACCTCCACACCCTTGACGTTGAGAAATTCCACTCGTGCCGCAAACACATCGTCTTCGGTCTTCAATTCCAACACGGGCTGGACGTCCCTCGCCTCGGCGATGTCGTCCACTTTGTCAATAAGCAAAAGACGCTCACGCGGGTCAGGGTACCTTTTGTCAAAATCTGCCATCGCCTCCGAAAAGGGAATATGGCTGAGATTGCGGTTATATTTCTCTAATATCTCTGCGCTGGGCTTGTTTCTTGCCCAGGCGAAGAACATCCTCAGGTTCCAAATCCGCTCGTTGTTCTTCTGCAGCCGCAGCACAACATCCTCACGGGACATACCGAAACCAACGCACTTGTCTATCAGAAGGTCCAGGTCAGCCAGCCGGGCCGCAAATTCCTCCTCGATACCGTTTGTATCGGCATATTCGTCTTTCGATATGGCCGCAAACGCAATCGCCTGGCGAACACGCTCGTCTAAAAATCGGCTTAATTCATAGTCTATCCCCACCCAGAACCTCGGCTCGTCGGCGGCCAGCACCCGTCCGTTTCTGTCTAATATCCTGCCCCTGAGTGTCCTGACACGCTGAAGCGACCCGTTTTGAAGGCGCAATTGCGCAACCTGCTCTCGGTAAAACGACGTGGAAAGCAGTTGCATATCCGCCAGCCGCAGCAGGCAGACCGCCAGCAGAACCACACTTACTATTACCAGAATGATGATTCGCCTGTTATACATACTTCGATAGATAAGATTTTTATTTTTTGCGGCGCCCGAATCCCCGACCAGGCGTGCGACGCCGGTTTCTTATACCCATAGACCAGTCCAAAAGCAAAAACAGAAAAGGTCCGATGGCGCCTGAGTAAATCGATGTCCCCGCCAATGCGCCGAAACTCCCGAGTCCCGATGACCGACCCACCAGAAGCGCCAGAAAATTGGCCAGTCCCCCTGCGCCGAAACCGACCGCTAATATGGCAAGCGCTTCGTGCAGCATCTTTCTGATGGTGATAACGCGATGCATATACGATAACGCCGTTCCGAACAGCCCGAAGCTGATTATCCCGGGGCCCATTGCAAATTTCGTTGAAACTATGTCCGACGCAAAACCCAGCACAAATGAACTTATAATCGCCTCCGTCGGATTGCAGCGAACCGCAAAAAACACCATCACAATCAGAAGTAAATCCGGCGTCGCGTTAAGGCGTGTCACTGCGATTTTATCGACCAAGCTTGCCTGCATCAGCGTGGTAATCAGGACTAATACTGCAAAACGCGGCCAGCGCATCTTACAAATTCTCCTCTGCCCCGATTTGTAGGGCGGGGTTTGACTTACCTGCCCCCGCAAATTTTTTGGCGGGGGTCACGGCGTTGCCGGATTCATTATAATAACAGCCACACTGTTCAGCTTGGCGACGTCACACACCGGCCTGACCGTTATATCCCAAAGCGACGCGTTCTTGTTGTCTCTCCTGCACTGCTGCACCACCCCCGCAACCATAGCGATATCCAGATAGCCGGGCTTTTTCTGAACCAGCACCGAATCGCCCGCCTTTATTTTGTGCTTGATGGGAACTAATTTTATCCTTGCCTTACCGTCGCCGTTGCCCTGCATCAGCATATTTATCCCCAGACCCCGTATGTTTACATGCGATACCGATGAAACGTCGCTCAACAGACGCACCTTGGCGGTTCGTCCCGCCAGCTCTGTTATCGTACCGATAACGCTGTTGTCGCCGATGACGAAATACCCTTTTCTCAGTCCGTCGTCGCTGCCGCGGTTTATGATAAGCTCGCTTCGAGGCCCTTCAGCCGACGAGGTGATGATGTCCGCCGGCACAAGCTTTGCGCCCTCCAGCCCGCGCAACCGCGTCCGCAGCCCGGTTAACTGCTCGACCAATTCGTTTTTTTGACGAAGCTCTTCTTCGAGGTTTAAAATGTAGTTTTGATACTGTCTCTCTTTATGCCTCAAGTCGTTCTCAATGGGAAGTTCGGTCTTAACCGAAAGCGGCATGTTCCTTCCGATACGCAATGGCCACCGGAATAGCCTTGCAAACGCAAATTGAAACCTGCTGGTGACCGCCTGGGGTGAAAGCAGTAGAATCAGCCCGCCAAGCATAAGCCAGGCGAATAACATCCTTCTGGAGATTCTGTTTCGCTTCCGTGCCATAACCGGTTATGAATTTCTGGTAACTATTGGCGTCCGATGCTGCTACCAGCCGGATTCGCTATGCTCCATCGTGTCCTTCCACAACTCCAGGTTCTCCAGGTAAACGCTCGTGCCGCGAGCTACGGCGGTCAGCGGGTCTTCCACGCGGATTACCTTCAGGCCCGTCGCGTTGGCCAATACCGCGTCCATCCCGCGTAACAGCGACCCTCCGCCGCAGATATTGATGCCGTTCTCGATAAGGTCGGCCGCAAGCTCCGGCTCCGCCTTCTCGAGCGTCCTCGTTACTGCGTCTATAATGGACGCTATCGGCTCTTTTAACGCCTCGCGGATTTCTTCACTCGTGATGACGATTTTTCGCGGCAGGCCCGAAATCGTGTCCCTGCCCGACACCTCCATAGTCAGCTCTTCCTCTAACGGGGCCGCTGAACCGATTTGTACCTTGACCTTCTCCGCCCGCGGCTCGCCAACCAGAAGATTGTACGTCCGCTTCAAATGATTGATTATCGCCTCGTCCATATCATCGCCGCCCACGCGGATTGATTCGCACGTGGCGATGTCCGCCAGGCTCATTATCGCGACCTCTGTCGTCCCTCCGCCGATATCGACTATCATCGAGGCGGTCGGGTCTGTAATCGGAAGCCCCGCTCCAATACCCGCGGCCATCGGCTCATCCACCAGGTACACCTTCCTCGCGCCTGCCCGCTCGGCGCTGTCGATTACCGCGCGGCGCTCTACCGCCGTTATTCCGCTCGGTACCGCGATGACCACGCGCGGCCGTATCAGCTTGCCTCTGCCGTGGACCTTGCGAATGAAGTAATTCAGCATTGCCTCGGTGATTTCAAAGTCGCTGATGACCCCGTCTTTGAGTGGCCTTATAGCGCTGATTGAACCGGGGGTTTTGCCTAACATCTCGCGGGCAATAAGCCCCACCGCCTCTCCGTTATTGAGCACGATGTTGGTGCCTTTACGGACTGCTACTACCGATGGTTCATTGAGGACGATGCCTTTGCCGCGAACGCAGACCAGCGTGGAACAGGTACCAAGGTCGATACCCATATCCATACTGAACCAGCCCAATACCGAGTCCAACAGCATCTTCGACTCCGTTCCGTGCAAGAATACGCGGTTTACCCGGGCGTATTCTATCGCATCCTGCTTGCCGGCTCAACAGGCAATTTTATGGAATTTTGAATATCGTCCCGTAGTCGAAATAACACTTGTAGGTGACAAACGCCGCCGTTGCCAATACCACGCCGAATGCCAGCGCTAAGATGATGGTATAAAGATTGCTCGATACCCTATGTTTTACGCCGCTTATTTGTCCCTCGGGACTCATATTTCATCCTCAATATGCATACACCAGCTTGGCTCACAAGTTGGTGGAGGCGTTATCGCCGACTTTCGGTGACTGCTGCATCAGTTCAAGGACGCCAACCGCTTTTTCAACGTCCACGTCCACAATGAGAATATCACATATGAACTCGTCGCCGCGGGTTACGTGGAACTTCATTCCCTCCCTGACCCCGTCAGCAGAGCCGAGTGATATCGTAGCAAGTGAATTCTTCACGTCCACCTCCGCAACCAGACCCTTGAGGTCAATCGGTTCGGTAAGGGGCCTGACCGGCAGTGCAGCTCCTGTCTCCGGCGTCACCGGCGGACTCACCACCGCCACCTTGCCGCCGGCCTGTAACAGCTTGTCTAAACGACTCTCTAAATCGGACTTTTCTTCCGTCAAACGCCGCTTCTCCGACTCTACCGATTCCATTATTGCCATTTTTTCGATGAGGGTAGCGCTGGTTTGCTCTAACTTCTGGTTAAGCTTTATTTGTTCGGCTTTTAACTGCCTTACTTCTTCAAGTGCGGCGTTGAGTGTTTGAGTTTGCTTTTCGGTAGTCTCTGAAAAGTCCTTCGTGATGCTTGCCCAGCTGTTGACCCTTTCTAAAAGTTCCGCCTTTTCCCTTTCGATGTTATTCAGCTTGGACTGAAGCTCATCGGAACTGGACTTCAATGTCGCAAGCTGGTTCTTCAGCGTCTTCTCGAGCTCGTCTTTTTGCTCAACCTTTTCGTTCAACTGTCTGGTCAAGCTCTCCGCCTTTTCATTCAGGGCGTCACGCTTGGATACGAGGTTTTTATATTGCTGCCTGTAGTTGTCGGCGTTGGCGACGTATGTCACCACGATGCCGCATAGGAAAATTGAGGAGATAGTCAGCAAGACTATTAGTATCTTTGTGAGATTACTCAAGTTTCACTCCTTTCACCATTTTTTACCCGCCTGTGGCGGATTTACTAAATTCTGCTTAATAGGCAGGTTATACCCCACCACCGATACTCTGTAAACACCCTTATTTTACGGTTTTTACCGTTTTTGGTCAAGTTAATTTTGGTAAAATAGGCAGTGTGCTTCTCTCCTGCCCACTCTCACCGTCCTGTATTATCGCGGGTGACACATTGTAATACCGCCTTCGCCGCTGAAAGCCGGACTATCCGCGACTCGTTTTTTAACAGTTCCGGCAGAAACTTTTTCAATGCGCCTGTCCTGATTTGCCCTATTGCTGATGCAGCCAGTGTCTGGATGCGTGCCCGTTCCTCCTCATCTGTCGCGGCGGCTGCATCCTGTTTTAAGGCCTCTATAACAGTCCCTTCGCCCTCCGTATTGCCTAACCTGCCAAGCTGTTCTGCCGCTATGAGCCGGACCTCGGCTAAGTCGTCTTTGAGCATTGTCAAGACGGCGTCTCGCGCCGGCGCAGTTCCCAGTGCACCCATCGCCTGGATGCCGAAGGCCCTGTCGTCTGCGTATGTGCTTATGAGCATCGCCCATAACTTCTGATAGATTCGCTCGTCGCCCAGCCGCGCTATGGCATCGAGAGAGTTCAGCCGGACCCGCTCGTCCGACGCTTCGTCATTGATTGTCTCATAAAGCAGCGGCAGTGCTTTCCGGTCGCCTGTCTTGCCAAGCAGAAATGCCGCATTTGCCCTTACCCTCTGGTCGCTGCTGCTCATCGCCGTGCGGAGTTGTTCCGTCGATGCCCCTGAGGTAATCCTGCCGATGGCGTAGCTTGCGGCGATTCTGACGTTTTCATCGTTATCCTTGAGCAGTTGTGCAATGTCGCTTCTTGCGGCTCTGTACCTCGTGTCGCCGATTGCCACCGCCGCGGCGAACCTGACAGGCACAAACTCGTCCCTGAGAAGTCGCTGTATCGCGGGCATAAACTCACTCTTTTTTGTGGCAGCGGCAATCTCGATGGTACTGGCCCTGACCTGCGGGTCGCTGTCGATAAGCCCCTGCTGGATGATTTGTATCGCCTGTGCCTGGAGCTCGCCGCTGATAGTGTAGCTGGAGGAATTGGCGGCTGTATAAGGGGAGGATGCGCCGGACTCACAGCCCCAAATCGGCATAAGTGCCGCTGCGAACAAATAAGCTATGCGGGTAATGATGGCCTTGTTTTTTACTGGAAAGTTACCCGTCATTCGATTTGCTCACTTTCCGGTCGCGATTTTTTTGTCTTTGTTCTGTTTTCTAAAGACGAATCTTTCAGCAAGCTGCGCTATTATGAGTCCGGCTAAGCACAACTGGCAAGAAAAATCCAGCCATTGACCATACTTGCTGAAAAAGGTGGTTCTAAAGTCGATTGGTACTGCGTCGGCAAACCAGCCGGCAACGCCTTGTCGGTCAAACGCCTTTTTCGGCAGGTTTCCGGCTGCGTAACCGTCTTTGACTCGCCCCAGTGAGTCAATCATACAGCTTATCCCTGTGTTTACGCTTCGCAGGATAGCAACGCGATTCTCCACCGCCCGAAATACGCATATCGCTGTGTGCTGGGCAAGCTCCGTGCTCGCAAACACCTTGTCATTTTTGAATCTGACAAACCAGCCGTCGTTGCTGATATTGACAAGCCAGTCGATTCGTTTGTTTCCCTCCTTGTCCAGCACGAATCGCCTCGTAATACCGGCTACGGCGTCCTCATAGCAAATCATTGTGCTGAATCTGTATGTGTCATTTGAATCCGGCGTTCGCATTTCAAAAACCGTGAATTCCCTGCCGGGGTCTATTGTGTAATCGAAATCGTACGGCGATATCTTTATCAGCAGCTCGTGAATAAAGGGTATGTTCTCGAAGGGCAGCACCTCGCCGAAGGGGACCAGGTGAATCTTGTAGTACTTTTGCGGTGATTGATTGCCGTCGGGTGTATAGAGAAACGCGGCGTTGTATTTTTGTGCCATACGGATATCGAAGTTTTCCTCGATTCGAGGGCTGCCGCCGTATGCCCCGACGAGTATATAGGCCCCTTCACGGGCGTGCTCCATGATTAGCTTGTCGAATTGATTGTAGGAATGAGAACCGTCCAGCAGACGGAGGACCTGCGGCTCTAATATCGCCTGAACCATCGTTTCGGGCCAGACGACAAGTTTCGCACCGGCTAAAACGCACTGTTTGTTCTCGTCGAGCAGTTCGTCCAGAATCTGCTCCTCCGCCGCAAACGACTGCTTCACCGACTGCGGCACGTTCGTCTGCACCGCCGACACTATCGGCCCATCCGTCAAGAATTTATCCGTCTGATTTATCCGCCACTTCCCGTAAATAGTTACGCCTATAACCGCTACACATACGGGCAATCCCCATATTATCCCAGTTCGCAGGGCGGGCTTTAAACCGCCGGTTTTTTCGCGTATCGAGTATCGAGCATCGAGAATCGAATTGATTATTTCGGCAATCGCCCCGTTGACCATTGCCACCAGAAACGATACCCCCGCCGCACCGAATATGTCGGCTATCTGTATCAACGCTGTGTTTGCATACTGGCTGTACGCGAGATGATGCCAGTAAAACCCGCCCAGTAAAAATCCCTGCGATTGTTCTATACCGACAATGAGTATCGGCACTGCGATAACCAAAGGTATCCGTTTTGCCCTGCACCAACGCAGTGATATTACCAGTATCGGCCAAAGCAGGGCAGTATAAAGGCAAAACGCAATCCACCCCCCGACCGTGACGAAACTCATCCAGTATATATTGCCCAGCCAGAAAAACACCCCGACGACGTATGCGGCAAGACACAGAAAAAAGGCGTCAGAAATCTTTTTCTTTATCTTATTTTTTTTCTCTGCGGTCTCTGCGTTCTCCGCGGTGAATGACTTCGGCGAGCAGGCAACAATAAACGGCACATAAGCCACCCACGCCAACGGCCACCACCCAATCGGCGCCTGCGCAAGCGTCAGCATCACAGCGCTGGCCAAAAAGGGTAAACAGAGCAGCAAACCCTTTTTTAGTCTTGGCCAAAGCCAAACCAGCGTGGATATCGTGTAGGATATAGTGACACGCAACACCGTTTTTATACTTACCTTTATCAATCAGCCAAATCCTTTAATGCCGTTGCTATCTCCGCAGCGCTGTACCGTTTTTGACTGTTCATTCGGATGGTAAACTGGTTTGCAAAAACCTCCAGCAGTTTTTTGTCAGAAATAATCTGCTTGGCGGAAAATCCTATGTCTGGTATGAGCCGTTTCATTTCATTTAGCGCATTAACTTTGACTTTTTTCAGTTGCGATAATCTTTGTTTTGCCTTTTCGGCATAGTCCTGCGAGATTTCAATCCCAACGTAATTTCGCTGTAGTTTCATTGCTGCCGCCGCCGTTGTGCCTGAGCCGATAAACGGGTCAAGCACGCAATCACCCGTATTTGAGCTGACGGCGATAATTCTCATAAGCAAACTTTCCGGCATTTGGCAGGGGTGCCAGCCGGCCCGCTCCCTGAATGTTCCGCACAGTCGTGAATCCTCCCATACATCATCGGGTATCTTGCCCAAGGGGTTGGCACGTCTGTCATCGTAAATCAATTGTCTGTCGGACGGCACACGAACGGCAAAATCGTTAAAAGTAAAGTTCTTCTTGTCGTTGACTAAATAGAAAATGTGTGTGTGCGAACGGGCGAACTTGTCTTTGGTCTGCTGCCCGAAGGTGTAATGCCAGATGAGCCAGTTCCGAATAAAAAGCCCAAGCTCGTCGGCTATGATTTTCACGTTTGCCGCGTAGTCGTCGCCTATCGCTATATAAAATGAGCCGTTGGGTTTGAGGACCTTTTTGCAGGCCGTCATCCACTGCCGTGTCCACGCGATATATTCGTCGCTTGCGACCTCGTCGTGATACTTGTCGTATTTGTAGCCGATGTTGAAGGGTGGGTCGGCGAATATCAAGTCCGCAAACGGCTCGGATACCCTGCCCAGCACCTCTATACAGTCGCCGCAGATTATCTTGTTCAAAAATTCCTGCATACCGGCATTTTAACTCATCTCGCACCTATTTTCAAAATAAGAACCCTCGACATTTTAGGCGCCGGAAGAGAAAGACGACCTGTTGTTAAATCCACCGGCGGCCTGAAAAATACGTGCGGGAAGAACTCAAAACTAAAAAACCAATGACTTTATCGGCCCTCGGCGACTATTAAGGTCAATTTTAATAAAAATGTTCTGTTTCGGCCTTGCATCCGGCCGCGTTGATTTATAATTTTTATGACGGGGGTATTATGTTGCAGCAAGGCAATACAAACTCAACTGTCCGGCGCCGTGCGTCGTGCGCCGTGCGCACAAACCACGCATTACAACCACGAGGAATGACTCTCATTGAAGTAATGCTGGCTGTCGCAATCATCGTCATCGCTTCTCTCGGCACCCTTTGTTATGAATATCTTTGCGTGCATCATATTCGCTTCGCAAGGGTACAACTTGCCGCCACACGCACTGGACAACTACTGCTGGAGGACTGGAAAAGTACCGGCGGCTCGACCGATTATAATCCCGAAGACCTCGATATGGGCTTTGGAGTCACCCCGGGCGATGCTTGGGGCGATTATATGACCGTCATAGACGGCCTGCCCCTGTTTATCGCTATGTCTTACAGCGACGTCGCAAGGGACGACTTTGCCGGCGTCACACTTCGCAGAATCGATGTTTCCGTCCGCTGGAGAAAAGACCTGAGCTACGGTTTTCCGGATAGTGACGACCCCGCAGTCAATCTCACTACCTATGTCAGGCAGGACCAGTGATTATCACAATAAACAATGAACAACGAACAATGAACAAACGCGGATTCACTCTTGTTGAACTCGTCGTCGCAACGGCCGCTTCCATCATCGTGGTCCTGATAGTCGGCTTGCTTATTGTAAGCGGCCAGCGAAGCTGGACAAGGGCATTCAATTATGTAAATTCAAAATCGCAGCTCGATTCGCTGGCGACCACCATAACCTTCGGAACATTCGGCAGAAAATCCAACAGGATGGATTATGCCCTTTACGAAATATCGGGGGGCAAGTTTGAACGGCTCCTGCCCGTGACTGACCCTGAAGAGGTAGTAACCGGGCAGGCCGTCGAGTTTCATTACTGGGATACTGACCTTAATGATGATATTATGAATACGTCGATTACAGGCACTGCATACGCCCTCTTCTACCTCGACGGCGACAAGCTTATGCTCGACCTCGGCCCTTACCCGCCAGGCGCCGTCGATGCCTCAGGAAATAGACTCGAAGGCCCCTTCATCACCACTATGACGCTCGCCGAAAATGTCTCGGCGCTTGAATTCAGCCATACCACCAGAAATCTCGCCGGCGACGGTAAGGGCTGCGTCCGGATGAGTTTCACTCTTAATGACCCCGTTGGAAATCCCCGCTCGCCGGAAACCACCGTTACGGCCGCAACCCTGATGCGAAACACTTGGCCCTGAGTCTTGCATGTGGATAGCGAAATATGAATAACCGACTGCGAACTATGAACAATGAACAACGAACCCGGAAACACAACGGCTTCGCCCTGCCACTCGTAATCGTGGCGGTCGTCATATTGGTGGCCCTTGCCTTGGGTCTGACGATGGTCAGCTACGGCGTCCGAATGCAGGCCGTCAGGAAAAAGTGCGAAACCGCTGCTTTGTTAGCCGCAGAGGCCGGATACGAGCAGGGCATCTTCTGGATGAGCCAGCAGTCCGATATCCTCAGCGCTCTGCAGGATG
The DNA here is from genome assembly GCA_964400665.1 of uncultured Pirellulales bacterium. Lineage (GTDB taxonomy): Bacteria > Planctomycetota > Phycisphaerae > Sedimentisphaerales > Anaerobacaceae > Fen-1362. The sequence continues at coordinate 1,437 of CAYNVP010000039.1, read as the reverse complement.
GTTCTAACACCGGAACCATAGAATTTGAAAGCGGCGATTGCGCTTATGAGGTCCAGTTCGAGGATTATATCGGTGCAAGACCCGTCTTCAGAATCATCTCTACCGGCACCAGCGGCAACAGCTCCAGGGTCGTCGATGTCACTCTTCTCCAGGCAATCACCGGCTGGGTTATGGGTAAGTGCCGTATTCCCACCGGCTCTACTTCCACCGTCCCCGTTCATTTCGCCGACGGCGAAATTATCGATGTCCCTCTTCACATCAATAATCTCAAGGACAGCCCCGACGAAAGAGACATTTATATATCCGGCTCCCCCGGATTTGAACAGAAAGTCGAAATGGGCGAATCAAGAAAAACGTCCTCCGACTTCGACAAATATGCTTCTGTTATGTCGCTCTTTAACGATGGAATTTACTTCGACCAGCCCAATGTCCGTATCACCGACGAAGCCGCCGTCCAAAGCAAGGTCAATCGCTTCCGCGACAGCACCGACCCCTCCTTCAGGTTTGCCCCGCTCGGCACCGCAGATATCGACAGACCGCGAAATGCCGTCCAGCTCGAATTCTTCGTCGATGCCGGCGTCGGAAAAGTCCGCATAACCAACAACTGCACAATCCGGGGATATCCGGGCGCTACCTACGACTACAAAATAGTCCCCGGCTCAGGCGGAAGCTCTTATCAGAAATACGACATCTACGCATATCATTACGCCCCTCGTGACCAGGCGCCGCTCGTCGTCCCCGTCGAAAATACCTATGTCAAACAAAAGTTTGGCACAAAAGAAAGCGAGCCGGGAGGCCAAATCTTTATCGATGGTGACGTCATTATCGGTAGCGCCGACTTCACCGATATGGTCGTAAAGGGAAAGATGACCGTCGTCTCCTCAGGCAATATCTGGATAGCAGATTCCATCGTTGTCGATGGCGCCAGGGACGCGACGTCTGGTCTGCCCGCCGATACCAATCCCAATGTTCTCGGCCTCATTACTCAGGGCGTCGTCAAAATCGCTGACCCTGGCCTGTCCAATAGCTCTACAGTTGGCCTGCCCAACACAGCCATTACCGGCGTTCCTGACGCTTCAACCGCCGCAAGACACGTTTACAGGCCCGTCGCAAACCCCGACGGTGCACTTATAAATAACCGTCTTTTGCCCCATACTATGATAGTCGAAGCTGCCGTTACCGTCGGCGGCGGCGGATGGGGCGCTGAAAACGTACGCTCTCACAGCGGCAGAAAAGTAACCGGGCCCGGAAATCAGGATTTCCTGATTCTCAGAGGAACCCTTTCGGAAAGCATCAGGGCCGTCGTCGGACTCATCAACACCAACGGCTATCTCAAACAGTATTATCTCGACAAACGCCTGCTCGAAGGAATCCTACCCGGCAATATTTGGTTCGGCGGTAAATACGTCCCCGCTCCCGCCGGCTGGCACGACTACC